>CACKFK010000007.1 GCA_902599445.1 uncultured Alphaproteobacteria bacterium
GTACATCCTGCTATATTAGTATGGAGTAAACCTCCTGGAAGCCACCTCATCCATGGAGCAAGTCCCTTAAACATGTCTTCAGATAATCTGGTACGGTAAAGAATTTCCCCCATCCAGATAAATAATGGAAGAGCCGTAAGTGTCCAACTAGAAGCTCCTGTCCAAATAGTTGTGATCATAGCATCTCCGGCAGGTCTGGAGGTAAGAAAATGGGTCGGTCTACAGCCAAAAGAAGTTGGAAAAGAATGTGAACCACTTTCTGTAATACAAACAAAAAAAGATGAAAGTTATATTTGGATAAAAAAATAAGAAGGAAAATTAGGTCTCATCTTTTCAGAGCGTTACTAATAGTCCGTAACATTGTCACTATTATCCCATTTCACCTGAGCACCATCCAAATTTTGATCTTTAACTCTTAGATACTCCATTTGGATTTCCTTCAGAGAAATACTTGTTATATTTCCTTGATGTAAACAAAGCAATGAAATTAACCTCTGTTCCAGCTGCAGGGATGACTGGTAGGATAGTGCTCTGAGTTTGCGCGAACCTAGCGCAATCACTATTTTATCACAGAATTGATCCATTTGTTCTTCTTTTTTTTGCATTACATCATCAATACTTTTTAACTTTATACTCTAACCTACTGTAAAAAAGCCTTAATTACTTTAAAATTAATCAACAAAATCTAATCAAGATATTCTTGTCATTTTATGCTGAGACAACTATTTTCTAAATCAATCTCAAGGATGATTTCATTGAAATATAAATTAGGAACTTTTCTATTCATAGCAGGGATTGTGTTCTCATTCTTTGATAGTGTCTATTATCTCATGGTCACAAAAGAGTACAAGTTCACGATGGTTGGTGAAGTCTGGTTTTATATACACCCTTATAGCTTGCAGATAATTCAACCAGTAGTGGAACGATATATTTGGGTTATTCTTTGGGATCCCATATTACTTAACATACTGCAATTACCTTTTGGACTATTCCTATTAATCATTGGTTTAATTCTACTATTAAGCCATTTTTTATTTAAAAAAAAGTAATGAACTCGTATAAATCTTTAACTAAAATCAAAATTTTAAATTATTGAGTTACGATGTACATCGCTATATTTATCCTCAGACTTTTCTTAAAATTCTGGCTGTATTTGTCTATTATTTTTCGATTCCTTCCTTCTAGCATCAGGATTCTCATTTATATCCTCATTTTTGGGAGCCTTTATTTATTTTTAACGCACGACTGATTAGCAAATACGTTTTTATGACTTATGGCATAAGTAGAGCATACATTTATCTGATTATTCATTACTAAAGTTTGACAAGATCTAGTTCTCAATTTAAACAGTACAATCTTTTTTGAAATGAATTAAATTTAAAGAAATCAAATAATGAATAATACAGGCAAAAAAAAGTCCATAGCAGAATCCCCGATTTCGTTTTCGCTACCTTTGTTATTCTGCCCATTGTTAGTTATTTCGTGGATTTATGGTGGCTTAACAATATTGTTAACACCTATTTTTGGATATGTGATCATTACAATTTTTGATTTTTTAACAAAAGAAAACAAGAATGAAGATGCCCTTATCAAAGGAAATATTTTTGATTACAAAATCATTTTATATCTATGGCCTTTTGTACAAATATTTCTCCTATTTGGGACTCTGACAGCCATATTCTTTTTTGACCATTTGAATTTGATTGAGTCAGTTGGGTTGATGTTAGTGTTAGGGATGATCACAGGTGCAGTAGGAATCACCTTTGCTCATGAGCTCATGCATCAGAAGACAAAAAGGGAGCGGTTCTTAGCGGACATACTAATGGGCATGGCAATTTATGGACATTTTAGAACAGAACATATTCTTGTACACCATAGATACGTTGGAACCAAAAGAGATGCTGTGACTGCAAGATTTAATGAAGGTTTTTATTCATTTTTTCTTAGGGTTATTCCGAATAGCTTCATATCTGCGTGGAATGTAGAGAAGGAAAGGCTTCTTATTAAGAAAAAATCAATTTTTCATTTGTCAAATCCATTTTATAACTATTTTCTCATACCATTATTCTTTCTAACTTGTGCTTTTTTGATTGGTGGGGTAATGGCCATATGCCTCTTCTTACTTCAAGCAATTATTGCAGTCCTGCATTTAGAGGTAGTGAACTACATCGAGCATTATGGCTTGTCGAGAAAGAAGCTCGCTGAGAACAAATATGAACCAACTAAATCCTTTCATAGCTGGAATGCTAATCATAAGATGAGTAATTTACTTTTAATTAATTTACAAAAGCATTCAGATCATCATGCACGTCCAGACAAACTCTACCCTACTCTTAATGCATTCGACGAAAATTCCGCCCCACAATTACCCTTTGGCTATCCATTAATGGTTGTATTAAGCCTGTTCCCAATCTTCTGGCGGAAAATTATGAATCCAAAGGTTTTGGCTTGGCGTGAACAATTTTATCCTGAAATATATGACTGGACTACATTAAACTAAAAAAACTCGATTGAGTTAAAGGGTACTTTGTAGTTTTATCTTATGCCTTGAATCAGTTAATATTATAAATGAGGTTAGGCCTGATTGGGTGCTGATAATTATTTTTTATGTGCAACAAGAATTGTATTCAGTTTAGAGTAGAACATTAATTACGAATGACTAATGGGGAGTATATCACCTTAATATGAGCGATCTTAAATCCTTTATTAGTATTATATTTATTTTCATATTTTTTATTAATGCACCGTATCTCTACGCCAAGGTTCTTTTAGAACGTGTTGGAGAGCCTCTACAATATCCATGGGGAATGGATTTCTTAAATCATGATGAAGTCTTGATCACAGAGAGACCAGGAAGAATTGTAAAGGTCGTGATTAGCACTGGTAAAACAACATTAGTCACAGGTGTACCTAAGGTTTTTGCAGGAGGGCAAGGGGGCTTATTAGATGTCGTGGTCGATACAAATGGTAAAGAAAAAGAAGCAAATGTCTATTTCTGTTACTCCTTTAGAAGCCCGAAAGGAATTGGGACGGCCATCGATAAAGGAATCCTTAAAGAGAATAAAATCATTAATATCAAATCAATATTCATATCTAATCATATTTTGAATAGTCGTAAACATTTTGGCTGCCGTCTACTCTTAATAAAAGAAACGCTCTTTGCCACGCTAGGGGACAGAGGCAAAAGAGGTAGTGCACAAGATAAGCAAAATCATTCCGGATCCGTGATTAAGATTCATTTAAACAAGGATGAAAAATTGGAATTAATTAGAGAGAAGACTATTTTTTCTATTGGTCATAGGAATCCACAAGGTTTGGCACTGAATCCTAATACTAGTCAAATATGGAGCCATGAGCATGGACCAAAGGGAGGAGACGAAATAAACATTCTCCAGAAAGGAAAGAATTATGGTTGGCCGATTATTACCTCAGGTGAGGAATATTTTGGCGGTCAAATTGGAATTGGATCTTCATCTCCCACTCATGTTTCACCAATATGGACCTGGACACCTTCTATAGCACCCTCTGGCATGTCATTTTATGATAAAACGATGTTTAATGAATTCAAAGGACATTTGTTAGTTGGCTCTCTGAAGTTTAGAGCCTTGTATCTAATCAAGATTCAAAATGACCGTCCTATTTCAGAAAATATAGTTTTTAAAAATAAAATTGGACGGATCCGTGATGTGGCTGTTGGTAAGGATGGAAGCATTCTTTTGTTGACTGATGAAAGAGAAGGTGGTCTTTACAGATTATTCAGAGAATAACCTTTAAGATATTTACTTCATGCAAAACCAAAAATCAGTCTTCCTAGACAGGAAGTCACCTCCGCATATGGTTTCCCTTATTTTCCTTTCGGGAATAGGGGCACTCAGCATGAGTATTTTTCTACCTGCAATGTTGGAAATGTCTAGAAACTTTAACACTAGTTATACTTTGATCCAGCTCTCCATATCTCTTTATCTTGTTTTTACCGCACTAATTCAATTGGTCGCCGGTCCTCTATCGGATCGGTTTGGAAGAAGGTCGGTAACTTTATTTTCATTAGTAATATTTGTATTTGCATCACTAGGTTGCTACTACGCACAATCCTTAGAAATGTTTCTTTTTTTCCGGTTACTGCAAGGTACAGTTGCTGCAGGTTTTCTCATGAGTCGAGCTGTTATCAGAGATATTTCGACAGATGAGCATGAATCTGCATCGCTCATTGGTTATGTTGCTATGGGAATGGCCTTAATACCCTTATTTGCTCCTGGGATAGGTGGAATAATTGATACAGCCTTTGGTTGGCGTTTTATTTTTGTTTTCATGGCTATTATAGGATTTACTCTACTAACAATTTTATTTTTCGATCAGGGGGAAACTAAAAGATTTAATGAATCTGAACCCTCTATCTCTTTAAAGGCACATCTTGACTTATTTAAATCAAGAAAGTTCTGGGGTTATTCAATGACTTTGGCTTTTTCTTCCGGCTGTTTCTTTTCTTTTTTGGGAGGTGCTTCCTACGTAGCATCAGAAGTTCATAGCCTTAGTAGCGTTGTTGCCGGCCTATTCATCGGTTTTCCGGCAATAGGCTATTTTACAGGTAATTATATATCTGGAAAATATTCAAAACAAAAAGGAACTTCGTTTATGATACAGTTCGGTTGTTTTAATATTATTTTTGGCATGTCACTATCTTTTATCCTTGGATTAATTTTCTCCCCCAACCCATATATATTTTTCGGATTATGCACTTTTATTGGCTCAGGCTGTGGCCTAATAATTCCAAATGCAAGTGCAGGGATATTATCGGTTAATGTTAATTTATCGGGAACTGCTGGTGGTGTTGGCAATGCTATTATGATTGGTGTTGGTGCAGCGTTAGCGACTATTTCCAGTGCAGTTTTAGAAGGTGGAGACAGTTCGGCTCCATTACAACTGGTAATGCTTATTTCAAGCATTTTAGCCATTATTTCTTTTCAGCTTTTTTTAAATCGCAAAGATAGTTAGGCAATTTTGATGTATTTTACTGCTTGGTTACAGGATTTATTGGATGTATTAGATTTGCTATTTATTCTTAAACCATAAAAATGAGGGGAATTGTTAAGAAAAAGTACTTAATGGATCACCTAAGACATCAAAATTTGGTCTAATACCTAATCCTGGGGCCTGTGAGCAGAACATATAACCATTATCAATGGTAGGCTGGCCTACTGCGGTTAAAACTTGCGTGTATTCATGAAAGGCAGAAGACTGAAAATGAAATTCTCTTGGGGTTGAATGGGCTAGGTGAGCTATGGCTGCATCCACTATTTGACTCCCCCAGGTATCTTCTATGGTTAAGGAAATACCTAAAGAAACACAAACATCTCTAATTAATTTTGCTTTAGACAACCCCCCAAGCCTTCCAATTTTTAAATTAATCACGTCAACAGATTGATCATTCCAGGCCTTTAGAACTGCTTGAAGATCAGTCATGCACTCATCAAGAATAAAAGGAAGATTAGACTTATGTCGCACAACACTGCACTCTTCATAGGTAGGGCAGGGTTGTTCAATATAAATGTCTAAATCCGAAACAGCATTAACGACTCTAATTGCATCATGTTGTCGCCATCCACAATTGGCATCTGCACCTAAAATATTACCTGTTCTAAGATTCTCTGCAACAGACCTAATTCGTCTTATATCTACGGATGGCTCTGCTCCTACTTTCATTTGAAATTGGGTGAAACCTTGTTCCTGATAGTCAATAACTTTTTGTTGCATTATTTCAGGAATATCCCTTGAGACAACTTTAAATAGTTTAATTTTTTTCTGCAACATACCACCTAACAAAGAAAATATTGGTTGGTTGGTCACTTTACCTAGTATATCCCAGCATGCGATATCTATTGCTGATTTAACATATGGATGTCCTTTTAGGGTATTATCCATTATAGAATTAATTTCATTGATATTTTCGGGGTTTCTACCAAGCAAGACCCCTGCAATTTTTGCGATGCCAACCCTTGCACCCTCAGCATACGCCGGTAAATATGCTGGACCTAAGGGGCAAACTTCTCCATAACCATTAATACCTTTTGAAGTCTCTATCTCAACGATTGTACTATCAAAAGATCTAAAGCTCTGATTTGACCAAGAATAATGACCTTCCTTCATAGTCAGTTCTACTTGATAAATTTTTATACGCGTAATCTTATTTAGTTTTTCCATATATAAATCTCAGAAAGTTATAAGTGATGAACCGATGAACCAACACTAACTCGATTTTAGTTAGAATAAAATGAATTTGATACTCTCGGAGTTAGGATGCGTGACCATCTTATTTAGTACTAGCAAAAATATTGATTAATTCTTTAATGAGACCCATAATTAAAGCCATATATGTATAATGCTACCAATTCTTTAAGAGAGGTTAGTTTGGGGTTTGAATTTTTCAGTTAACTTTAAGTATGTACTTGTAATTCAGTTTGTGTTGCTTTTTCTCCTAACGCCAACGTCATATGGGGAAATTTTTCACTCCACCATTCTTATTGACGAGCTTCATGAAGAAGATGGCATATATTATAATTTAAAAGGTGGAGTTCCTTTTTCTGGGATAATTGAGAATTATTACAAAAACAATGAAATTAAGCACAAAGGGTTTCTCAAGGCTGGAAAACTTCATGGTGAATGGATGCATTTTGAGGAAAATGGGCAACTTAGATTAATTGAGAATTTTCAAGATGGTAAAAAACATGGTGAGTGGGTTAAGTACCATATTAATGGCATTAAATGGAGGTCAGGGAACTATGTTAAGAACAAAAAGAATGGATTTTGGAAGATCTTTTCAATTGATGGAACACTCATGGAAAAAGGTCATTTTTTATATGGTAAAAAGAATGGCATTTGGGAAAGATTCCATGATTCGGGGAAAATATGGGTACAAGAATCTTTTAAAAATAATATTAAGCATGGTAACTTTAAATTTTATTATCCGGATGGCATTTTAGGAAACTTTGAAAATTGGAACAATGGTAAAGAAGAGGGCAACTGGAAAATGTTTTATCCAAACGGAAACATTAGAAAAGAAGGCACTTACAGCAATGGTAAAAAAATTGGGTCGTGGAAGACATTTTCTCAATCAGGGGAACTATACTTAACAGAGATATGGGATGATGGTTTTTTACTTGCAACTGAAGAACCTTAATAGATTTATTATTTCAAGGAATTTGATTTAAAGAATCAAACTGCAAAATAAGAAATGAATCATAATAGAAAAAACTTCAGGAACCCACTGTTTATAGTTAATTCTAAAGCTGGAAAACTAACCACTAAAGAGAAATTAAATCAAATTAATTATTGTTGTTCGGATCAACAATTTGATGTCTGCTTTCCCAAAAGTCCCACTGAAACGGAAAACCTTAGTCAGATTGCATTCAAAGAAAACCGTTTGGTAATAGCCTGCGGTGGCGATGGGGTAGTAAATTTGATTGCCAACCAAGCAATAAAATATAATGGCACCATGTCTATTTTACCCCTAGGTAGAGGTAATGACTTTGCAAAATCAATTGGCATTCTACTCCCAGAAGATCTTAAAAGAGTATTAGAGGAACCTAAGGTGATGAAAAGTCGTTATCTAGTTCTTGCTTTTAAGGATTTTGATAAAATATGTTTAACATCAGCAGGAGTAGGGCTGCTTAGTGAAGCGGCTTTTAGAGCATCAAAAATACCACTCTTACAAGGTGGTTTATTATATGCTGTCTCTGCTTTAGCATGTTTTACAAACCTTAAAACTCATCACTATGAGATAAAATTATCGGGAAAAAAAGTACTTCATGAACCTTTAGTTATAATCGTCGCTGCCTCCACACCGTTTGCTGGTGGTGGTATGTTTATCGCACCAGAAGCTGGCAAGGAAAAAGGTAAATTAAACCTTCTTTATGCGGGTAAGGTCTCAAGAATAGAAGCAATAGGTTTATTGAAAAAGGTGTTTTCTGGAAACCATCTTAATCATAAAAAAGTAACTAACTTACATTTAAATGATATTTATATTAATACAAAAGAGAAAACATTTTGGGCGCCACTTGTTTACGGTGATGGAGAGTACCTAGGAAATTTACCTGTAAAAATTTCTGTTGGGGAAAAACCCTTAAATATATTAATACCAAAGTAAGAAAAGAATTCAGCTCTTTTCGAATGAAAATTGGGCTTTGATTGGGCTCAATTGAGGTTTATCAAGAATATAATCAGCTGCTCTGTGTGCAATCATTTGTATAGGGGCATTTAGATTAGCACTTATTATTCTAGGAATGATCGAACCATCAATGACACGTAAATTTTCAATTCCGTGTACTTGTAGCTTTTCATTAACCACACCCTCGTTGGAATTATCCATTTTGCAGGTCCCACAAGGGTGATAATCTGTTTCTGTCAAACCTGTGATCAATTCATTCATATTATTTTTATCAATACCTTCAGCTATCCCAGTTGTTTCATCACCTCTGAACTCATCAAATGATTTCTGTCTCACAATATCTCTTGCTTTTTCAATACCTTCAGACATTTCTTTGATGTCATTTATATCTGTCATGTAATTAAAAAATAGTTTTGGCTTTCCAAAAATATTTTCTTTATTTAGCTTTAGATAGCCTCTACTTTTTGGTCTCAATTGATCGATATGAAGGACAAAACCTTGCTTTACTCTAATTGATTTATTAATGATCTCAAAACCAACAGGGCCAAAATGATATTGTATATTTGGATAGTTAACTTCTTCATTACTCTTAATTAGGCCACCAGCCTCCCATACATTTGTGCATGCAAGACCTGTTTGACTTGTCAACCATTGCACACCAGTAGCCAGTTTTTTTAAGTTATTATTCATCCCGTGTATTGGTAGGTATTTCTTACAATCATACTGGAGTATAATGGTAGCATGGTCTTGTAAATTTTTTCCCACCCCAGGCAGGTTAACTATTGGAACAATATCATTTTCTTTCAAGTGGTTAGCAGGTCCTATACCCGATAACATCAAAAGCTTGGGGGTATTAATGGCTCCACATGATAAGATAATTTCTTTAGATGAATATAATGTTTCAAAACTATTTTGATACAACACATTTATTGACCGGGCTTTATTTAAATGAAGGTTTATCTTCATGACAGTTGCTCCTGTCACTATATCTAAATTCTCCCTATTTTTTGTCTTTGAAAGATGTGCATCCGCTGCACTACATCTTCTGCCTTTATACCGTGTAGCATCTAACCTCGAAACACCATTTGGATTGTAACCATTTAAATCATCTGATCTACCCTGACCAGATGTTTCTCCTGCTTCAAGAAAAGCATCAAATAACGGAGATTGGAGAGATCCACTGCTGACATGCAAGGGGCCGCTTCCCCCCCTCCAGGGATCCTCTCCCTCAGAATAAGTTTCTCCAGCTTTGAAGTAAGGCAAACACTTTTCATAGGACCAAGTTGGCAAATTTAACTCACTTGCCCAACCATCATAATCTAATGGATGACCTCGCATGTAAACCATCGAATTGATGGATGACGATCCACCCAAAACTTTACCTCTAGGGGTAAAGACTTGCCTTCCTTGTAAGCCAGGTTCAGTCGAGCTATCATAGTTCCAATTGAGTGCAGGATTTAAGTAAGCTTTATATACCCCAGCAGGAATATGGATCATCAAATTATTATTTGCAGGACCAGATTCTAGTAGTAAAACCCGATTGCAACGGTCTTTACTTAATTTGCTAGCTAAAACACATCCTGCGGAACCAGCCCCAACAATTATATAGTCATATTCTTTTCTAGAAAATCCCATTAGGCTTCGACAATATCTGCATTTTTATTTGCTGTACTAGTTAAAAGTAATTAAATTGTTCAATAGTTCATTTTTATAGCCAGGAAAAGGTATTTCAGCAAAATCATTTTGATTAAAAAATATCAAACATCTAATTCATAGCTAATCTATAAGAGCAATAACTGACCAGATTTGTTGTAAATAGTAATATGAGATTTTATTCATTATTCTTCGAAATAATACAAACAGTTTTGTTGCCAATTTTGAAATGGCAAGGAAAGAAATTAAGAAAAAATATTGTAGAACTCCCAGAGGCTCAGGGTCCAAGATCTGGCAGCATGGGGGTCGGACAAAAATTAAGTATTTTAATAATTGGAGATTCGTCAGCATGTGGCGTCGGGGTCAAATCAATGTCTAAATCTCTGGCAGGTTATTTAATTAAAGCTTTAAGTAGAAACTATGAATGCAACTGGAAAATAATTGCAAAATCTGGGTTAAAAACTTCGGATCTAATTAGGTTAATTGAAGAGGAGCCTGTTTCTTTATTTAATTTGGTAATTATTTCAATAGGGATGAATGATATAACATCGGGTGTATCAAGAGAACGGTGGTTAAAAGAATTAAACACACTAAAAATATTGGTGCAAAATAAATTCAAGACAACACGTTTTATATTCTGCCCAATGCCACCAGTAGGAAAATTTAAAATTATTCCTAATCCTTTAAAGCGAATACTGGCACTTAAAGTTAATTTATTTAATGTGAGCTTAAGTGAAATTTGCAATAAAGATCCCAATAGTACCTATCTGTTAATCAACTTAACTTTTGGGGAGGAAATGTTGGCTTCTGATGGGTTTCACCCTAGCGAGAAATTTTATAAACTGTGGGGACTAGCCATTCACGATATCATCGAAAATGAAGTCTAATGTGTCGATATATTAAACTCAGACTATTAATTAGTGATATATTAAAAGTATATTTTCAAGCAGGACTTCTCTATTTCCTCTCCAGTGGGGCTTTTTTAGCAGAGGAATTTTCATTTAAATTATCAACCAAAGGAATAACTTTTGCGTCCTTTCAAATGACAGCAAAAAACGACCCACGAACGTATAGAATTTCCTCTGTATTTGAAAGTAGTGGAATTTTAGGAGCATTTACAAGAATTCGAATTGTCAGTGGAGCTCATGGTAAAATTGGAACAAACGATAATTTAGACTTTAGGCCGTTAGAAGTTTTATCTAAATGGCAAAGTCTAATTAATAAAAAACAGTCAAAGATACGGTATAAAGATAATAAAATTATCTATTATGAAGTTTTGCCCAAAGCAAGAAAGAATCTTTATGCAATTGATCCTTTTACGCTAAAGGGAGTAATAGACCCTTTAACAGTTACTTTTTGGATGTTGAAAAACAGAACATTCAATCAACTTTGCAGAGGAAAAAAACTAGTTTCCGAAGGGCAATCTGTAATCTCAGTTCATTTCCAAAATAAGAAGGAAACAGATGATCTGATTCATTGCCAAGGCCAATTCAAATTCTTAAAAGGTTTTGATCCAAATAAATATAAAAAAACTAATTATTCTTTCAATCTGACTTATGAAAAGTCAAAACAAAACCTAAATATTTGGACCGTAAAATCGATGTCTTTTGATACTAGGATTGGGTTGGTAAAAGCTTTAAGAAATAGATAAGGAAAAATATGATACTATCTTCTGGAAAAAAAACCTTGGAATACGAAAATATAGGGTCCGGACCACCAATTGTCCTAATACATTCGACGGCAAGTTCACTAAAACAATGGAAGTTTCTGATTGAAGCGCTGAAGGATCAGTATACCCTTTTAGCTGTCAATTTGTTTGGATATGGTCAGTCCTCTAAATGGGCAGCAAACGATGGTCCTCAATCCCTTCTAGATCAGGTCAACTTATTCAAGCCTTTACTTGATAGGTTTACTGAACCTATTTCTTTTATTGGTCACTCATTTGGAGGATCGGTAGCTATGCGAGCTGCTCTCAAATATCATGATCAACTGAAAACCCTTATACTACTTGAACCAAATCCTTTTTTTTTGTTCAGCCAATTAAAGCAACCCATAGCATATAGTGAATCTAGAAAATTTGGTGATTTGTTGAAATTACATAAAGAAAAAGAAGATTGGGAAGGTTTTTCAAAAATATTCTTAAGTTTCTGGATTGGAGATCATGCCTGGCAAGCCATGAGTATAAAACAGCAAAAGGCATTTTTAGGTGTGATTCCAAATATCTACCACGAAGCAGAGGCTATTTTTTCTGAACAAATGAAAATTGAAGATTTTTTTAATATTCAAGAAAAAATATTATTAATTTCGACAAAGGATACCAATCTAGTATCTAAAGAAATTGCAAGGCTTCTGGCGACGGAACTACCCGAATTAACAGAAGTACAATTGCCTAAAGGAGGCCATATGGCCCCCGTCAATTCTCCAGAAGTAGTTAATCCAATCATTTGTGATTATTTGTCACAAATAGCTTTAAACTAACAGAAGGGTAGGAGAATGAAGAAAGAATTATTTATTACAGGAGCTGGTGTAAGTGCAGAAAGTGGTATTCCTACCTTTAGAGGCGATGATGGGTTGTGGACTGTAGGGAGCAGAAATTACACGCCCCAGGAAATGGCTACTAGATCAATGTACAAGAATAATCCTGCTGAATTTCTTTCATGGTACTTTAAAAGGTTTGCAAGTTTACTAGAGGTGAAACCCAACCGTGCTCATTTCTGGCTGTCTGATAAACTCTTGATCACTCAAAATATAGATGGGTTAGATGGTAGAGCCGGTAATCCCAACTATATCCCAATACATGGCAGGTTAGATAAATTAGTAGTTTATGATAACCAAGACAGAATTCAAAAACCCTTTGATGCATCATGGAAGGATATAATAGAACACCCAGGAAATGTTGATGAACCTTCCCTCAGAAAGGCTCTTTTAAAAAAGTGTAATATTTCAAAAAATGCCAGCGATGGTGCATTCACACCAAAAAAAGGTGTATCATTAAAACCTTTCGTGCTGCTCTTTGATGAATATTACAATGACAACTACCGTATAAATGAAGCAATGCATTGGATGGAAGTTGCTAAAAAAATGGTTTTTATTGGAACATCATTTAGTGTCAATATAACAAATATAGCCTTAGAAATTGCTATGACTAATCGAATTCCTATTGAAATCGTTGATCCAAAACCGATTAAGATTAACTATCCAAACGTAAAGTACCATGAATTAACGGCTGTAGAATACAGCCAATACAGGTCTAATTAGGTAAAATGACATTATAGAACTACATCATAGAGGATTATTCCACGATTTGAGAAGTTCTTAACTGTAATCTTTGCTTTTTGATCAAATTTCATTTCAGCTTCTCTAAATAATTTCTGACACTCTATAAATGCTTTTTCATCTTTATATTCCCACATATTACCTAACCTAAAAACGCCTTCTTTATTCCAAATTTGGCTGACAGTTTGTCTGATGGCACCAGCTTTTTTAAATCTAGGTAACATTTCTTGAATAATGGATTGCCATTCTTCTGCCCCAACTTTCATATCACTATTAGTCGTAAAATCTGAAGTAATATAACTCATCAATTTCGATTCATTCATATAATTTAACTTTCTTGTCAAAACTCTTCTGGTAATAGATCTTAACATAAACAATTAGAAAAACATTCAAAATTTTTTGACCTCAATCTTGAGTTCCTTTTGCAATAATAATATTTATACCTGCTAAAACGATAGCAATTATTCCGCAAAAGCTTGCAAAGGTAGGAACTGAACCCCAAAAAAGCCAACTGAAAAAACCTGCTGAAATTAGATAGGTATATTCATAGATTGCGGCGTAACTTGGTCTTGAAATCTGATATGCCTTGATCATTAAATAAATCGCTAGAGAGGAGGTGAAACCCAGAAAAATCATTACTGCCCAGAAAAAATAACCTGGATTACTCCAAGGGCTAAAAATGAATGGAGCTTCGATTAGATAAGTTTTTTCCACTGGATATACGGTGAAGAAAACTGTCAGAAGTAACCCTACGACTCCTATAGAAAATAAAAAAGACAATAAGATAGCTACAGGATCTTCATCTTTTAGATATTTGTTGGTGACAATGGCTCCCATAGCGTAACTTGCCCCTGCTAAAACTGGAAAAATATGATAGATTGAGATCTTTGTGTAATCGTTTCCCAAAATTAGGGACACTCCCAATAATCCCAGAAGAAATGAAAATATCTGTCTTTTGCTAATATTCTCTCTAAAAAGAATGTAAGAAAAAAGAAGTATGAACACCGGCGAGGTAAAAAGTCCAGCTCCAGCTTCTGCAATTGGCATCATAGGAATTACACCAAAATATAACAGCATAGCTACAACATTAAAAAAAGCTCGAGCAAAAACTGCCTTCCAGTTTTTGGGGAAAATCTTAGCTCCACTAAATAAAGCAAAAACTAAAACAATAAAAATAGCACAAAGTGAGCGGGAAAAATGAAATTGCCCCACACTCACTTGATCGGAAACGAGTATTGTTAAGTTGTCTGCAAAACCGAAAATTGATAATCCTGAAGTTAACAGAATACCACTTTGTTGTAAGGGAGATAAGGAGCGAAATAATGTCATATGATTAAGTAGGTTTCTACTGAAAGGTTTTTTTTCATAAGTCTGGATTATCTCGAATGTCGCTCGTTACAGTAAATTGTATTATTGCATAATTTAAGTGAGTACATAAAAATCCTTGTAAAGCCAAGAATTGACATCTTTTTCTAGACATTGAGCTTTTTTTATTAAAAAATGTTAAAGAAGGCTCTCTTCTAGATTTAAGTTTCAAAGTCCTTATGTAAAAGCTTCTAAGTTCCTACTTTTAATTAAAGCTTTAATTGATGGGAGCTTCCCCCTGAATGCTTTGTATAGCCTTTCAGGCTCTTCAGAACCTCCCCGAGCTAGGATGTTCTTCTCAAACCTCTCCGCAACTATTGGGTTAAAAATATTTCCCGATTCTTCGAATGCCAAAAAAGCATCTTCGTCCATCATTTCAGACCAGATATAACTATAATAGGCAGAGGCATACCCGTCTCCACTAAAAATGTGAGCAAAATGCTCTACATTGTGTCTTGGTAAAATGGCATGGTGTAAGCCAATTTTTTTTAGAACTTCTTTTTGTTTTTTTAACGGATCAACACACAAGTTGTCAGAATGCATTTCAATATCAACTAAAGCAGAAGACAAATATTCTGCGGTATCAAAGCCAGAATTAAATGATTTACTAGACACCAAGTTATTTATTAACTCTTTTGGAATGGGGCTTTCATTGTCTACGTTGATAGCATAGTTACTTAAAATCTCTTCGCTATCTAACCAATGTTCAAACCACTGACTTGGTAATTCTACAAAATCTCTAGAAACAGAAGTGCCAGATATCATCTCAAATTCTACATTTGATAATAGCTGATGAAGAGCATGACCAAATTCATGAAATAATGTTTTGGCTTCATCATATGATAAAAGACAAGGAAAACCTTGCCGGGGTTTGGTAAAATTGCAAACATTAACGACTATTGGACTTACTCTAAGGCCATTTATCATGCTTTGATTTCTTAGAGTAGAGCACCAGGCTCCAGATCTCTTGCCATTCCTTGCAAAATAATCCCCAATGAACAAACCCAAATGAGTACCATTCCTTTCAATTGAAAAAATCTTGCAATCTGGATGATAAGAATGCAGTAATTTGGGTTTAGCCTCCAAACCAAATAAACGAGCGACAGTATGGAACATTGCATTCATCAAGTTATCTAATTGAAAAAATCCCTTGAGGTCCTCTTCACTAAATTTAAATTTTTGGGAGCGTTTTATTTCTGCATAATATCTCCAATCCCACGGTTCTAATTGTCCTTTAAAGCCTTCTTCATTCAATAACTTAGTTAGCTCTTGTGCCTCATAAGAAATTTTTTTCTGAGTGGCAGTCCATATATTCATTAATAGATCTTTTACTGCTTTAGAATTTTTAGCCATTTCTGTTTCTAAACGATAATCAGCGTATGTTTCAAAACCCAGCAACTTAGCCATCTCCAATCTAAGCTTGATAGTTTTCACCATAATAGTTGAGTTATTAGTTTCTTTGCCTGAAAGACCACGGCTTTTCCATGCCCTCAAAACAATTTTTCGTAACCGCCTATTTGATGAAAACTTAAGAAAAGGTATAATTAGTGACTCAGTTAAATTCATGCAATAGCCTTTTAATCCCAGTTCAATAGCTTTCCCCTCCAGATCTGAAATGAGAAACTTAGGAAGATCAAAAACGTCTTCCTCATTTAACTGTAAGAACCATTTCTTTTCATCCTTAAGGATGTTTTGAGAAAATTGAGTTCCTAGGGATGCTAATTCTTTGATTATATTGTGAAATCTATTTTTTTGATCAATTTTTAAATCAACACCCGATCTTAAAAATAATCGTCTCAAAAGAAATAATACCCGAACCTCTTCAGTGGATAGTCCAAGATCCTGTCTAATTTTCCAAATGGTTGAAATACGTTGGAACATTTTTTTATTTTGGTATATTTTGGAATAATGGGAAGCGGTTTTAGGAGCTACTTTTATGCGTATTTTTTCTCTTACATCATTAGAATCTGTAGCGCAAAGCAAATAGAAAATTGAAAGAATTTCCCTCAGTTTATTTCCTGAGTTTAGAAGAGGAATGACAGTATTAGAAAAAGTTGCTGAAGTAGTTTGATTACAGATCTCGTTGATTTTTAAATTTTGAATAGACATGGCTGTATTAATGGCCCCTTCAAAATGAAGGTCTTTTATGTCTTTGTATGGTGGTAAAGTTATTCCTTTGTTCCACTCGCTCAATAGAGGGTTGTTAATGCTAATCTCCCCGTTAGTTTTTGTTGCAATTTACCTAAATTAAACCATTTAAGGCAATATTTCATTACCATAATAATCCAAAAAATTTTCATTATGACCAACTCCTAGTCTGTCAACTAACCTTTTAAATTAGGAAGATAGATAATAACTGGAGGATTTTCTCTTTAAAATATGCTTTGAAATGGCTTTGAAAGCTTGCTCATTATCGTTATACTATATTTCTCAATATTTGATTTCGTTCTACAACAAACTAGGTACGTATCACTACTAACTATATTTAGAAATAAATATAGGTGCCTAACAAAAGAAATGATAGGGTTGTATTATGTTGAAACAAATGAGAGTCACAACAAATATAATAATAAATATATGATGAATCTTAATAATACATAAAGTCAAGGTAACGCCGATGGTTAATTACGCCTCCAAAATATGTCAAGCATGCTCGGCAGACGCTACAGCTGCTACCACTCGAGAGATCGAAGAGTTCTTGCGGACTCACCAAGATTGGAATCTATCAACTGAGGTTGATTTCCCACAATTGAAACGGGAATATACATTTAGAAACTTTGCAGATGCCCAAAAATTTGCCAATCTAATTGGAGATTTAGCCGAAAAGGAAGGACATCATCCTAGCATTTTGTTAGAGTACGGTAAGGTTACAGTACTATGGTGGAGTCATAAAATTAAATCTCTTCATATAAACGACTTTATACTCTCCTCAAAAACTGAAGAAATTTATAAATTTAACAACTGATGCTGAAACAAGGGCAAAAATGAAACAACAAAATGTTCTCGGGACTGATCTCGAAAGTTGCAGTTTAAATCCAAAAACCGGTTTTTTTAGAGATGGATGCTGTAATACAAATGATTCTGATATCGGCAGTCACACCGTTTGTGTTCAAGTCACTGAATCGTTCCTAGATTTTTCTAAAGAAAAAGGAAATGATTTGAGTACTCCCAGACCAGAATATCATTTTGAAGGATTAAAACCAGGTGATAGCTGGTGTTTGTGTGCTGCAAGGTGGCTGGAAGCTGAATTAGCTGGCTGTGCTCCAAAGGTTAAATTACTTTCTACAAACATAAAAGCTTTGGATATAATAGAACTTCGAAAACTAAAAGCCTATCAAATAGATCTAAATTAATAATAACTTGTAATTTTTCCTACCATCAAACCAGAATGATCTGTATCGTGGCTAATTTTATTTGGTAATAGCTTGTTATAAATTACGTAGATAATTCTTGTATGTCATCTAATTCCACAAAAGATAAGGTACCTTTAGGAGTTGCAACCTGCATCCTAGAAATATTAACTTTAACGGCCATTGCAACTATCGTTAGGTACGTTTCTCCAGAGATTAGTGTGACAACCATTCTCTTCTTTAGATACGTTTTTTCCATGCCATTATTGATTGTTATTGGTGTAATTAAGCGTGGGAAAAGTCTCTTTCAAGTAAATAAAAAGGTAACCCTTGCCGCAAGAACAGTTGTAGGCATAACAGGGCTTTCTTCGTATTTTATTGCTATAGCATTGATTGGAATAGGGAAGACCATAGCTCTTGGTCAATTAGTAACAATATTTATTACTATGCTTGCTCCGATGATGCTTTCTGAAAAAGTAGGTTTAAGGCGTTGGATAGCTGTCACGGCAGGTTTAATTGGCACAATCATTATAATTAACCCTAGTCACAATGGTTGGTTTAACTTTGGAATATTCTGGGGATTAAATTCGGCTTTTTTTTCAGCACTCTTAAACATTTTCTTACGAAAATTAGGTGATACTGACGAGCCGATAAGTACGGCACTTTGGTATAACACTGCTGGAACAATATTTTTTTCTAGCCTATTTCTAGTCATGAATGACCCATTGCCAGATCATATCAATGTTTGGTTAATCTTGATATCATGTGGCATATTATCAAGTTTTCAACAATTTTTGCTAGCATTCAGTCGCTCATTAGCTCCTGCAATTGTGCTAGCACCACTACAATACCTTGCAATACCCATTTCGTTTTCAATAGCCATATACTTTTTTAATGAAAGCCTTGGTTGGAATTTTATGCTAGGAACTATTATTGTAATATCTTCAACGTTTTATATAAGCATTAGATCAAGATTTAACTTTTAAATCCTGCTAGGTTAATGAGTTTAAAAAGAATTATAATGGCTCTTGCCGTTCTCAATAAGGTAAATAATTTAAGACTATATTCATTGTTGAAACATTAAATTTATAACAACTATTCATTTTACATATGGAGCAGATTACTGGCTAATTTCTTAATCTATATTGAGGGACTGTTTCTAGGTTTTTCATTAATAATCGCTATAGGAGCACAAAATCTATTTGTTTTTCACCAAGGTTTAATTGGAAGACATGTATTTTTAGTTTGTCTGTTTTGTTCATTATCAGATGCTCTTTTAATTTTCCTTGGTTATTCAGGAATGTTTCTAATCTTAAATGAAAATGAGCATTTGCGGACAATTTTGCTTTTTGCTGGATCTCTGTGGATTTCTATTTATGGAATCATGAAAATTCGAGAAGGAATTCGGCCCAAAAGTTCTACTTCGTTAAACATGATGGAAAAAACCAGTATGGAGAGAGGGCTATCGAAAACTTTAATTACTGTTGCAGGGATAACCTGGTTAAATCCGCACGTATACCTAGATACGGTTTTTCTAATTGGGAGTATCGCCAATACCATTGAGGTAAAAAGACAAATCTTCTTTGTAGTAGGTGCAATGAGCGCCAGCTTCCTCTTCTTTTTCCTCCTTGGTTATATCGGAAATAAAATTGGAAAGAAGCTAAAGAGTCCTTTAATATGGAAAAAAGTAAATATTTTTTTAGGTATCGTTATGTTACTCATTGGCATTCATTTGGGTTTTTCTGGATTAAATACTTAATCATACGGAGTTCGTTTTAGATATGTAAGATGGGTTTACAATTTAAAATTAACTAAATTTCCAAATTAGGGTCAGATAATCGATAAAAACTCCATACTAATAAGCTGAGTAAAATCCCATTCATAATGTGCCAGATAAAATGAGTTCCAATGGGAATAATGTTGCAAAAAGCCTGATCTATTGACCTAAAAATGATAGAAATTAGTAAAAAAAGAGTAGAATAAATCAGTACACGACTAAATTGAAAAGATATTTCTCTCAGTAAAAAGGCATAGATTAAGAATAGGATAACAAATGAAATATACCAAGAAGATCCATTTAAATCACCAAAAACCGCCACCGTTAGAAAGGAAACTACAAAGCTAAATGGCACTAAAAGGATGGCTATAAAAAAAGACAAAAAATATCCCGCATTCAAAAAACATAAATTCACAGCAAAAATGTATGTGGTGCCAAAAACAATTATGGATAAGACATCTAATAAAGCTCCCAAACTGTTGGCAAAAGTATGGAAAATCAAGGAGGCTATTCCAATAAAAATTATTTGCATGGAAAGATAAAAACAAAATTTATTCGTTTTTGTTTTGAGCGCAAGCGCCATTCCCAAAATAATAAATGTTAAATTTGTTAACGCATTAACTGGTTCGCCCCAAAAACCAGCAAACTGTCTTTCACAGTAATTGTTTAAAGGTTGAAACCAATCCATTCACAATTGCTCTATTCAACTATTCAAATTTCTTCTCTGTGCAAAAGGCACTTATTGCTTTCACTCCCACCCCGTCTAGCCTTGAAATATATAAATACCTGCCTTCCTTTTTAAGCCTGGTTTGATTATCTGTCGCTACCCAATTATAATCATCAGTCTTCTCTAAAAATTCTAAATTTGATGAGCCATAAGCAAAACGATCAGTTAAAATAACAGTTTCTTTTTTTACTATGACCTCAAAATTAAATTGATCAAATGAAGTAGTCACAGTTCGCAATACTTGCAAATGCCTCAGGGTGTCACAGGAAAAAGTAGTAGATTTAATTGACTGTTCTTCTGCGGCAACCAAATTCACTACAAAGAAAAATAGGCATAAAGCAAAAACCTTAATATAAGTCATATGTTCAAATCGATTATTTAATTTTATTTTCTTGGTCATTCATTGCAATATTTAACGACATAAAGATTAATTTTCATAGCCTAAACTGTTAAAACAAATAGCTTCATTTTACAGGATTTATTTAAACCATGAATAAAAAAACCCGTATCGATTTATTTGGGGCATGTGCTTTAATTTTATTTTCCGTACTTTTAGCTATAAACCATATAGTAATTAAAGTTGTAAATACTGGTTTAAATCCAGTGTTCTTTGCAGGTGCGAGATCAGTAATTGCATTCTTTTTCTTAATAATATGGATGAGATTATTCAATAAAACTATTGTTTTTAAAAAGAATTTAATTCTCATCTCATGTTTGGCAGGCTTGGTGTTCGCTCTAGAGTTTCTCTTTTTATTCTTAGCGTTGGACTTTACCAGCGTCTCTCGAAATTCAATTATTTTTTATTCCATGCCGGTGTGGTTGGCCATCCTAGCTCATTTTTTTGTTCCGAATGAGCGACTAACCATTCTGAAATTATTTGGTTTAATTTGTGCGTTTACTGGTGTCACACTGTCGTTATCGGTTAGTATGACTGACTTCTCATTTGAGAATGATCTTTTTTTAGGGGATTTTTTTGCTATTTTAGCTGCATTCACTTGGGCATTATTAATACTTTTGGCTAAAGGAACTAAGTTTAACCAAGTGAATCCGGAAATGCAGTTAATTTGGATGGTAATGGTTTCAGGTCCAGTTTTGATCTTGTTCTCCCTAATATTGGGGGATCCAATTCGAGATTTTGAAATGATACATTTTTTGGGACTACTATTTCAATCCGTCATTGTTGTAGCAGGGGGGTTTTTATTTTGGTTATGGCTTTTGAGCATTTACCCAGCTTCTGGTGTCGCTAGTTTTTCCTTTTTAACGCCTATCTTCACGATTTTTTTCGGCTGGCTTATTTTGGACGATACTCTAAATACTGTCTTTCTTTTAGCAGCATCTATGGTAGTTTTAGGTTTAATTTTTATTAACAAAACTGATCGCTGAGCGATCCTTACGTATCATTCAATAGTTTTCAGATACGGTTTCAGTGCAAAAATTGGGATTAGTTTCTAAGCTAGTGCAAAGCATCATTGAGGCATCATTTTTTATCTTACTACAACCCTGAGTAATGCTTAAACCAATTATAAGTATAATTAAAATTATTCTCATACTTAATATAACTTTTTAAAAAAATAAATGATAACAGGAATTTTTTTCAAGGGAAGAAAAAAATCTTTCTGTAGCAATTAAAACCACAACATTTAAAGGATTTCCGCGGCAAATATTATTTATTGGGCCAGTCGCCAGAACATTTAAACCTCTGAAACCTACGAATAGTCTTTGGTTTTTTCAAATTTCCAAAAACCTGTTTCCAATCAGTTTCCACTACATCCCCTACATATACATTCCCTTGAGAGTCATATGCAATAGAGTGCGGTGAAACGAATTGACCAGGCAGAAGTCCTGGTTGCTCTTTATCTCCAAGGCGGAATAAGACTTCATTCTGGCAATTAATAATACTAAGAAAGGGGCCTAAATTGGGGAAGTGTTTATTCACCTCCAAGTAGGAAAGCAGTTCCCCTACGATCAAATCTGGATTACTTCCAGGAGTTATAGCAAGCCCACTTGGTCTATGAATATTGCCTAATTGTTTCTCATAATTGCCTTTGCGGTCAAATATTTGTATTCTTGAGTTCTCTCTATCGGCCACATAAATCCAGCCATCTGGGTCGCAACAAATATTGTGGGGAAGGTTAAATTGACCTGAACCTGTGCCTGGTTCTCCCCAAGATTTGATGTATTTCCCATTTGGATCAAACTCATGAATGGCTGCATTCCCATACCCATCAGAAACAACAATATTGCCATCAGGAGAAAGAGTAGAGTGCGTGCAATGACAAAAGGGTAAACCACTCATGAAGCCTGATGATCGACCAGGAATACCAATTTCCAATAATAACCTACCATCTAGGGTAAATTTTCTTAGGGTATGATCCCCATTGTCTGTTAGATAAATACAATCATCAGACCCAATATGAGCTCCGTGAGGATTTTTGAATAAACCATGCCCCCAAGTGCGTAATAAATCCCCACTCGCGTCCAACACCATTACAGGGTTATCACTTCTATTAAATAGATACACATTGTCACTCTTATCAATTGCAATCCCTGCTACATCCCCTAAGTAGATTGAATCCGGTAGGTTGGGGGAATAATTGTCAGGTACGAACTTGTAATTGAGCAATATTTATTATCCTCTCGTTGATCATAAAAGCAAAAGCGACAGTTTTTTCACTCCAAACTCATGTATAGAAATCTAGTTTCTTGTAAAAACATTTATCATTCAAGGCAGAACTAACAATCTAATCAAAGAATTCTCTTTTATTTATATATTGACTAAGAATCGGTTGACTGGATTGCTTAGAAAGCATTCAATTACACTTAGATCTGAATAATAATCTTCTAAGGAGTACTCAATTGTTTGGCTTATCAGTTGCCACCACAACTCCATTCACTAGGCTAGGTGAAATTGATTTAGAAACTTTCAGACAGCATGTCGTTACATTAATCGATAATGCCATTAACTCCATTACCTTCTTTGGCACTACAGGGGAGGGACCATCAATTGGGTTGGACGAAAAACTTAAAGTCTTGTCTTATTTATGCCCAAAGTACCTTAATCCTGATGACGCAATTGTAACTATCATACGTTCAAATACTACAGATGTAAAAATTGAGATCTCAGCGTACAACGATCTAGGCATTAGTAAATTTTTGTTAGCTCCACCATATTTCTTTGGAACCCCCTGTAGTTTGGGTCTAAAAGAATGGTTCTCAGATATCTTCTCTACCCAGTTAGAGGCTAATAACCAGTTTATTCTTTATAATATTCCCCAAATGACCGGAGTCACAATAGAAAATGATTTAATCTCTGAACTCCGACAAAAGTTTGATAGCGAACTTATATACGGAATTAAGGACAGTTCAGGCGATATGGAAAGAGCAAAAATTTATCTAGAGAATAAAGGATTGATGGTAGCAATAGGTGACGAAAGATTGATAGCTGATTCTATGTCCCTAGGAGCTTCTGGATCAATTTGTGGATTATCAAATATTTTTCCTCAAAAAATTGTCAAAATGATAGAAGACCGTCTCAAAGATACAGAAATCAATACCTTAATTGAAGAAATATTGAAGTTCCCTGTGACACCAGGGGTAAAAGCGATTTTAGCTTTAAAAACTAAAAATGATATATGGTTTAACGTTAGACCACCACTAATTCAGGCCTCTAAGCGGCAAATTGCTGGCTTAAAGCAGGTCATGAAAATAGATGCCTAAGCAAAACTATTATAATATTACTCTCTTAATTAAGTCAGACATCCCGCTTCTTCTTGAAAAAAAATTCTATAAACCTGAGTATGTTGGAAAGTTATGAGGAGTCATTGAACTTCTTGACTAAATCTGCAATTCTTAAATCATAAAGGAGAAAATCATGTATAAAAAAATATTAAATAGTTCGCTTAAGGCGATATTAACTGGGTTGCTAATAGTGACTTGTGGCCTCCTAAGTATGGGACATGCCGTTACGCTCAGAATGTCCACACCAGCATCAGCAACAGATCAGAGAAGTATTGCTCTAGAAAAGATCTTTGCTCCTGCAGTAGCAGGCTTTGCCAAATATGAAGCTCATTACAATGGTTCATTAATTAAACAAGGCTCTGAACTTGAAGCTATAGCTTCCGGTGACCTGGAAATGTCTATTACATCAGCACAGGAGTTAGCTCAATTCTTTCCTGAGTTTTCTATCTTGGCAACCGGATACGTTCATCAAGATGCTGCACACCAAGTTAGGGTTTTCAATGATTCATTGATGGATCCATTTAAAGCAAAAGCAGAAAGTGAATTAGGTGTTAAACTCTTAAGCATTATGTATCTTGGGAGACGGCATGTTAATCTTCGTCAGTGTCGGGATGAAGTTAATGTCCAGACTCCTGCAGATTTAGCAGGTATTAATCTTAGAATGCCCGGAACTGATGCGTGGCAATTTTTAGGAAAAGCACTTGGAGCCAATCCAACGCCCATGGCTTTTACAGAGGTTTACACCGCCCTATCTACAAAATCAGTAGATGGACAAGATAATCCACTACCTACAGTAGTAGATGCTAAATTTTATGAGGTAACCTGTCAAATCGCGCTAACGGCACATTTAGTAGATTTGAACTATGTTGCCTTTTCAAAATCTGTATGGGACAAACTTTCTTCAGCTCAACAAGCAACAGTTCAGAAAGCCGCTGTCGATGCAGCCGAAAGTGCTCGTCAAATACAACTACAAAAGGAAGAAGATTTAGTGTCATTCTTGAAAGAAAAAGGTTTGGAAATTTATGAACCAAATCTAGCAGCTTTCCGTAGTCATGTACAAAAAATGTATCTTGAAACAGATGCTTCTGACCCATGGCCAGACGGGGTGTTGGACAAAATTAATTCATTAGGTAATTAATTTTAAAGATAGCGTGAAATCCGATGAAACCTATTCTCAGAGGACTTAATCACGCTTTTGAATTTGTGGCGGCCACAATGATGGCCGCCATGTTCGCCATCTTCATTCTTCAGGTTACTATTCGCTATTCAGCAAGAGCTGAATGGATAGCCGATGCTATACCTTTACTTGAGCCTACACTTTATGGTTGGACCTTGGACTTTTGCCTTCTTATGTGGATCTGGATAGTATTTTGGGGTAACGGACTCATTGTTCGTCATCGTGACCATGTTATTTTTGATATTATATATACAAATGCCTCTGCCCGGATGCGAAAGTGGTTTGCTATATTTAGTGCTATTATAATATCTATTTGTTTGTTGCTGATAATTGAACCAACGTGGAGCAAATTTTATATCCTCAGGCTAAAAAAAACAGCAACACTTTCAAATGTTTTTGGAGATTGGATTAGAGTAAGAGATATATATCTAGTATTCTTTATTTTTACGACAGCAGTTGCATTACGATATTTGTGGAGAGCCCACTATATCTTTAAAAATGGAGCCGAAGAGGATTTATTTTTACCAGCTGAAGACAACTTAAGATTACCTGAACGGAACACGAATGACTTATGAATTCCTAGTGTGTCTCATAATTCTCTTTGGTTTGTCGGCAATAGGCACTCCTATAGCGTACGCTATTTTAGTCAGCTCTTGTGCCTATCTTTGGGTAGGAGGCCAGGGAATTGGTCTGGCTGGGAAAATTGTACTGGATGGGATGTATAGCAGTTTTATATTGTTGGCCGTTCCTTTGTTTATTGTAGCAGCAAACATAATGAATGCAGGAACAATAAGCGATCGTCTATTAAGGTTTTGTATTGCAGTAGTAGGTCGATTTAGAGGTGGACTGGGACATGTTAATGTAGTCGCAAGCCTGATATTTTCAGGAATGTCAGGTTCGGCTGTAGCAGATGCTGCTGGTATTGGAAAAATTATTATTGATATGATGGTAAGATCAGGTCATTACACTCGAGGCTATGCAGCTGCCATAACAGCTGCTTCCGCTACAATCGGACCAATAATACCTCCTTCAATTCCCATGGTCTTATATGCATTAGTTTCAAATAGCTCGATTGGTTATCTTTTCTTGGGCGGGATAATACCGGGACTAATGATGGGCTTGGTCTTAATGGCAATGAATAGTGTTATAGCGCATAAGAGGGGTTATCAGCCAGAGGAGTCAATTCCCATTAATAAGTTGCCTGGTATAACAATTAATGCTTTTCCAGCTTTACTAATGCCAGCTATTCTACTCTATGGTATTTATGGAGGTGTTACAACTCCCACTGAAGCGGCTGCTGTGGCCGCGTTTTATGCTCTTATTTTAGCTTCAATATTTTATAGGGCTTTATCTTTTTCGGCTTTTTATAGAATCTTAGTTGAGTCAGCCCGCTCATCTGCAGCAGTGGGTTTAGTAATAGGAGGGGCCTTACTCTTAAATTATATAGTGGCTTCTGAAAACATTCCAAACATGATAGCTGGTTATCTGGTTGGTCTGGACGTATCACCACTCCTATTCTTAATAGGCGTAAATATCTTAATACTGGTACTCGGATGTTTACTGGATGCAACTACCCTTATACTAGTTATTATTCCACTTTTCTTACCTGCATGTCGGGAATTAGGTATTGATTTTGTGCATTTTGGCGTAGTAGCAGTTGTTAACTGCATGATTGGTTTGATTACTCCGCCTTATGGAGTCCTTCTTTTTGTAATAAATGCTGTATCGAGAATACCATTAGGTGAAATAATAAAAGAAGTAATTCCATTTCTACTGGTACTCATAGCTGCTCTTTTCATTATGGTTATATTTCCCGAATTAGTTCTTTGGCTTCCTAGGCAATTTGGATATGAAGGTTAATTTTATACATACCTCTTATAAAGCTTGTTTGAGCGGTGTTAATTGGCCTATCTCGGAGTATTCATGAAGCAGATTCTAGTATCTGGTTTAGCAACGATAGATCTCATTCATTATTTAGATGAATTTCCCGTCGATGGCAGAAAATATAAAGCTAAAGATTCATTAATAACCGGGGGAGGAAATGCATTGAATAGTGCTATTGCCATCTCACGGCTAGGAGGAAGTGCTACATTGCTCACAACAATCGGACAAGATACTTTTGGAGATCTCATCTTAGAAGAACTTCAGACAGAAAAAGTCAAAACTCATGCGATTTGTAAAAAATCAAAACTTAAAACTTCCTATTCCTCAATTGCCATCAATAAAATGGGCGATAGACAAATTATAAATTATAGATCTCCAGATTTAGACTGTTCTACAAATCTGATAATGAAAGAAAAAAGCTTCCATGCTTACTTAACCGATGGCAGATTGCCGAATACAACTTTATTAACACTAAAAGAAGCTCGAAAGAGAAAAAAACCAGGCGTTTTGGATGGTGAAAATCCCGTCTGTCCTACTGCCTTAAAGTTAGCATCCCACATCGCTTTTTCACGGCAAGGCTTATCGAGTTTCAGCAATAGCTCTTCCATATTACAAGGTTTAAAAATAGCTCAAAACTATTCAAATAACTGGTTTTGTGTAACAGACGGTGAGAAGGGAGTTTTCTTTTTACATGGGAAAGAGCTAATTCAATTAAAACCTCCAAAAGTCACTGCGGTAGATACACTAGGTGCTGGTGATGTTTGGCACGGGGCATTTACCTTAGCACTAGCTCACAATCAATCTCCAAGTCAAGCTTGTATATTTGCAAATAATATTGCATCAAAAAAATGTACGAAATATGGTGGAAAAAATGGATCTCCATATAAAGGTGAAGTAAAGCTAATTGAAGAAACACCTAAAGTATCATTTAATCAATTATATAGTTAGTTAAATAATTCACCTATTGTAAGATTTAATTGAAACATAAATCATGGGAGACTGAGGCCATCAAGGGCATTATACCAAGCTTAAATACTCCGTTCACTCAAGACGGTGCGCTAGACATTCCTTCACTTCGAAAATTAGTACAGCATACAATCGATAGCGGATGTGCCGGAATGCTTGGGTTAGCAGTAGCTGGAGAGTACGAAACTCTGAGTTACAAAGAAAAACGTACTTTTATCGAGGTAGTATCTAACGAGAATAACGGTACACTGCCTTTAATTATTAGCGTTACGAGCACTAATGCGGAATCTACTTTGGAGCTTAGTAAACTGGCAAAAGCACATGGAGCTACTGGGATATGCGTTCAAATTTACAGCGATACAAAACTATCAGATAATATCGCATTCTTGAAAGATTTATCTCAACATTCTCCAAAAATAATTATGGTACAGGACTTAGATTGGTCTGGTGATGGACTCGATTTGGATTCTATTTTAACAATGTTTAATAGGGTCAAGAAATTAACTTGGCTCAAAATAGAAACAAAAAAAGCTGGACCGAAATATTCAGCTGTTAAGAGCATGACTAACAATCATTTAAAAGTATGTGGAGGCTGGGCCGTTACTCAACTTTTAGACGCGTTAGATAGACAAGTAGATGCATTTATTCCAACTGGAATGGAACATTTATACACTAAAATTTATAAGCAATACCATATGGGAAACCATGATTTAGCCAGAGACTTATTTCATAAGTTGCTCCCGGTATTAAATTTTGCAAATCAACATATTGACATAAGCATTAGATTTTTAAAGGAATTACGGGTTAGAGAAGGGGTTTTTTCCAGTAGTTTCTGCCGAAATAAAAGGGCGGTATTCGATGATACACAAGCTAAGGAAGCAAAATTTTTATCAAAACTAGCCCATGACTTATCTAAAGAATATGCGTAGATTCATGAGTAGCTATGTGATCCTTTCTCCTGATTTATTGTCAAAAACATATATGTCTTTTTCTTTAACAGAAATTCCTACCATATCTTGACTTGCAAAGGCTAGCTTGGTGCCGCTTTCAACAATGAAATTGCTATTATCTGCTAACTTGAGATGACAAAATGAAATATTTCCTAAATTTTCAACAAATTCTATTTTATGTTCTTTGGTAGACTTCTTTAGATTTATATCATGCGGCCTTACACCAACCGTGATTTCTGAAATATTTTTGTCCACCCCAAAATTTTTCTTAACGATCAAATCTCCTAAAGCAGGTATGACAAGATTATTCTCAATTATTCTTGCTTTGAGAAAATTCATGCTTGGCGATCCCAGGAATCCGGCAACAAATTTATTAGCGGGATTGTCATAGAGCTCTAATGGTCTGCCTTTTTGTTCTACATGGCCATCTCGTAACACAACTATTTTGTCTGCCATTGTCATGGCTTCGGTCTGATCATGCGTAACATAAATAATAGTAGCACCTAATTCCTTATGTAATCTGGTGATTTCAATCCTCATTTCGACTCTTAATTCAGCATCAAGGTTCGATAAAGGTTCATCAAAAAGAAAAACCTTAGCACCTTTTACCAGGGCTCTCCCAATTGCTACCCTTTGTCTTTGACCGCCAGATAAAGAAGCTGGTTTTCTTTTTCTTAATTCACTTAATCTTAGCATTTTCGCTGCTCTAGAAACCTTTCTTTCAATTTCAGGTTTGGGTGCATTATTCATTCTCAGTCCAAAACTCATATTCTCTTCAACGGTCATATGGGGATACAAAGCATAATTTTGGAATACCATGCCCACACCTCTGGCTGCGGGATCAACAAAAGTGACATCTTTACCATCTATTGTTATTCCACCATTTGTAGGCTCTTCTAAACCAGCTATTAGACGTAAAAGAGTGGACTTGCCGCAACCAGAAGGCCCCACAAATACACAAAACTCACCCTGATTAACATCAATGGATACATCTTTGATTACCTTTGCTTGATTAAAATTCTTGCTTACTTTATGAAGGTTTACTGCAACCATTAAACTCTTACTTTCTAGACAACATTGAGAAGCGAGGTTTATTTCTCGAAAAAACCTTGCTCCAGTTGTTGACAATACTTAATTAGTTAATAACATCTGTCAACATTAGTAAAAATGTTGTTTTCGTAATAACTGCAATCAAAAATTGGAGATAAAATGTATAACTATATTAAAGTAACCGTACTGGGATTTCTATCAGTACTGTTTCTCAGTACAGCATCTTTTTCAGCTGACCTCGTGATTACCTTTGATGATCTAAATCCGGGGCCAAAAGCTGCATTTGAAAATGCAATAGCACAATTTCAAAAAGAAAACCCTGATATCAATGTCATTGCCAATAATGGTGACAGAGAAGAGCATAAAGCCGCTATAAGGAACTTTCTTATAGCAGATGCTCCGGATGTAACATCTTGGTATCCGGGCAACAGAATGCGGCCCTTTGTCAAAGCTGGGCTTTTTGAGGATGTTTCAGATGTTTGGGACGCAAATGGTTTTCATGAGGATCTAGCGGCCGTAAAACCAACTATGACGATAGCTGGCAGACAGTGGGGTGTTCCTTATTCATATTACCAATGGGGAGTTTACTACAGGAAAGATATTTTTGATAAACTAGGTCTGTTTGAACCAAATACTTGGGTCCAATTTAAATATATTTGTGATACACTCAAAAAAAATGACATCACTCCTATAACAATAGGGACTAAATATCTTTGGACTGCCGCAGGTGTTTTTGACTATATAAATCTTAGAACAAACGGCTATAAAGTTCATAATGACCTTACCGCTGGGAAGATAAAATACACTGATCCAAGGATTAAGAAAACATTTGAATATTGGGCTGAATTGGTAAATGCTGGGTACTTCTTGGAAAACCATGCAAGCATGTCATGGCAAGATGCAGTTGTTCCCTTTGCCAATGGAGAGGCCGCAATGTATGTTATGGGTAATTTTTCTGTTGATGCTTATAAAAATGCAGGACTAACCTATGATCAAATTGATTTTTTTCCATTTCCTGAAATCACAAAAGGTGTGCCTCGTGCTGAGGAAGCCCCAGCAGATGCCTTTTTCATTCCAACGAATGCAAAGAATAAATCTGATGCAAAGAAGTGGTTAGCTTTTGTTGCTCGAGCAGACGTTCAAACGGAGTGGAATAAGACTATCGGGCAACTTCCGATAAACTCTAAAGCATCTGTGTCAGACGACAAATTCATTCAGCAGGGTTTTGAAACCTTAAACACAGCTGCCGGTCTTGCTCAGTTTTATGATCGAGATGCCGTCGCTGAAATGGCCGCTGCAGGAATGGAAGGCTTTCAAGAATTCATGATGAAACCTGATAGACTTGATAAAATTCTAAAAAGATTAGATAAAATCCAAGCTAAGGTTTATAAATGATAAGAGTATGGGTGGGGGATACCCCACCCCATATTTTATAATTATACTTTTTATAATTGAGTGAATTTTTGCCTTGAGAAGAAGTAATCATCCTAATTACTCAACCCACATTTTCGGAAAAAATAAGCTAGTTATTTCGCCATGGCTGTTTTTAATACCAGGTATAATATTCTTTCTTATTTATGTAATTGTTCCTATTTTTCAGTCGATTTGGGTATCATTTTATGAGTGGGATGGTCTTGGGCAGGCCGAATGGGTAGGATTGGCTAATTACGTAGAACTTTTAGACGACGAATATTTTTATACATCGCTAAAGAATAATTTTATTTGGCTAGTTCTTTACTTATTAGCGGTCCCTCTGGGACTTTTTATAGCATTGTTCTTAAATCAAGTCGTCTTTGGAATAAGATTTTATAAATCCTTATTCTTTTTTCCCTTTGTGATTTCACAGGTAGTAGTTGGTTTAATTTTTTCTTGGTTTTATAACCCAAACTTTGGATTATTATCTCAAATCTTTACTTCGTTAGGTTTAGAACCCATAGCAATTTTATCTGATGAAAATTTAGTTACTTATGGAATTATCTTTGCAGGACTCTGGCCGCAAGTTGCTTACTGCATGATATTGTATCTTACTGGGCTAAGTAATGTATCACAAGATTTAATGGAAGCTGCACGGTTGGACGGAGCAAAAGGTTGGAGGATGTTATGGTACGTAGTCCTGCCTCAATTGAGGCCGGCTACTTTCATTTCTGTGGTAGTTACAATAATTGGCGCTCTGCGATCTTTCGACATGGTTGCCATAATGACTGAAGGTGGACCATATGGATCCTCAAACGTGCTTGCTTATTATATGTTTGAAACTGCATTATCTGAATACGGCTTCAGACTTGGCTACGGATCAGCAATCGCTACAGTCCTATTTTTTATAATGTTAATTTATATAACTTATTTTCTTTGGCGGTTATATAAAAATGAAAAGGAGGCATAGTAAGTTGTTTCCTAAACCAATAGCTGCTAGATCTAGAACTTATCAACGTTTGTATAAAATAGCTTTGCCAATAGCTTTACTCATCTGGCTTTTACCATTGTTAGCAATTTTCATGACCTCCATAAGGTCTTCAGTAGATATCAATACTGGAAATGTTTTTGGCTGGCCTTCTCAATTTTTATTAATCGAAAACTACACAGAGGTTTTCAACAGATCCCAAGCTATTCTATATTTAAAGAACTCTTTTATGATAACTATTCCTACTGTTTTGCTATCAGTTTCTTTGGCATGTTTGGCTGGTTATGCTCTCGCAATTTACCGTTTTAGATGGTCGCTTCCAATTTTTTTTCTATTTGTAGCCGGAAATTTTGTTCCATTTCAAATACTAATGATACCTGTTAGAGACATGTCGGTATCAACCGGGTTGTATAATACAATCTTAGGCCAAGTACTATTTCATGCCGCATTTCAAACGGGGTTTTGCACCTTTTTCATGAGGAATTTTATTAGGGCACTCCCTTTTGAACTAATTGAAAGTGGCCGTATAGAGGGAGTAGGGGAGATCAAAATATTCTTATTTATTGTAGTTCCTTTAGTAAGACCGGCACTAGCTGCTTTATCTGTCCTGATCTTTACTTTCGTATGGAATGACTTTTTCTGGGCAACTGTATTAACACAAGGTGAAAGTGTTAAACCTATTACTGCAGGTGTTAGATCTTTGAATGGACAATATGTTAATAATTGGCATTTAGTATCTGCGGCGTCTTTAATAGCAGCTATCCCACCAGTAGCTATGTTCTTTCTAATGCAAAAGCACTTCATAGCTGGCCTTACTCTTGGTTCCGTAAAGCAATAATAATATGGTAAAATGAGCAAAAAAATAGTTTTTATAGGGGCAGGATCTACCATTTTCATGAAAAACATCATTGGGGATATTTTAAAGTTTCCTGCGATTAGCAGCTCTTCTTTTGCGCTCATGGACATTGATGAAAAGCGGCTCTCAGAGTCAGAAGCTGTGGCCAAGGAGTTAATAGCTCAATCAAAGAGTAGTGCAACCGTTCAAACATTTAAAGATCAAAAAAATGCCTTACAAAATGCTGATTTCGTAGTTGTAGCTTTTCAAATTGGTGGTTATCAGCCATGTACTGTAACTGATTTTGAAATTCCCAAGAAGTATAACTTACAGCAAACCATCGGTGATACCTTAGGAATTGGTGGAATAATGCGTGGTTTGCGAACTGTTCCCTATCTGTGGGCCTTGTGTGAGGACATGCTATCCGTCTGCCCTGATGCTATTCTTCTCCAATATGTTAATCCGATGGCAATCAATACCTGGGCGATAGGAGCCAAGTATCCTGCAATTAAACAGATCGGACTTTGTCATTCTGTGCAAGGCACACTAAATGAGTTAGCTAGAGACCTTGGCACAGATATTACAAAAATACACTACCAAGTAGCCGGAATAAACCATCTCGCTTTCTTTTTGGAATTAAAGGAATTGCAATCTGATGGAACATATAAAGATCTTTATCCTATTTTAAAGATCTTAGGCAAGAAAGGAAATACTTCTGCTAATACCGGTGCAAACGAGAGATGCCCCAATTTTGTTAGATATAAATTTTTAGAGCATTTTGGGTATTTTGTGACTGAGTCTTCCGAACACTTTGCAGAGTACGTGCCTTGGTTCATTAAATCACATAAACCTGACTTAATTGATCACTTTAAGATCCCTTTAGACGAATATCCAAAACGTTGCCAAGAACAAATTGCTGAATGGAAGAATCTAACGACGGGTATAATCAATAATGTTCCTCCTGAACATACTAAAAGTCACGAATATGCCGCTGATATTATTAATTCAGTTTCTTCAGGAGTCCCATGTACCATTTATGGGAATGTTATCAACAACGGTTACATTGAAGGATTGCCATATAATGCAGCTGTTGAAGTACCATGCCTCATCGATGGGGCAGGGGTTCATCCGCAAAGAACATTAAATATTCCACCGCATCTACTAGCACTAATTCGTACTAACATTAATGTACAGGAACTTACTGTACTCTCGTTGCTAAATGAGGACATAGAAAGCGTCTACCATGCTGCAATGTTGGACCCTCATACTGGGGCAGAGTTAGATTTAGATCAAATTAAAAGTTTGGTAAATGAATTAATCCGTGAGCATGGAGAATGGATGCCCTCTTGGCTCCAATGAATAGTTAATAGTTTCTATTGAAAGTCAAATTTCCTTATTGTTCACTTATACTTCTTCCATGCTTTTTAACAATGCCATTAGTCTTTCTGTAATTGCATTTCCTTCAAAGCTCTCAACTATAGAATCTGATTTTTTAAGAAATGGGAGCTTTTCCGTGGTCTACATTTCCACCTTTGGGGCTAATTTGTCCACGGTATCAAAGCCTCCCAGAGGGAGGCTAACAATACCATCCATAACCTCTGGAGCTGGTTTATTATAAACTCTTACGTGACACTTCTTACAGGTATGCGCAACAGATTCATAGCCACTGCCACCTTTAAAAAGATACGAGTCTGTATCTCCTGACAAATTAACTTCTGTTTCACCGTATGGACAGTGCAATGCATAAGTTCCAGTGATCCTTCTGCAGTTGGTACAGTTACACTGAATTATAAACATTGGATCCAAATCTGTATCAAACTTGAATTGACCACAATGACAACCACCATGATGCTTCATTTTTACCCTCCAGACAGGTTATACGGTTCTAACTAAAGAACGTAATGGAGCTAAATTAAAAAAAAAATCATCTAAATATGATAACACAGAGTCTAAAAGGTCAACATTAAAAACATTCACTTCTTAAAACTAGAAAAAGGTGTGAGAAATCTATGTTAGAAAAGTTTACTATATTCTTGATATAAAATAATAATTTTATTTAAATACTATTACATTTTCGTCTTTGTATCCGTTAAAAAAAAGGGTGTTATTTTCCTAAGATTCCTACCCGTATATCATAATCGACAGCTAAGGCGTATTCTGGATCGTCATCACTATCAATCATAAGTTGACCAGTGCGAGTGAGTAGGTGATGGCAATCTCTGCTAAGATGGCGAAGTTTAATTTTTCTACCAGATTTTTCGTACCTTTCTGCAATATCTTCTATAGCTTTTAAGGCTGATTGATCTACTACCTTGGAGTTGGCAAAATCTAAAATTACTGTCTCTGGATCTAGCATTGGGTCAAATAGTTCTAAAAAACTCTCAACAGATCCAAAGAATAACGGGCCGTCAATCTCGTACACTTTGGCTCCCTTTTCTGTTGTAGACTCACGACCTACAGCGTGAATACGGCTTGCTGAATTCCATGCAAATACCAAAGCTGATACAATGACACCGACTACAACAGCAACCGCAAGGTCCTCAGCCACAGTTACGACTGTTACTAGAATAATTACTAAAGCGTCTGATTTAGGCACTTTAGTAAGCAGCCTAAGCGAATTCCAAGCAAAGGTTCCTATTACTACCATGAACATTACACCTACTAGAGCAGCTACGGGAATCATTTCAATTAATGATGAACCATAAAGAATAAAAAATAAGAGAGCTAAAGCGCCGATAATAGCTGAAATTCTTGTTCTGCCTCCTGATTTTACATTAATCATGGATTGACCAATCATAGCACATCCTCCCATGCCTCCAAAAAAACCAGTTACTGTGTTTGCAGCTCCTTGAGCAAGACACTCCTGACTTGCTCCACCTCTTTTGCCAGTTATTTCACCGACAAGATTTAGTGTTAACAAACTTTCTATTAGGCCTATCATAGCTAGAATTAATGCATAAGGCGCTATAATCAGCAGAGTATCGAGTTCATAAGGTATTATGGGAATATGAAAGTCTGGAAGGTCTCCTGAAATGCTAGCAAGATCTCCAACAACTGGAACTCCAACATCAAAGTAAATAACAAATGCCGTTACTAATATGATCGCTGTTAACGGCCCTGGAATTATCTTGGTGACCTGGGGGGTGCCCCATATTATGACCATTGTTATTCCTACAAGGAGTATGGAGAAGGCCATCATATCGCCGGTCATCCAGTGCAACTCACCCATTTGATCCATTGTTTGAAATTGTCTTACTTGAGCTAAACCAATAACTATTGCTAGTCCATTTACAAAACCCAGCATGACGGGCTGCGGAACTATGCGAATGAACTTTCCTAATTTAAATAAACCGGCCAAAAGTTGTAAAATACCCATAAGTATTACGGTAGCAAAAAGATACTCGACTCCGTAATCTTCAACTAAAGAAATCATTACAACAGCCAATGCACCCGTTGCTCCAGAAATCATACCAGGTCGACCTCCAAATACTGCTGTTATCAGACCAACGATAAATGCAGCATAGAGCCCAAATAGCGGCGGAACTCCTGCAACAAAGGCGAATGCAACTGCTTCTGGGACCAAAGCTATTGCAACTGTTACACCAGCAAGAACCTCCGTCTTAAACAAGGAGGCCGAATAACCTTTATTTTCAGGTGAATTAGAAGTTCCAAGATTAAAGGTTTTTGCAAACCCTGAGATAGTTGTTTTTAACAAATGATTTCCTTATAGTTGGGGTTCCTGAAGTCCGTCCGGATATATATATACAGAGTCATAGATTGCGCAATGACCCAAACACATTTTAAACAAGAGATGATTATAAATTCATTTAAAGTTTATGGAATCAATGGTTTTTTAGTGCCCACTTGCCAGTTGAGCTATGTAGCACCGATCCCAATTTTTAGTTAACAACTTTCACTTGAGAAACCAAACTATATTAGTTACCCTTTTTTTAAAAGCTTTTGCAATAAAAGACTAAGAATAATAAAATGGAAAAACCTGAACCTCAAAAAAAAATCCAACATGAACAGATACGAGGATGGGGATATATTCCCAAAGTTCCAATACTTGTATCTCCTTTTTTTTCTTGGCCTCCAAATATCTACAGAATGTACTCATGGCTTTTTAAACGTTGGCTAACCATCACTGAAAATTTGATTATCTTATTAATTTCTTTCGCTTCATGGACTTGGTTTCATCCATCCATCAGTAGCATGAAGAACTTTTCATTAGACTGGATAGTTGTAATTTGGTTTCACAACTTGGTTTTATTATCCTTAATAGCAGGCCTTTTACATTGGTTTTTCTATATCCATAAAGGTCAGGGAAACAAATTAAAATATGATCCAAGAATATTACAATACAAAGGTAGGCAATTTACCTTTGGAGGACAGGTGCGTGACAATATGTTTTGGTCATTAAGCAGCGGGGTATTTTTTTGGACAGGATATCAAGTTTTAATATTTTGGGCTATGAGCAACGGTTATGTCCCAATTTTAAACTCAACGAAAAACCCCTTAATATTTGTGCTTTGGTTTTTATTTACACCACTTTGGATTTCATTTCATTTTTATTGGGTGCATAGATTGCTTCACTGGCCTCCTATATATAAATGGGTTCATTCAGTACATCATCGTAATATTAATGTTGGCCCATGGTCTGGTTTATCAATGCATCCAGTCGAGCACTTGATTTTCTTTAGCTCTATGTTAATACATTTCATCATTCCCACTCATCCACTACATGTTGTGTTTCATGTACAGCACCAGGCCTTGCAAGCAGCGTCCAGTCATACAGGTTACGAGAGTTTATTGGTGAAGAACAAGAAAACATTAGATCTAGGCACTTTTCATCATCAGATGCACCATCGGTACTTCGAGGTAAATTATGGGACACTAGAAATCCCCTGGGATAAGTGGTTTGGGACATTTCACGATGGGACAATTCATGCACATGAAAAGTTCAAACATCGTCGCGGAAACAAAAATATAAATTAAGAGTTAAGTTCTTATCTACAAATTGAGGAAAACAGTAATCAACAAATGCCATCATAATTATTCTAATCTTATAAATTTCCAGAAAATTTATATATGAGGAAAGAGGGAGAGGTGTGATGAGCTTGGCTCATGAAAATAAAACAAAGATGATAAAAGAACTTGTTCTGAAAATCATAATCTTTCTTAAGCAAAACTCAAGTTCCTTAGAGAAAAAAAAGATTTTAGATTTAATTACTCTTATTAATCTGGATCAACAAAATACCAACTATCAAAAATCAAACAAGCCACCTAAATCTGAATCTATTAAAGACGCATTGTCATCAATACATTGTGATAAGCTACTCCCCATTAAGAACGCAATTGCCTTGACCTTAAACCAACTGCAGTGGAATATTGACGATGGAGAATTTTATAGAAAAAATTCTAACATTGGGCATAATTACTTGAACGGTAATATGAATACAGAGTTAATAGGGCCGAAAAAGGGTTTTTTTAAGTCTAAAGAATTACGATTGGGTTTATTTCTTTTACAATCAAATATTTTTTATAAAGATCATTACCATGCATCTCCTGAACTTTATTTAAACTTAACAAACGGTACAAAATGGAGGTTTAAAGGTTCAGCTTGGAGGCTAAAAAAAGCTGGGAGTATAGTTTTTAATCCTCCTTTTAGGTCTCACGCTATGTTAGTGGCTGACATACCTTTCCTATCAGTTTGGTGCTGGCCACATAGTTCTAGTGGCAAGTGCGTCTTAACATATTGAAGACACAGTACGTAATTACTCTATCTTTGATGAGTTTTACCAGTAGCCTCGTGAGTTGTTCCGTAACAACAGTTTTTTATGAAGTTTAAATTAGAAAATGCTGAAATTAATCAACTTTCACTCATTGATCTTCAGATTAAAATTAGCTTTTGATTACATTATTTTGCAGCATATTCCTTCTGCCTAAGAGGCCCAAACTAACACCTCCCAGGATAAGTATAGAAGCACTTATCGAAAGCCAAGTAATTAACTCGTCAAGGAGTACAACACCCATTACTAAAGCTATTACTGGCACGGTTAATTGCACAAGTGACGCTACGGTATTATCAATAGACGGTAACAAGGCATACCATAATGCGTACCCTAAGGCCGTCATCACAGCACCTGAACAAATAGCCAGAAATATACCTCTGGATGTTACTGGAATAGTATCGGGAAAAAACATGTAAACAGTTGTCACTAATGGTAAGGTGAAAACAAAATTAGACATAGTTCTTGCTATGGGATCAATGGTAGTTTTCCCGCTTAGCGAATAAATTCCCCATCCAAAGGCTGCAAGTAACATCAAAAACATACCAGAGATCGGTTGAGTTCCGGGTAACTTAGAAGGGAAAAATAATATTCCTAAGCCAAACATTGCTAAGAACATGCCTAACCAACGTAAAATTGGTAAGCTCTCTTTTTTTATAATTGATGCAGAAAACATCACTAGTTGAACACCGCCGAATAAAATGAGTGCTCCTAATCCTGCATCCAAGGTTGAATAAGCATAATGAAAACCAATCATATAGGCCGATAGGCCAAGTACAGAATTAAAATTTGGCTGAGTTTTTAATACTGTTTTCACTCCAGATCTAATAAGAATAATTGCAATTAACACAAATGCGCCACTTAACAATCGAATGAAAGCAAAGCTAGATGCACCTAATTCTTGATTAGAAATAGCCATTCTTGTCAACAAGGAATTGGCTGCAAAAGCAACCATTGTAATACTTATCAAAACTATCAATCGTAACATCAACTTACAATATTGGTATAGGTGGTAAAGGACGATTCTAGACTGTTTGATTTAATATGTCGGCTGACAAGCCATTGAAAACAACCCACCCGCGTAACTCTTAACTAGTGAGTCTTAACTTTGCTACCTGTAAGGTCAATACTACAAATTTCATAAAAATACTTTCTTTGAGAAATTGAGCCCAAACCCAGATGTTTTGATTAAGTGGGAGTTTAATGTCGATTTAATTGACTAAACTATACAGAATCAAAACCAATTTTAACCTCGTTAACTAGCAAATTTTAAGATCAAAACTAATCTCTAGGTGGCAATATCATTAAAAAGAGGGAGAAGCGTTGGGAAAACTAAATAATCCTAGTTAATTAAACTAATTATTAATGCAGTCCGAGATATTATCTGCCATAATATTACATTGAATTTGGATCAACTGAATGATCTTTACATAGCCTATGGAGGGTAATATGTTAGTTTTTTCTGGGAAATGTTTGTGTGGCAAGGTGACTTATGAATCTCATGCTGAACCCATAACTATATTCAACTGTCACTGTGAAGACTGTCGCCGTGCTACGGGATCAGTCTTTGGTACAAACTTATTTGTTCCAGAAGATAAAGTTGAAATTCTTGGCGAAGTTTCCTCTTACTCTCATTTTTCTGATAGCGGAAGCACCATGACAAAGAAATTTTGTAATAACTGTGGGTCTTTACTATTTGGCAAGAACAGTGCAAAAATTAATGTTATATCAATTAGGGCTGGTACAGTAGACCAGATAGAGTTGATAAAACCAGTGATAAACCTGTTTATGGATAGCAGGGTTCCTACCACAAGTATAAACAAAGACCTAAAGCAAGCATCTCGGATGCCATCATAAAAACCGGAATTGCCATGGCAGTACCTTAGCGATACTTTCACAGATGCTATATCAGTCAATTTGTTTTTTTCCAAGTACTGGGGCATGCTCTAAATAGTTTTGCTATCTATTGCAAAACCAAGGAACAGTGCACAACGTAATTAGATTTTTTTATGATGAAAGTAGTTAATTCTTTTATAAATGAGAGGATTATATTAATGCACTCACTTGGATTAAAGTATGATTCGAAGGCGTTTGGAAAAAGATAGTAGGTATACGAATTTACGATAAAATTTCTGGTTCATGTACACACAGTCAAAACTGTAAATTACTAATAGCTTAAAATATCAAAATCCTTTTTAAAAATACGCTCAATCTTTTGCATCTCACTTTTTGTGATTTGATAATCAGAGCTTCCGGTTTCGACAAATTTTGGTGTTTTGGAATAGTCTAACATACCCTTCAATTTCAAAAATTTAGTAATAGAGTCCTTGTCTTCAAATCGCAGCACCTGTTCTACGAGCATCTTTTCGTTTGCATCCAATAAATAGTCAGTCTGTCGATAACTACTTGGAAAAATCCAACGCTTTGTAAAATCACCTTTAAGCTTTTCCTCAAAGGAACCTAAAAACTGGTCAAAAGTATTAGTTTTTAGTCCTAAAGCATTATATTTTAAAGCATAATGCCACATCGACGAACACCAGCTATAAGGGTCTCTCACGATAGCAAACGTATCTATTACCTTCCAAAGCTCATCGCCTATAAAACGTTTAGCCATGAATGCAGGGGTATGATCGGGTAGGAGTACGCTTCTTACAATCCCTGGATTATCCCCTTCATTATCTTGAAAACCATTTTGCCCAAATGGCCAACCAAATTTGTTGCCCAGTAGTACTTTAATAGCTGTTGAAGACGTACTCGGAATATCCACAAACCACAGAGAAGATTTCTTTATTTTTATTTTTAGTTTCTGTTTCTCTAATTCAATCAAATTATCAATCTTTTTAAGATTTTTAGATGTTCCATTATTGTGCTCCCAAATATAATGCCGAAGGCATCCGCCAATCCCTTCATAGGCCGGAATATTTTCAGAATTTAAATTTAAGGCGTGTCTATAACAGTCTATGGAGACCTCTAAATCACCCTTAAAAAACAAAGAATCACCCAAATTATGATAAGCTTCAGTAAAGTCAGGTTTGAGTTTGACGGCCTGTGTGGAGTTATCTATCGCACCATCTAAATCACCCTTTTTCATTAAAGCAATACTCATATTGAGATAGGCTTCAGCATAGCCAGGTTGAATTTTTATAGCCTTCTTACAGCTGTCTATCGCCGCCTCAAGGTTTCCCTGATTAGTCATGGCAGCACCTAAATTGAGATAGGCATCAGCAAAGTCAGGCTCGATCTTTATTGCCTGTTTATAGCTATTTATCGCCCCCTCTAAATCACCCTTATTTTTCAGCGCAATGCCCTTTATGTTAAAAAGGACTGCTGCTTTGGGATACAAGGCTATCAAAGTTTCAACCTTTGATAAGATAACTTCAAACTGGCCATGGTTATGATGGTTGATTAACTCTTGAACCTGCTCTTCAAGAGATCCAGAATTTGATGAGGCATTGGGGGAAACCATTGATCACGCATGAAAATTTATATTTTATATAATATAACCATCAATAATTTGTCTAAAAATGTAAAGAAATTTTCGCTGATTTTTTAAGTGAACACACTATCCGCCATGCAATAGAGGGGCTAACTAATAACTCATTTCATGTAGTAATTTTACTCAGTGCCTTCAATAAGCATTAAATCAGTTTCAGAACACTCATCCCTGATTGCTTTTGCAGCTTGATACTCTTCACTTAAATAGAATTTTCTAGCAGTTTCAAGACTTTCGAACTCAATCATCATCACAGTACCTTTTAGCTGACCTTCATGCCGCTCAGCATTAGGACCTCGTGCCAATACTTTGCCTCCATGAGCTTCAATTATTGGTGTAGCCATGCCTGAAAATGCAGCAAATTTTTCATTATCCTGAATACGTATGTTGGCGACTAAATAACCTTTAGGCATTTTGATCTTCCTTCCCTGAATATGAGCAAGCTTGTTCTGAATTTGATTATGCTCAACTATCATCTTATTCTAAAGCACTTTAAAGCAAAATTTTGATTCTGCTAGTTTCTATCCAACCGAGTAGCAATTGCGCTATTTTCTTCCATATACATTTGCACTACTGGCTTACTTTAGTTTTGCTCCAAATGTTCCCAGGTGTTATCAAGCTCTTCCTTGATAGTGCACGATAAAATTTGTAGGTAATATCTATACGTAGGTGATCAAGCTTAATCTCAAGTTAATTTGACTCTTCTCCCCTAAAAAGAATGCAGATACAGCGAGAGAGAATTTTACGAATTCGAAAAAACCGAAAATAATTTTTTTAAATAACCAAATTAATCTATGACACTGGGAGAAAGATTAGCCCAATTTGAAGTCATTTTCCATATTCTTACGAATTTTAAAAATCTCTAAAGAATTATCAAATTCAATGTCACTCCATAAAATAGGACTACCCGCGCCTATGGTTCTCTTAAGTTTTAATCCACTAGTAACCCCTATGGGAAGCCCTCCTATCGCTAATGATTTTTTTGCAGAAACTAATTTACCCCAAACTGTGTATCCCCCTTCTCCATCTAGGACCTCTCCAGAGGTTAGTTTCCTTTTTGCGGTGGCTATAACATCAGCTTGAAAAGCTTGAGTTGAGCCAGTTGGTTTTTTAAGTAGCGCAGCAGAAAAAATTGATACATTAAGTTCAAGGCCTATTAAATGAAATGGTTTATACATGGCTGAAAAACGGCCAGACTCATCAGTGTTCATGCCATATTGCTTAAAGCATCCAGCTGTGTACTCATTAGTGGCCTCAATTACAACATATACTCCCCAACGCAAGTCTCTAAAAACTGGACTACCGTCTCGTTTGAGAGAAGATACCACTTCAACTTGACCTTTTGTTTCAAGGGACCCGCCCATTGACTTCGGTTTAAGGACATTGGCTAGTTCATCTACGCCAGCTGGTGGGAAAAGTAAGCCGTCTTCGGGTGCTTGAAGATTTGTTGCATTGGCTATTGCAGCCATTTCCAAACCAGACTTTGTTCCATCAAGGAAAGAGTTGAACATTTGACTATTCATGCCGGCATTTGCTGCTTCAGTAGGGCTTAAACCATAATAATTCCATACCGTATCAGGAGTTGATGAGTGATATTCTGGTAAAAACTTTGTACCTTTTCCGGCCGCAACAATCTTAAATCCAATACTCCTAGACCACTCAACTAACTCACATGTCAGTGCCGGTTGATCCCCGTATGCCATTGAATATACCAAACCGGCGGATTGTGCTAATTTTGACAAATGTGCACCAGCTAAAACATCTGCTTCTACATTGACCATTATGGTGTGCCAACCATTCTTAATTGAAAATAAAGCATGATAAACTCCCACCACGGGGTTACCTGTTGCCTCAACCATGACATCAATCGGCTGCTTTAAACTTATTTCACTGATATCATCACTAAAAGTAGTTCGTGCTATCAAATCGGCTGACCACCCAACGTGCAAACATGTTCTTTTTGCCCGATCAGGCTCTAGATCAATAATGGCAACAACCTCCAAACCTGGGGTTGTTGGAACCTGAGACAAAAACATGGCTCCAAACTTACCTGCACCAATAAGGCAAACCAAGACTGGATTATTCGCGTCTGCCCGCTCTAAAATAGCATTATAAAGAAACATTCAGTATCCTAATTCTTAAATGAACCAATAAAAAAATATTCACAAACAATCATACTAAAAGAAGTTTTAAAGTTAAATGCACTATTAAGCAAACTATGTGAGTCAGGCAATTCGATCGGATGAGGATATATATATATTTTTTTGTTGAGATAATTTTCCACTCTCATAGATCCTAAGTATACCTGAATATACAATTGACTCAAAGATTTGAATCACTGGGCTACACTCTACTAACCAGATCCTGACTGGAAGGAATATCACTTTATCTTTTCGCTATCGCTCAATCTTAAATACGTTCAATTTCCATTACGATGTGCACATAATCCATTGAATGAACACTAGGATTGCGAGCAACCTCATTTTCATAGTTTTGGTAAAAAGATTCTATGATGTGGTCAGTTTGTTGGCGTGTACGGCCTTTTATAGCACTTCGGAAAACAGTTTCTGACCAACTTCTAATTGTTGGTATAAATTCTTTTGCAAACTCAGTTGGAGTTAAGGTGTTTTTGTTTTCCTCAAATTGCTGTTGGTAAGGACATTTTGTTAACATTGTAAAGCATTTGTTAAGCTTAAGTCCTATTTGGTTTGCAAGACAATCATGTCCAAGAAATGGCCTGCTAAACTCCTCAATAGTTCGATAATGCTGAGGGAAGGTAGCAGAGATAAACTCCTCTTTCGTAATCATGCCATTGTCCAAATGATCTCTCCAATGCCTATGAAAACTTTCAAACATTGAATTACCACCGGTATTACCGAGATATCTTCCATTTTCATCAATTCCAAAGTTCACACAGATAAACCGACCACCAGGTTTTAGTTCGTTCGCTCTAGCACATAAAATAGCCTCCCAATCCTTGAGAGCCTGCCTTTTGAACTTCTCCTTCTCCAGTTTGGAAGCTCCAACCATATGGACATGATCCAATATTTGACAGGGCTTCTCGGAGACATAATGCATCGCCGTAGCCGAAAAACCTAGCGAAAGTGTTCCACTCGTTACTAGTTGACGATGGAACCCTGTTCCGCAAGCATGAACATATACATTCTCAAACTCTTCTTGATAGGCTAAATTAACATTTTCACCCATACCTTGCATAGTTCTAAAAAGAGTTGAAAAATCATTCGATGCTAAATCTGTATAAATTATCTCTACAGGACGTTGGTCTCCTCCTGCTCTAATGGATTTAATTAAGTTATACCAAAGTTCCTGACTGGTGCCGCCATCGGCAGAACCAAAATCAGCAAAGCGCAAAAAATTAGACTTACTGATCTTACTGAACGCATCTGTGATTAGGTGCTGCAAACTGTCGATTGCAATTTTTGCACCAATAGTTTTTTTGGAGTAATACCCGGCTCCTTTCATTGATAATTCAGACTGAGTGTTTAAATAACTCTTCTTTATATCAACCATTTTATTTCCTTCAAACAATCAACAACATTTCAATCATGTTCTCTTTACATGATATATCAAAAAAGAGAAGCGAGACTTATAAAAATGAAATGTTTTTCAACCCCTCTTTTGCAGTGATACCAGGCTAGATTTTGATTATCAGGCATGAAGCCTATATTTATAATCAGGGGTCGTTTCAACCTATTTTATTTCAGCCCGAAGGCTACGAATTACAGTGGCGATATGACCTTTTGTAGTAAGTTTTCCTTAGTGTTCATGGCCATGTTCTGTACTACCGTTAACATCTGTTACTGAAGGTTTTACTGAAGATAACTGACACCCGGCCAGCATAATTATAAATAGAATTGTAATATGTTTCATAAAATAAATCCTTAATTATAATAAGGTTGTAAAAAATAAATTTAGTGTCATTAGGCTGAGATCCCAGCTTCTACTAGTTTTGCCTTTAGTTCTTCTATAAAAGTCTTAACCATTATCATAAATGTTTTCATGGTTCCCCATAATGAGTTGAACTATATCCTATGATCTAGTTCTAGTATTATTTCTACAAATTTTCTAGCCTCATTTGTTGACATTTTTCCAATGCAATAAATATTTCACTCCATAATCTAATTAAATTCCATTCAGAGCAGCGGATAGGACACTCCTGAGGCTATCCAAGGTATTTGCAGCCCCATCACCTTATATGCAACAGCTCATTTTTTTGTATGCTCACGGCTCTTTAAACTCTATAATGCCAGAGTGTTCTACGGGCCAAATATACCCAATGAGTAACAAGGGATACTTGGCAAAAGGAATACATAAAAAACACTCACAAAGGAGATTCTTATGAAGATGCTAGTAACTGTTAATATATCCAAAGGTTTCGCACGTTGGAAGGAAATGGCTGAAAGCTTAAATCCTGAAATGGAAAAAGTTGGTGTGAAAATGATTTGGGCAGGAACTAATCCAGAAGAAAGCAAAATTTTCATGGTTGTCCATATGCAAGATGCATCTCAAATGAAAACTTTTGGGGAAAGACCAGACATTATCAAAGCTCGGACTGAAGCTGGCGCTGACGTTGCAAGTACTACTGTAATTTCTCCCATAGGAGAAGATTGGTTGCCTAACTAAGGGAACTGATAAAAAAAAACTTAAGAAAAAGGAGAAAAACCAGTGTATATGGTAACCACAACATGGCGACATGATAAGCCTATAGACAAAGTAAATATGCGTAAACTTCTATCTGGATTAAAAGATAGAAATAATAGTGATGATGTAATTGATGTAATATGGTTTGAAATTGATGAAGTCACGCATGGCTCGGTATTAATATATGCCTCTAAAGAGGCTTGTGAAAAGGATATGCAAGCAAGAAATAATAATCGTGAGGATAGTGGTCTAAAAATGCTTAGAGAAGAAAAGGGAGAAACTTTTGCTATAATGAGTGAACTTTAAAAAAACCTTTAAATTCTAGGCTTTAATTCTGGGGCTTTATAGAGAATATACCAAGGTTGATATAAATTCTTGCGAACCACGTTATGGAACAGTCGTATTTGCTTGGATTGGAGTGCCGTCACCCCTTCAAGGATAAGTCTCAGGGATTGTGTTTGGTTATGATCTATCCCACCTTCCAAACCAGTACATTGGAGTAACCTCATAAATCAGCTTTCTTCCCATCTTTCAACTGATTAACGTCTTGCCACGCTACAGAATAAATAAAAAGATGCAAAGTACAGAGCTTTACGCTGGGTAATAATTGATTAATTTTGAATTTAATCTTTAAATTCTCATACAGCCTTTTGTTCTGTTTGAATTGTAAAACCACTGATTAATCTTAAGGAGAAATATAATGACGTTACGCTGTACTTACATTAATTATACTGATGATGCATTGCTCAACATCATTAAAAACAAAGAAAATAGAGCCGTTGCAATGGAAAAAACACTGAAAAGTGTTGGGGGTGAGTTAATTGGTTACTATGGATTAATAGGACAAGATTATGATGTAATGATGATAACTAAGGTTGAAAATCTGAGAGATTATTTGAGTTTAGTTGCGAAGGCTATGCTTGGAGGAGCAGTTAAAGATATAAAAACTGTCCATCTTTATACTGGAGAAGACGTAGAACATGCTGCTGCCAAGGCATTAGGAGAAAGTATAAACTATACCCCAGCAGGTTCCTGATAAAAAGAAAAGGAGAAATAAACGATAGTAATTTTAACACAAGATTTTTCTAGAGGGTTTGCGTCATGGAAAGAAACGCATTTGGAAAATCAAGCTGAGTTAAATGCTCTCGGGCAAAATTAGTTTTTGCTGGCCCATATAAAGATGATGATTTTGATTGGCTTTGAATCTCCAGAAGCCATGAATGCTTTTGCTGGTCACGAGGGATCAAAGGCAAAACGGGTGTAGCTACAGGAGCAATCTTAGAATCTAGTGTTATAAGAATTATGGGAGATGAATCCTTCATAGGATGGAAACAAGTATGTTTACATGAAAAGTTAATCCATCAAAATGTATGAACGGTATCACTTCCTTTAATTAGGGTGTTGTTTTTGGGGTAGGGCTTTATCCCGCCCCCAATCGTGCTCACTAAATATTTATATACATAGTCAAAATTTATTTCTTACTTGCTTTTATTACTTCTTTGGCAGCTCTAATTCCTGAAAAAAGAGCGCCATGTGTAGTGGCAAGATATTTAAGGTTAGTATGCTCTCCACAAAAAAATAATTTATTATCTAATGGTTCAGCAAGGTTTTTAAAATCCTCTTCAGAATTATTAACTTTCGGAAAAGAATATGCCCCTTTTGTAAATGGATCATTAAGCCAGCTAGTTCTTAATACTTGTTCAACCACTCCAACATTATCCTCCCAAACATTTTTTAAAACTTCTAAGCCATCTTCTGTTAATTCTTTTTTAGACATTGAATCTGCCTTTCTGGCATAATCACCCATGCATAAGCCCATCAAAATTTTCACTTTTGAAAAAGTTCTATAATTTAACCAGACAGGCCATCTTCCTGTTTCCTTTGTTACTGTATAATAATATTGAATATCACTGTCCCAAAACTGGTCTTTAAATTTTAAAGCAAGTTTTGTAACAGTTCCGAATCCTACTCTTTCTATGCTGTCCAATAGATATTTGGGTAATACTGGATTAAACTCGATAGAATTTGACTTAAGCACCCCTAAAGGTACTGCGCAAATTAGATAGTCACATTCATAATTTTTTGATGGAGTGGAAACTGTTATATTTTTATGAGTACTATAGTTAACAGATTTTACAATTGTATTAGTTTGAATTTGAAGATTATTGGCAATTACATTTATTATTTTGTCATATCCATTTTCAAAGATTACATCAGCTGTTGAAAAACCTCTCATCTGATTAATAAGACCTGCAGAAATTTCTTGTACAGGGCCTCCATAATCAAATTCCGTATAAGCAGAAAAAACCCACCTAATATTGGGATCTCTCCAAATATTTGGGTCATATGCATTAATAGCATCTAGAATACTTCCCTCGGTATCACTATCGATATCTTTATACATTATTTCTTGCCATATTTCGTCAATCTCATCCCAAATGTCTTTATCAATATCATCACCGGAAAGATTAAAAAGTTCCGCGCTATCGTCATCTGTAACGAATAAAGATGAGCTAGAATGATCTGCCAAATTCCTTATAGGGTTTTCTTTTGAAGGCCCGTGAATCCAGCCTGCACCATATTCAAAACTGGCGCCAAGGCTTCGGTCGGTTTTAATTCTCCCTCCAATATAATTCTTTGCTTCTAATATAATTACATTAGCCCCTTGCTGGACCAAGGTTGAGGCCGCCGCTAATCCTGAGATACCCGCCCCTACAACTATAACATTTTTTCCAGCTAAATTTTGATTATTCCCTAGAGAACCCTTTGATAGGGATAAATAGCTAATTAGAGATAGAATTGATTTAAAGACAGATCTACGAGAAAAAAACATAATAAATATTTGGATTATTTCACTTTATTGTCAAATTTTGGATTTGATCATAAATAATAAATAATCTTACACCATCAGAATCTATTAAAAATTACTTCGTCACAGCAGTCGACAACGCTTTGGATTAAGGTTATCCCAGCCTCCGGAGCGACCTATCTTTAAATAAATTAAATGATGAAGGGTCTATCTTCATCTTTGGATGAATAAATCCTACTTGCAAAGCATCAAGCTATAACTCAAAAAATTCTTTGAAGACTAGGCAGTACTGGAACGACTAACTTTCTGTTATTTTTATCAAAATTAATAGATTAACAGTTATGAGATATAAAATAAATCCTGGACTAATTTCAGTTAATTGGGAACTAATAGAGTGGGTTGATTTTTCGTATTTGGTACCCAAGTAGCAGTAGAAAATTTTCTTATCGGGGCGCCAATTTTAATAGTTGGTTTAAAAAAAGGTGTTACACCAAATGAAACTTATAAACTGGGTTACACATCCAAGCTACGATATACCACTGCCGCAAAGGCATCGTTTCACCTCAAGCAAGTTCTCAGATCTTTTTACAGAGTTGCAATGCTCAAGCTTGATTAAGTCTGCAAAAGTCAATTCACCCAGTAAGGCTAGGGAGGATGACTTGTTAGTGGCGCATTGTGCAACTTATATTTCAAAAATAAAATTCGGATCAATTCTTGAAAAAGAAGAAAGAAAACTTGGATTAACTTGGTCGCCCGAATTATCAAATCGATCTTTTCTTGCTGTGAATGGAACACTGTTAACTGCGAAACTCGCTATTGAAAACGGTGTCGCTTGTCACCTGGCTGGTGGCACACACCATGCTCATTATGATTTTGGTTCTGGTTTCTGCGTGTTTAATGACCTGGCATATACTTCAATCCACCTTGTCAGAGGGAAAGTAGTGAAAAAGATATTAATTTTTGATTGTGATGTGCATCAAGGAGATGGCACTGCCAACATTTTATCCAATAATTCTAATATATTTACCTGTTCAATCCATTCTCGAAAAAATTTTCCAGCAATTAAGGCTAAGAGTGACCTCGATATCGAATTAGAAGACGAAATGGAAGATCAACAATACCAGGGTATTATTGAGAGTACACTTATATGGTGTGTGAATTTTTTCAGACCAGATTTAGTTTTATATGATGCGGGCATTGATGTTCACAAGAATGATGCATTGGGGAGGTTAAATATAAGTAATGAAGGTTGTTTAGGTAGAGATCTATTCGTTCTCAGTTATTTAAAAAAACATAGCATACCTGTGGCTACAGTGATAGGTGGGGGATACTCAAAGGATAGAATAGAATTAGCAAATAGACATAGCATAATCTTTAAGGCTGCTCATGAAGTCTATAGTTAGATACTTCTTGTAAAATTAGCTGACTCGTTTAGCAAATGAAAAATAGCTTAGGCTCTCTAATACTGCATTAATCATAAATATCGTTTGTAAAAAGCCTATTGAAATAATATGTAATTAGGAAATTTATGTGGTCAAGAAACTGCATTTGTATAGCTACTTTAGTGTATTCTTAATCAGAAAATGAGAAATAAATCAAAATACCGGCTAAATTTTTTTGAGAGACTAACTGACCCAATGCGATTTGGGCAGACTACTAGCCCACCCGGTACAATTCTTACATTTATCTGGCATTATTGTGCCCAAATAAAAATGACTCTTTTTTCAGTGTTTGCACTTAAGTTTATTGAGGTAATACTAGATCTTTCAGTTCCATTAGTATTTGGTTATATCATCAATAGGATTATAGTTGATGGAGATATTGGCTTAATCTTAGAGCAAGATCTTGTCTTTCTTGTAGGTTTTGGGGCGTTCTTTTTAATTTTAAGGCCCGCACTTCATTCCTTGAGTCAAGCCTTTATGAATATGTCCATAATGACCGGTTTCGCAAATATAGTTAGGTGGCAAAGCCATTTGAATGTTTTGGGATTAGACATTGATTATTTTTCCAATGAGTTATCAGGAAGATTAGCTAATAGAGTAATAGAAACTGGTCAGGCCGTTCGGGGCGTCGCCATGAAATTTTTAGAGGCAATTTTATATATAACTTTATACTTTGGGGGCACGATCTCTGTACTTGGTTATTCTAGTTTGCTTATGATGTTACCTAGCTTATTATGGCTTTTAATATTCCTGGTTATACTATTGATTTTAATGCCAAAAGTAAGATTTCTGAGTCATGAACACTCACTTTTGAGAAGCAAAATGACTGGTCGGATTGTGGACACCTACGCCAATATTAATCTTGTTAAATTGTTTGCTAGAAAAAATTATGAACAATTAGGAGCTGCTGACGCTATCGATGATTTTAACTACGGCTGGGCAAAGGTAATGAGAATTTCATTTGTGATGGATGTTTTGATGTCGCTTGCAAATGCTATTCTTATTATTGGGACAGTTGGTTTTGGTTTGTATCTACTTAGCATTGGTAGCGTCAGTGCGGGTATCGTCGCTGCCTCCTTACCTCTTACCTTACGAATTTCAGAGATGTCCTGGTGGATAATGTGGGAAGTAAGCTATTTGTTTGAAAATATTGGAACTATAGATGAAGGTCGACTCACAATTTCAAAAAAACCAACCATTTTGGATATCCCAAAAGCTAAAGATTTACAAATTTCTGGTGGGGAAATTCACTTTAAGAAGGTGAAGTTTAATTATGGTAAGCCAGGAGGACTGTTCGAGGAGTTATCCATAAACATAAGTCCTGGCGAAAAGGTTGGTTTGGTTGGTAGATCCGGGGCAGGCAAAAGTTCCATTCTGAACCTATTATTGAGGTTTTATGACGTAGACTCTGGGCAAATTTTAATAGACGATCAGGACATTTCAAAAATTAAGCAGGAATCTCTTAGATCTCAAATAGGAGTTGTGACTCAAGAGACCGCTCTACTTAATCGTTCAATATTCGAAAACATATCATATGGTTTCCCAGCTGCAGATAAAAAAAGCGTTTATGAAGCTGCAAAAAAAGCGGAGGCATATGATTTTATTTTAGATTTGGAAGATAAAGACGGTCGGAAGGGTTTTCAAGCCTACGTAGGAGAAAGAGGAGTAAGACTGTCTGGCGGGCAGAGACAACGTATAGCCATAGCAAGAGTGCTTTTAAAAGATGCCCCGATCTTAATACTTGACGAAGCCACTAGTGCATTGGACAGTGAGGTAGAAGCTGCAATCCAAAATCAATTAAATAATATACTTCAGAATAGGACGGCTTTAGTAATAGCCCACCGGCTTTCTACGATCAACAAACTAGATCGCTTGATCGTAATGGATGGAGGTAAAGTTATTGAAATGGGAACTCATGATAATTTATTACGGAAATCGGGTCATTATTCTAAACTTTGGTCTCTACAGTCTGGTGGGTTTCTCCCTACACTATAAGAAAACCAAAAAGATAGTTCCATGAAATTTTGACTTGCATACCTTCACAACCCCAAATGTGTTAGTAGTGGTACTTGCTTGGATTAGGTATGTTTTTTTTTGGGTTAGGGCTATCCCAAACCTTTCCCAAAATTTTTCCTTGAAATTTTATGAACCTCCATCATCGTAAGCAGTTGGCAGTTCTACTTTTCGTTATGGTAAAAGATTTGCGTACCTATTGACCATGCTTAAGTCACTAATTACATTTAAGGCGCCTAGGTATAAAGAAATACTTAATAGATGACTCAGGTTTTGCCATTCGATCGTTTTTTTGGGACATATCATGATGGTTCAAAAGAAGCTGATAAACGCATGAAAAATAATGCGTAATTATGCTACAAAACTACTTCTTTAATTATAATAATAAAGATGAAATTGTATTTTTACGAGGCACTATTTTCTTGCTTAGTACCAAAAATTTCTGAAATTGATCTGTGCCTTATAACTAAACACGCGATAGCAAGCATCAAAATTGCACCTGCTTCATAGAGAAGGTTTTCAGGATCTGATCCCTTGCCTTGTAGAATAATCATTCGACTGAGAGCCGTTATGGCAATAAATAATGGAAGAGTGATTGGAATTTTTCTACTTCTATAAAAAACTCCGACCATGCCTAGGACTTCAGTATAGATAAAAAGTAAAAGTAAGTCAGCCAACTCCACTTTTCTTTCAAGAATCAACCCATAAATTTCTTGACCCGTAGCAAAAACAGTAGCTATCCCAATAGTGACCAAAAGGATACGCTCGACAGCTTTAATTACCAATTCAAAATCCACCATGCTTAACTCCTTTCGCTACCGAACAATGTAAGCACTATACAAATGAAACAAGAGTAGATCAAAAAGAATATACTGTTAAGAATGTTCGTTCTCAAGAGATAAGATTTCCTGGGACTCATTACAAATTCTACTTGAAGCCTTAACCATTTCTTCAGCAAATGATTTCCTAGTAGAATGTAACACATTGGCTTAGGAACAGAATTATTCTCACAGACCTATATGTAGGACACACCGTCACATAAAGTCTCGAACAGTAAAAATATGTGAACAGTAGCGTTTCCTTCGGTTAGGGTATAGCTTTTTGGGGTGGGAGTTAAAAGTTATTTCAAGAGTTGACTGTAGTTGCACGAAAACATGCCCCCTAAGTGCCACTTTTAACCCTTTTTCAGTCAGTTGATGTAAGTTAGTGCCTTAGAATTTAATGATTTAATTACATTCATCTATGGCGTTGCGCCTTTCCGGTGATAATCGAAGTTAGTACTAGTAGGATATAGCTAATGCATAAACCGATCAAGGTTATCCAGACATAGTTTAAAACTGCTGCGCCAATAACAGCGAAGCCAATCAGAAAATATTTAGAATTTTTTGGGGAAGTGGTTACAACTTTAAATGACCAGGTTGGAATATTGCTAACCATCAAAAACCCTATGAGTATCAAATGGCCACAGATAGCAAGAGATGGTAACAAATTAACCATCTCGAACGCAAATGAAAAATACATAGGAAGCATTACTAAAAGGGCTGCTGCTGGGGCTGGAACGCCAGTGAGATAACCACCGGAATTAACTTCTTCATCAGACTTACTAGCCACATTAAAACGTGCCAGACGAACTACACAACATACCACATAGATCTGTACTGAAAACCAGCCTATGCCTTGCAGATCTTGCAACGCCCAGAAGTATAAAACAAAAGGCGGGGCAACGCCAAAATTCAAGACATCAGCCAACGAATCTAGTTCTGCACCTAACTTACTATCGCTCCTTAACAACCGAGCCACACGACCATCTAATCCATCAAGAATACTTGCCAACAAGATTAGTTGGACAGCACTTTGGAATCTACTTTCAAAGCCGTGTTTGATGGCTGTTACCCCAAGACAAATAGCCGCAATAGTCATCATGTTAGGCAATAATTGGTTAAGTGAAAGCTCAAATTTTTGATTTTTTATTTTGCCCATTATTCATTCCTTCCGGCCAGCACGTGCTAGTTCTGTGCTAGTTAAATCTGCTATTACCGTCTCGCCTGAAACCATAGTTTGCCCAAGGCACACAAGCGGTTGTACTCCATGTGGTAAATATATATCGACGCGCGATCCAAATCGGATCAAACCAAACCTTTGTCCAGTACGCAATGTCTGCTTAGGTTGTACAAATGATACTATACGCCGAGCAACCAGACCAGCGATCTGTACCAGCACTATTTGCCGCCCGTCAGGGATTTGAAGCACCAAACTGTTGCGTTCGTTATCAACGCTAGCTTTATCTAATGAGGCGTTGAAAAACTTGCCTGGACGATAATTAATCTCAATCACCTCTCCAGCTATAGGTGAGCGGTTCACATGACAATCAAATACATTCATAAACACGCTAACCCTCGTCAGAGGCTCTCTCTTTGTCCTGAGTTCTGGTGGAGGCATAGTTTTTTCAATCAATGAAATCACCCCATCTGCTGGACTCACTAATAGGCCGTCGCGCACTGGCGTTGTACGTTTCGGATCTCGAAAAAAATAATAGCACCAGACGGTAAGAGCAATTCCGACCCACCCTAACGGAAGATAAATAAGGAATAAAATCACTGAAGCAGCAAAAAAAATTAGCACAAATTTTATACCCTCAGGATGCACAGGTTTAATAAATGTGTTTAGCATATTCATTTTAACATTATATTCTCTTAGTTTATTCAACAGTAAGCCAATTAACAAAAAGCATGTAAAAAGCGGATATAATAACCCTGCAGCTTACTATCTTCAAAAAAATAAATTTATAGTTATCTCTTTTGTTTTAGGGGATAATTAATAAAATATGTTGTAATTATATCATCTGATGAAGATATTGTTAATGCTACTTGTCACAAGATTTAATTCAATAGCACTTCCACACTTAAGATAGCAGGGACTGCTACCTCTATATTTACACCTAAAAAGAGAAGAAACGCTTCCAAAAGTCTACCATTTTTAGAACTAAGAAACCGTAAGAAGGTACGGTCAGTAATTTTGAAAAGTCTCCCTTGCACGTTAGTGTTGGTATAAACTGATCAACTCATAATTTTATGTTGAAATTTCTAGAATTTCTATATCATCAGTTATTCCCTTAAGGGTATGAAGTCCTAAACTTCTCGTATTAATTTTAGAACCTGCAATTTTTTTCAAGAAGTGCAAGTTGTATTTTTTTTATTTTTTTGCATTATATGAATATGAGTCGCCGCCTAAATCTTCCTGAGACAGCCAGCGTCGCAACTTATGAGAGCGACGGTCGTCTTAATGCACCGTCTGCAGTTAGAAATGCTGAACCTATTGTCACATTAGTACGAAAGACAGCAATCAAATCAGGCAACGCACTGGAGATAGCCAGCGGTACTGGCCAGCATATTGTAAAACTTGCCTCTGCTTTGCCACTTCTAAATTGGCAGCCCTCAGACGTGGATGAAGCCCGTATTAAAAGTATTTGTTGTTGGAGTGATGACCAGCATTTAACAAACCTAAAACCTCCATGCCTGTTAGATGCAACTGCGGAAGGTTGGTCTGCAGAGCATCATGGTCAAGACCTTATTCTCTTGGTGAACTTACTACATTTGATTAGCACTAAAGAAACAAAAATTTTGGTTGAAGAAATGTCCAAGGCGCTGGCTTCAAATGGACTTTCAATTATTTACGGACCTTTTATGCGTAGCGGAAAGCTAATTAGTAAGAACGACATGGAGTTTCATCATAGCTTAATTAATACTGACCCTGATTTGGGATACAAAAATGACGTCGACATGTTGAATTTGTTTAGTGAGGCAGGATTAGTCCATTTGAGTACTGAGAAAATGCCTGCAAATAACTTGGCTTTTATACTTCAAAAACCCTGAATAGGTCTTTCCATCCAATAACATTACTAATTAATACCATTTTTGAGGGTAGGGTGTGTATATTCTAGCAACATGTATCGGCTAACTTCAGTCTGCTATAGTTTCGTACTGACAGAATCATGGCCTTTCGGGATGGAAGTACGATTGTATCGGTAATTAGTGTCAGCACTGGAATGGTCAAGCCTATGTAGCACTTTATCTAGAGTTTCTCCCTTATACAGTAGTGTTTCACATAAGTTACCTCATCCCGTACCTCACACATCTAAATAATATCTGTATGCGAATTATAGCCTTTGAGGCATGAGAGAGACTCTGAGAGCTGAACAGCTAAAATAAGCCTTATACTACTCATGTTTCCCCGCGTTTTAAGGATTGAAATGCCTGAAGCGCGGACTCACGTGATTGTTTGAGATCAACTACGGGGTATGGGTAGGTTGATCCCATCTTGATACATGATTCTCTTAAAACAAGCTCTGGAGCCTCCCATGGGTTAAAGAGGTATTTATTTGGTAGGGAGGAAATTTCGGGTATGTATTGGCGAACATATTTGCCATCGGGATCAAATTTTTGCCCTTGGGTTACTGGATTGAAAATGCGAAAATAAGGTGCGGCATCAGCCCCACATCCCGAAATCCATTGCCAACTAGCGCTATTATTAGCCAGATCAGCATCAACGAGGGTTTCCCAGAACCAGCGCTCTCCATAATTCCAGTGTAATAGTAGATTTTTCACTAGGAATGAGCCGACAATCATTCGTACCCGATTATGCATATAACCTGTCTGCCATAGTTCACGCATGCCAGCATCCACCATGGGTATACCAGTCTTTCCTGTTTGCCATGCATGTAAGTGATCTGCATTTTCCACCCATGGAAAAGAATCAAACTTCGATTGTAGGTTTTTACGTGGTAATTCCGGGTTATGATAAAGCTGACTATACGAAAACTCACGCCAACCTAACTCGCTACAAAAGTGCTCAATATGCTTATCATCACCAATACTTCTAACTGCATGCCATAGCTGGTTAGGCGATATTTCTCCAAAATGGAGATAGGGTGATAAGCGCGATACATAAGACTTTGCTGGGAGGTTTCGGCCATCTTTATAAAAAGAAAGTCCTTCATCAGCAAAAGCTTCAAATCTCTTGCGAGCACCTTCCTCACCAATATCCCAATGAGGCTCAAGCTTTTTATCCCATGGTATTTTTTTTGGTAGAAGACCCAACGCACCAATTCCAGAATGATCAAGGTCCCCAACATAGTTGGCATTCTCCGGTGCTGATAAAGGCGAACGAGGTTCTACAGAATTTAAGCAGCCTTTGCGGTAAAATGGTGTAAAGACTTTATAGGGCGTTCCAACGTCTTTTTTAATAGTCCAAGGCTCCCACAATAATGAGCCACTGAATGTATGAGCCTCTATTCCACGTGTTTTAAGATTTACTTTAATCAGTGCATCACGATGCATGCGCCATGGTTCATAACATCGGTTCCAATACACTGCTTCAACGTCAAAACACGTTAGAATATTATCAAGAACCACTTGCGGATTTCCTTGATACACTGAGAGCATGCCACCCAAGGACAGATTTAATGCTTCCAGAGAATGATGCAGCCACCAACGACTCGCACCACCCATGACATGGTCTCCCGCATTTTCATCGTCTAAAATATAGATTGGTAAAACGGCCTCATGCTCTGCCGCTTTTGTTAATGCTGGATTATCAGATAACCTTAAGTCTTGACGAAACCAGTGGATTGAGATTTTTTTTTTCATAGTGGTAATACTCCTTGAGCCTGATTTTTCTTCTTCCCCACTTTTCTGGACAGGCCAGACTTACGGCTGCCATGTTTACTCACAATTTTTTGAGCCTTTTCTTTATGGACGGTATTATTTTTTCTCAAACCATAGAGTTTGTCAGCTGCAGATTTTCGTGCTGTTTTTTCATCAACAATGGGCATAGGGTACCCATTTAATTGTGAAGCAGCTTGCCATGGCATATGGATAAATTCCTGATCCATCGCTCGTAGTTCTGGAATCCAGCGACGAATAAAAATACCTTCTGGGTCGTGATCAATTCCCTGTTTAATTGGATTATAAATGCGAATGGCATTTATCCCTGTTGTGCCTGACTGCATTTGGACTTGGCTGTAATGAATACCCGGCTCATAGTCAGTAAACAAATTTGCCAAGTGCAACGCTGGTTTTCGCCAGTGGAGCCAAAGATGATGACTTGCAAAGCTCATCACCATGGCACGCATGCGAAAATTCAACCAACCCGTCGCTGTCAAAGCTCGCATACAGGCATCCAACATCGGATAGCCTGTCATGCCAGATTTCCATGATTCAAAATAATCGTCGTTGAAATGACCTGCTCTCAAAGCGTTATAGGCAGGGTGCATATTTTCAAACTCAATGCTTGGCTCATCTTCGAGTTTTTGAATGAAATGGCAGTGCCAGCGCAAACGCTCAGAGAAAGACCTGATGGCGCTTGCCCATTTCCCTTTTTCACTATTGGGAATGTTTTTTATGTCTTGATCACGCTTCTCACAAGCTTGGAACACTTCGCGCATCGATAATGTACCAAATGCTAGGTGGGTCGAGAGCCTTGAACAGCTCTCAAAGGCTGTTAAAGGCGATGACATCTTTTTCGTATAACCTTCACCGCGCCCATAGAGAAAGCTATTCAATAATTTAAGCCCCTCATTACGGCCACCTTTCTGCAAACCACTCAACCCATCCTCACGAAGTCCCAATTTTGTATAACTTGGCAATGCATCGATTGGCTCATCTATTGTTTGGAGGTTTAAAGGCTTATCTATAAGAGGTTGTTTCATCTGATGATTCCAACGTTTTGCCCATCCATCACGATCATCCAAACAGCGTATTACACCATTCTGGACCGGCTCATGCCATGGAATATTGTGTGATTTGCACCAGAGTTTCACCGCCTTATCACGTTCATATGTCCAGCCATTCCATGTTTCCTTATGTGACCATAAACCGTCAATAGGATGACGTGTACGGAGATCATCTAAAACATCCACCGCATTTCCAGTTTTTATAATCAACTTTAGAAAAAGTTGCTCTAAAGCTTGTTTAAGCTCACACAAGCAGTCTTGCAAAAACACGTAATGCCGATAGCTCATGTCAGGCTGAAGCCATAGCTCTGGTTCAAGAATATAGAGTGGTAGAACAGGCCCATGTTTGGCAGCTTGCGCCAAAGCTTCATTATCCACTATGCGTAAATCTCTTTTGAACCAAATAATTTTCACTCAACTACGCCAATTTTTTTATCTTTTCTTCCAGAAAAACGTTTGTACTGTAAGCGAAAACTGCATGACTTAAGGTTGGGTCTCATCAGCATAATTGTTTCAGATTCTAACAAACATGTGAGTTCCTGAATATCATCAAATGATTTTTTATCATACCAAGCCATTTCAATAATTTCGCTGCACTATGCTATTTTCAGTCATGAACAGATCTCCTTACCGTCCCACGCAAAACATTTTCCTGTCTGCTCGACGCTCAGATTTTCTAGAACAGCTAACAACTTCTCAGCGGAGTATTCAGGCGTAAAAAGTTGCCCATCAGCGACATTTCCTTGAAATGGTTTCGATAAATCACTGTCGACTGTACCAGGATGAAGACCAACGATAATTGCGTGCTTGTTTCGTCGGCCAACTTCAATAGCCGCATTTTTAATAATCATATTCAGTGCTGCTTTTGAAGCACGATATGCATACCAACCGCCAAGCTGATTATCTGATATACTTCCTACTCGAGCTGATAAAGCCGAGAAGATGGATAGCTTCTCTTTATTTAGCTTTGGCAGAAAATATTTAGCGATAAGTGCAGGTGTAATGGTATTTACTTCGAAAACACGATGAAATTTTTCGGCGGACAAGTCTCGCAAAGATTTTTCGGGTATCAACTTCTCTTCATGCAGAATGCCGTTAGCCACAATTACCAAATCTAAAGACTTTTCTTTTGCCGCTAATTCGGCGGCTTCGGCAATAGAATCCTCGCTACTGTAATCAATGTTGTGCTCACCATTTCTCGAGAATGCAAACAAACTAGCGTTTGGATATTTTTGTAACAAGAGGTTTGTAAACGCGTTGCCAATAGCACCAGCTGCACCAATAATAACAATATTTTGTGGATCAAAAATCACAAAGCGCTCTCTTTCATTTTTGAAGCCAAATTGAAGGCAGAGTTGAATGCCCCCTCAACGCGGCCACCAAGACACCAATCACCACAGGCTGCTAGCTTGTGTTCATGATCTAGCAATATAGGTTTGATTTGGTCCCTTTTGGCATTATTCGCATATCTCCACCCGTGAATGGTTTTATAAGCTGCGATACCAACATCACACCCTATAATACGGCTCGTCTCTGCAATTAAATGCAGCATTACTTGCTCATGGTCATCCTCGATATGCGCTTCAGCATATTCCTGAGATGAATGAACCATTAAGGTGAAAAAATCTGAGCGTTTTGGTTTATGGCTATTAACTGAAATCCAACTTATGCCTGATTCAGTAACATGAGCTGCCTCAAATTCGAGAGGAATATTTTGTTCGAATCCAAGCATCAATGAAAAGCAGGCTCGCATCTCTGTAGCATTGACATCAGCATGATATGTGAATGACTTAGGAAGCAACTTTACTGCTTGTGGTGAGGGTGTGGTACATATAACCCAATCAAATCCAGAATATTGTTGATAATTCTCATCTATTAATTGCCATGTACCTTGATGATTTAAAGTAACAATCTTTGTATTGATATGCACATCAAGGTCTTTGGCTAAGAATTTGGCCACATGGTTCATTCCAGGAATACCAACATACCTGGGCTCTTCGTCACCCCAATTTTCTCTCTCAATAATCTGATTGCCTTTAAATTTCACGTAGCGAGCATTCCATCGCTCAATGATACCCTGATCTAGCAAAGGCTGAATAAAATCTTGAAATGGTTTTTTCCTTACCGTGAAATATTGTGCACCATGATCAAAGAAATAGGGATCCGCGTACCGAGTTGACATCCGGCCACTAACACTACGGGCTTTCTCAAAAAGCGTAATGTCAGCGCAATTTTTTAATAAATGAGCAGCTGAAAGACCAGATAGCCCAGCTCCAACGATGGCAATTTTTGTCATGATACAAGTTCTGAAATACTCATGACCTACCCCCTATCGATCCAATTTGAATTTAACAAGGATGATTTTTGTGACATTTTATCGCATTTAAAATTCAAATTTTATAAATACCTCAAGCTAATTAGTTTTATGAGGAGTTTATTATGAAAATTTTATCAACCTTAATTCTTGCAACTAGTCTCGTGGGATCACAAGCTTTAGCATCTGGTTGCTCTGATATGGCAGCTTTTAAAACCAAAGTGACTAATTTCTTGGAAACCGCAAATCTCACCAGTGACACCAAAGCTAAAATTAATACCTTATCAACAGAGTGCAAAAATATGCATGATTTGGGTATGGAAGTAAAAGAGATTGACTCATGCAAAGAAGTCCTGAATTTGGTTAAAGTTTATTAAATACATTGAGATAAGACCATATATCCTATGGCTTAAAACATATATTAATAGGAATATACCTATGAGGAGTTCGGAATTTTTTTTGAGCTCCTTTTTTTTTATTGATCTAGTGGTAGCATCTTCTTACAACAGAAAATATCTTGTGTCTCATATTCCTGATCTTGCTCTTCTTGTCTAAAACGCAACGATCTGTGTGCTAATCATGAATTAAACCCAATATAACTAATTTATAATATGATCTGCATAAACTCTTTTGAAAGAAAAATTCGTGAGCAGCATCACTTGCCTGGATTAGGCTTAGCTTTTTGGGGTTGGGGTGATCCTGTCTTCACAACTGTAGGGGCAGTATATCCTAGACTTTATTCAACTATAAATATCCTTTAATATCATTTTTCTACAAGGTTTTTCTAAAATGTTTAATACTTTTATGAATTGCTCTATAGTCCCTATAATTCTAAATTCCTTGGAAAAATTATCAAATGTTTCTATATCCATGTCGTAACGAGAAAAATATTTTCTAGATAGTCCTTTATTTTTTGATTGTTCAAAATATATCTCAACTGTATCAAATGAAAAAGAAATCTGATTTACCTACTAAAATATGTCCTGTGTGCAGCCGCCCATTTAGTTGGCGCAAAAAGTGGGAATGGGTCTGGAATGAAGTCAAGTACTGCTCTAAAGTCTGCGCAAGCAAAAGAAGGAATGTTCAGCTAAGTTAGGAGAGTTAGCACCCTTAACCTCCTATTGTTAATTTAGCATGATGAAAGTCAGTATTAATCATGATGAAAGTCAGTATTAATATTGTATGATGATTTTTAACTGCCAAATTCTTTAGTAAAATTAACTTAGAATTTTGTGCATACTAGGTTATGATTGAATATAAGCAGAAATGGCTTCAGAAATTCACGAACATCAGCATTAGCTTAAAAACATAAAAGTTTAGGATTGGGTTTAGAAGAGTAGAATAGCATGAAAACTGTAGGAGTCGTAATATGTCACCTAAGGAATCAAATAAAGAATGGCGTCCACAAACTAATTTAGTGCGGGGTGGGACAATTCGGTCTGAATTTGCTGAAACAAATGAAGCAATTTTCTCAACTTCAGGATACATATATAACTCGGCACAACAGGCACAAAGAGCATTTAAAAATCAGGAAGATCGTTATATATATTCTCGATTTACCAACCCCACTGTAGGCATGTTTGAAGAACGGATGCGCCTTTTGGAGAAAACTAGTTCCTGCCGTGCGACGGCAACTGGCATGGCAGCAGTTTGGGCATCGTTAGCATCTCTTCTGAAATCAGGTGACCGTTTGGTTACTTCTAAAGCCTTGTTCGGCTCATGCCATGTCGTCTGTTCAGAATTTCTCCCAAAATTTGGAGTAGAATGTGTGATGGTAGATGGTACCGATTTAAATGAATGGGAGAGAGTTCTTAGTAAACCCACACAAGCCGTATTTATGGAAACACCTTCCAATCCACAAATGGATCTAATCGATATCAAGGCAGTGTGTTTACTTGCCCACAAAGTCGGAGCAAAAGTAGTTGTAGATAATGTATTTGCAACACCAATCTTACAGAAACCAATAGAGCTAGGCGCAGATATAGTTGTTTATTCTGCAACAAAACATATCGATGGACAAGGAAGAACGATGGGTGGAGTAATTCTTACGAATGATATTGAATACTCTAATGGAAGCCTTTTACAATTCCTTCGTCACACCGGACCAGCATTAAGTCCATTTAATGCATGGATTTTGTTAAAAGGGTTGGAAACACTCGAACTAAGGATGGCCCAGCATTGCAAAAATGCTAGGGAAATTGCAAAGTTTCTGACAACTCAATCAGGGCTTTCAGAAGTGATATATCCAGGACTCAAAAGTCATCCGCAATATGAACTATGTAAAAAACAAATGTCCGACGCTGGAGGTATGGTTTGTTTTAAAGTGGAAGGAGGAATTAAACGGGCTTTTAAAATCATGAACGCATTTAAGCTAATTAATATTTCTAATAATTTGGGCGATGCCAAAACCCTAGCAACTCACCCCGCAAGTACCACACATCAGCGGTTAAGCCAGAGAGAAAGAAATGAGGTTGGGATCACTGATAGACTAGTTAGACTATCTGTTGGTTTGGAAGATGTAGAGGACATCAAAGAGGATTTAGAGCAAGCCTTGTCTGCATAATTAATCATTTATTTAAAAGGGAGATACTACTGCAAAAAAGTTGCACGATAAAAAAATGTATGAGCAGTTGCACTTACTTGAATGAGGGTATGGTTTTTTGGAGTAGGGGTTAAACCACCTTCCAGATAGGAGAAGCTATTACCTTTATAAATATTCCTAAAAAGAAAGGGAGGGGATGCTTGTAAAAGCCTATCCGTTTTCAAAAAAAAGCCACCTTTTTTTTAACTCTTGACTTGAGTCTACTCTAACTTAGCTTTGGAAGAGATTGATACTAATAAATAAAATTTCAAAGCTAACAGTAGATTATTGAATAAAATTAAAAAAGTTTATATTACAGATCCACGGGCTGAGATCCCCCCGTCTATGGTAATGATAGTGCCCGTTATATAACCAGCAAGAGGAGAAGCAAGAAAAGCACATAGATCTGCAACTTCTTTGACAGTTGCGGGCCGCTTTCCTGGGTAAAGATCGTAAAGTTCTTCCCAGCGTGACTCATCACCAAGCATATCAATTGATTTGCGTTTCATAATTTTTAACATTCTATCTGTTGCAACAGGTCCAGGATTAACCCCAACAATTCTAATGCCATGGTTTAGACTTCGTCCACCTAAAGCCTTTGTGAAAGACATCAATGCTGCATTTCCAGTCGAGCCAGCAAAATACGCGGCGTCCCAATTTTCACCAGAATTTCCTATAATATTTACAATAACTCCATCCCGATTTTTACGTCTCTTCCAAAATGCTCGGGACAAGGATATATAGCCAAACACTTTTAAATCAAAACCTTTGCGGATGGCCTCATCAGACACTTCTTCGATGTCACCTGCCGGGATATCTCCTGCATTATTGAATAGTATATCATAGTCAGCTACCTCAGCATCAAGTTCATTCATGGCTTTACTGCTACTCAGATCTGCCTCGTGCACCGTTACAGAAATATCAAACCCACTTGTGAGTTCAGCCTTCAAAGTCTGCATAGCCTTGCCATTACGGGCAGCTAAATGCAAGTGACAACCTTCAGCGGCCAAAACCTTTGCCAATCCTGCACCTATTCCCTTCGATGCCCCTGTAATTAAAGCCGTTTTACCTTTTAGCCGTAAATCCAAAACGCAATCCTCCAACTAAATTATACAAAATTCGTTATTTTGTACAATATTTAAACTATTAATTTCATGTTTGGCTAGCTCTTTTTCAACAAATGATGTACTAACACTGTCAAATTGGAAAATTTTCGAAAAAATTCATATTAAAAATGAACCGGCTATGAATATTCAACAATCTATAAAAAAAAATACGCGTACTGAAGTTATATTAGCAGAAATCGAAGCTATGATAATCAATGGAACTTTAACGTCCGGCGAGCGCTTAGATGAGGCTTTATTGGCAAAAAAGTTTGGAGTGTCTCGAACACCTGTGCGAGAAGCAATTAGGGCTTTAACTGCAATTGGGTTAGTTCAAAACACTTGCAGACAGGGGGCAGAAGTCGCGCAGATATCTGTCTCCATGCTAATAGAAATGTTCGAACTCATGGCTGTTTTAGAGGGTATGTGTGCGCAATTTGCAGCACGGCGCGCGACAAATACTGAGCGTTCTGAAATGTTCTCTACTCACAAAGAGTTAGAAAAGACATTTGAAAATAACGACCACGAGAAATTTTATAGTGTCAATTTAAAGTTTCATGATCAACTATATGCCGCGTCACACACACAATATTTAGCTGGAGAAACCTTAAGATTGAGACGACGATTATCTCCTTATAGAATGCGCGTAACCTACCAACCTGGACGCATGCGAGCAAGCCTGGACGAGCACTTAGAAATTTTGACGGCAGTTGAGGCAGGCAATAGCGAACAAGCTATGGCGGCCGCGCGATCGCATATGCGCCTCATAGGAAATGAACTAGAGGACTTTATTGCATCACTTTCGAATAAATTACAAAAGTAGTGCTTAAGGAAACATATGAGCAGTAATAACAAAAAAAAAACTCGTCTGGGAATGCTTACACCGTCTTCAAATTCCGTCGTTGAGCCCTGGAGTTACAAGATAGTTGGTTCACTGGATAATACTACCGTACATTTTGGTAGAATTGAAGTCCTATGGATTGATGATGACACGGCAAGCCTATCACAATTTCATGATGAAACAATGCTCAAAGGATTTGATTTGTTGTCACATGTCCGACCTGCTGTCATTGGCTGGAATGGCACATCTGCATCTTGGTTAGGTTTAGATCGCGATCGTGCTTTAGTTAAAGAAATTACCAAAAGAACAGGCTGCCGTGCTGTGACATCTACGCTATCGATTATCGACGCACTTCGGGCATTACAAATTACAAATATTGGGCTAGTAACACCTTATGTGGGGTCAATCCAAAAAATGATAATTGAGAATTTTAAATTCGAAAAATTTGACTGTGTTTCCGAGCGACATTTTGATATGACAGACAATTTTAGTTTTGGAGAAGTTTCTGAAGCTACAATAAATAAAGCTGCTGAAGAGGTTATAGCTGAGGGGGCAGAAGCCGTAATCATTCTCTGCACTAATTTATCAGGTGCGGGCATTGCTGCATTGATAGAAGAAAAAACAGGTGTTCCTGTACTTGATAGCGTTGTGCTTACATTGTGGGGTGCCTTAAGATCAATTGGTATTAATACATCACCGCTAGTTAAATGGGCTCCAGCCTTGGCTAAATTAGACGAAAAAGCAAATTAAGCTTAAATTCAGAAAGTATTCATGTGCATACAATCGAGTGAAATTTATTATTTATTCGAATATTTCGTCAAAAATCTATTTAAGTGTTGTAAGAAAATACAAATACGAATAATTTGAATACATTGACTAAAAGAAAGAATGCATTTTTGGCCTTGCATTTATTCTATACAGGCAAATCATTAACCAACAGGCCTCATAATGGAGTTAAAAATGATTTACTTAAGAAAATTGTGGGCAACGGTTGTCTTGATTATCAGCTCTATGGCAATTAGTACATTGGCTTTTGCGGACGACGTTATTACTTTTGCCGAGGCTGATACCATAACTGGTGAAAGTCTTATAAATTTAATTGCCTTTGAGCGAGCAAAAGCTCGAGGGGTTAAAGCTGAAGCAATTTCACTTCAGTCTGATGATCTAGTTTTTCAGGCAGTTTTGAATGGGCAAGTAGAAGTAGGTGTAGGTTCTGCTTATGCTGCCATGCAAACTCTCGGCGCTGATGCCCCTGTTCGAAATTTTTATCAGCTCAAAAAACTAGGATTCCTTTGTGTTGTTAATAAAGATAAAGTGAAATCCTGGCAAGATTTAGATGGAAAGCCAATAACCATACACGCACGCGGTTCAGGCACGGAAGCCATATCCTACTACATGGAAAAACTGCATAACATTAAATTCTCTAAAATGAGTTTCGTGCCAGGCTCAGAAGTTCGTGGCGTTGCCTTAATGAAAGGAACAATTGACGCAACATTCTTAGATATAACAAATACAAGACTAGTGCTTGCAAAGCATCCAGAGAAATTTAAAATCTTAGACCTCGGAGATGTTGATGGATCTGATAGTCTTTTATTTTCACGTTCTGATTTCTTAAAAGAGCGCGCTGGAGATATGCAAATTCTTCTAGAGGAGCTTATGCGCTCTGCACGTGAAATTAACGCAGACCCAACTCTACCTGCTAAATTGCGTGAAGAAATGGGCCTGCTGCCCGACTTACCCCAAGAGCTGGTAGATGAAATTACGCCATATTTCGAAACGGCTGTTAAGCAAGGGATGTTTGCTGAAGATGGTGGTGGTCTACCCGCAGCGTTAGGAGATTTTGACTTTCTCGTAGCATCAGGAGGACTCAAGGGTCCTGCATCAAACCTTAATCCAGATAATTTCTGGAACTTTGCGCTTTTAGAAAAAGCCAGAGCAGCTCTAAAATAGAGTTGAACTGAAAATAAATTCAGACTGTGGCAGTATATTCTGCCACAGTTTTGTTTCCAAAGGAGCCTACAGTTTGAGCAATTCGCATAACGTTCCCCCGACGCCAATAAATTCTCAAACTAATTCTACTAAAGTTGGTGCCAAATCAAGCTTACTATTATGGCGGTTGTTTTCTTTTTTTCTTGTTTTTTCAATTTGGGAATTAGCCGGAAGATCCGATATAAGTATTGCTTTTCCTCCGTTTAGTAAAGTGTTAGTAGCATTTGTAGAAATGATTTTCTCAGGTGAGTTTTTTGTCGCCTATGCAGATAGTTTCCCTCCACTTCTTACAGGGCTTTTTATAACCATGATTGGTGGAGTGATTATAGGAATAAGTATTGGGTTAGCTAGAAGCGCTGAATGGTTTATTATGCCCTTACTTATAATTTTTCAAACTGCTCCAGTTTCTGCACTTATTCCTATGTTGACTTATATTTATGGAATTAGCGATACGTCAAAAATAGTTGCTATAGTGATTTTAGGTATGCCACTAGTTGCTCTAAATTCTTACAAAGGTATTCAAGCAACAAACCCATCGCTGTTAGAAATGTCAAAGAGCTTTCTGGCTTCGCAAGTTATTACAATACTTTTTGTAATACTTCCATCCGCCCAAAAAATGATTTTTGCTGGGCTTCGACTTGGTGTTTCAGGAGCCTTTATCGGAATTGTCCTGGCTGAATTACTTATAACACCCACGGGTATTGGTGACTTGATAACTTACAACAGATTTATTGCACGCTATGACAAAATGTTTGCAACAATTGTTTCAATACTAGTGATTGCTGGCTTGACACTCAGCCTAATGCGTTTGTTTGAAGATTGGCTCTTTCCGTCAGAAAAGAATACTTAAATATATTTAGGAAAAATGTTATGAAAAATGGTAGTGATTCAACCGAAACAATCTTAAACACTGAAGATGTTGGAGTAACTTATCAAGAGTCCATTGTCGCGCTAAAAAATGTTTCTCTGAACATTCCTGCTGCGAAACTCACTGCCATTTTAGGTCCAAGTGGATGTGGAAAAACGACTTTGCTAAAAGTCATAGCAGGACTCATCGAACCTACTTCAGGAACTGTCAAAGTTCGTGGAAAAGAAATTGTTGGTCCTGGTCCAGATCGAGCACTTGTATTTCAAGACTTTGCTCTACTTCCATGGGCGACAGTTCTACAAAACGTTGGGTTTGGCCTCCGAGCTAGAGGCGTTCCCAAAAAGGAAAGAGAAGAAACTTCATTAAACTATATTCGAGAAGTAGGACTGCAAGGATTTGAA
>CACKFK010000008.1 GCA_902599445.1 uncultured Alphaproteobacteria bacterium
ATTCTACATTGTAAAGCATGTCCATGGCATTGAATTTCATCTTGACGTTCTTTTCCAGTCGCTTTTTTTATTGAATAGCCTTCAGCTAGCATTATTTGAGCTCTAACAATGTCAATTCCTGTCACTTCCTCTGTAACAGTGTGCTCGACTTGGATCCTTGGATTTACTTCAATAAAAAAGAAATTTCCGCTGGACATATCCATTAAAAATTCAACCGTTCCGGCACACTGATAGCCGACCATTTGACAGATTTTCCAAGCCATATGGCATAGCTCAGCTCTCTGAGTATTGGTAAGATATGGTGCAGGGGCCCGCTCAATCACTTTCTGATTTCTTCTTTGAATTGAACAGTCCCTTTCCCATAAGTGGTATATGTTTCCATCTTTGTCGCCAAGAATTTGAACCTCTACATGTCGTGCATTTTCAATATATTTTTCTAAGAATGATTCTGAATCACCAAATGCATTTTCGGCTTCCCTTTTGCCTTCTAAAATACTTTTTTCTAAATCCTTTAAATTTTTGATTAGTCTCATACCGCGACCCCCTCCACCCCAAGAGGCTTTGAGCATTAAGGGTAGTCCCAACTCTTTTGCTATCACACCAAGTCTTTCGGTATTTTCCGGTAAAATGTTGCTAGCTGGTATGACCGGAACTCCAGCCTTAACCGCTATTTTTTTGGCTTTAGCTTTGTTACCTAATTCTCTCATTACCTTGGGCGAGGGGCCTATAAACGTTATTCCAGCTTCTAAGCAGGCTTCTGCGAACTCAGGCTTTTCAGACAAGAGACCATAGCCAGGGTGAATAGCATCTGCGCCAGCCATTTTTGCTACTGAGACAATTTCCTGGATGTTTAGATATGCTGCAACGGGGCCCATCTGTTGCCCTATTTTATAGGCTTCATCTGCTTTAAACCGATGAAGAGAAAGTTTGTCTTCTTCCGCAAAGATGGCCACTGTCGATTTGCCCATTTCATTGGCAGCTCTCATGACTCTTATGGCGATTTCACCTCTATTCGCTATCAAGATTTTCTTGAAGTTTTTCACGCGCTAATATTCCATGATTAAATGTTTTTGTTTGGGTTTTTTAGTATATCTAGCATCGATCACTTTGTAACAAAATTATTTAGGACAATAGCTAATCATATCATATTGTGATGAACAATCTAAATGAAGAAACCATTTTAACTAATTACAAGCCTTTTAATTTACTTAAGGCTTAGGTAAGTTTCAAACATGGATAGAAACAAAGAAAAAGAAGATACTGATTTCCCCGGGAACCTCGCCGGTGCTTCTAGAACAAATGAAGACAATCTAGAGAAACCTAGTGGTGGCTTAGCTGAAAAAGCTTTGCTAAGTCGTTCCAATAGTTATTTGATGGATTTAAATGAAAAACAGAAGGAAGCCGTCAAAAATATTTTTGGCCCACTTTTGGTATTAGCTGGAGCTGGAACGGGAAAAACTCGCGCCCTAACGGCACGCATAGCTTATCTTATAGATAGGGGTCATGCCGAACCTAACCAAATTTTAGGAGTTACATTTACTAATAAGGCCGCACAGCAGATGAAGCAACGCATCGGGAAATTTTTGGGTTCTACTGTTGAAGGAATGCCATGGTTGGGCACATTTCATTCTATAGGCGCCAAATTACTTAGAAGACATGCGGAGGTCATCAAACTCAAGACAAATTTTACCATTTTAGATGTTGATGACCAGCTACGGTTGCTCAAGCAATTGATATCTCTCAAAAATATTGATGAAAAGCGATGGCCAGCCAGAAATTTAGCAGGTCTTATCGATCATTGGAAGAACCACGCATGGTTACCTGATAACTTACCGCAAAGTGAAATCAATTCTTTTGATGGGAAAGGTCCCAAACTTTACAAATTATATCAGGAGAGATTAAAAATATTGAACTCTGTTGACTTCGGTGATCTCATTTTACTGCCTATTAGGTTAATGCAGGATAATCCTGACTTGTTAGAAAGGTATCAGAGAACATTCAAATTTATATTGGTGGATGAGTATCAAGACACGAATGTAGCACAGTATCTGTGGCTCAGATTATTAGCAGAAGGGCACAAAAACATTTGCTGTGTGGGGGACGATGACCAATCGATTTATGGTTGGCGAGGTGCAGAGGTAAGAAACATTTTATCATTTGAAAAAGACTTTCCCGGAGCAACAGTGGTCAGGTTGGAGCAAAATTATAGATCTACTCCACATATTTTGGCTGCGGCATCCTCGCTCATAGCTGCAAATACCAAACGACTTGGAAAAACGCTTTGGACAGACGTCCAAGCTGGAGAAAAGGTTAAATTGGTCAGTCATTGGAATGATGAGGAAGAGGCTGTATGGCTGGGTGACGAAATTGAAAGCCTCTGCCATGGAACTAGAGGAATGCAACCTTTTCAATATAATGAAATAGCTCTATTGGTCAGAGCTTCCTTTCAAATGCGTGTTTTTGAAGATCGCTTTGTGCAGATGGGTTTACCATATAGGGTTATAGGAGGTCCTAGGTTTTATGAGAGGAAAGAGATAAGAGATGCTATAGCTTATTTTAGGGCAAGTTTAAGCTCTAACGATGGTTTGGCTTTGGAAAGAATTATTAATACACCAAAGCGCGGGTTTGGCGAAAAATCTTTACAAATCTTGAACATGGTTGCTAGAGAACAGGGTATTGGTCTGATGGCCGCAGCTCGAATTGCTATTGATGAGGGCAGACTTTCAGCAAAAGTATCCGGGGATTTGGATATGCTCCTCGATGACTTTAAGCGTTGGAATTCTGATTTTCTAGATGAAACAAAAAAACATACAGAAATAGCTGAACGCATTTTAGATGAGTCCGGTTATACCGAAATGTTGCAATCAGAAAAATCACCAGATGCTCCTGGCAGGTTAGAAAATTTAAAAGAATTAATCAAAGCTTTGGGTGAATTTGATAATATGCAAGGTTTCTTAGAACACATATCTCTTATCATGGAAATGGAATCGGACAATAATATCCCAAAAATTTCGATAATGACCCTACATGCGGCTAAAGGCTTAGAGTTCCCAGTTGTTTTACTACCTGGGTGGGAGGACGGTTTATTCCCTTCACAAAGATCTATGGACCAAAAAGGGTTAAAAGGACTGGAGGAAGAGCGAAGGCTAGCTCATGTAGGAATTACAAGGGCAGAGAGTTACTGTGTTATAAGTTTTGTTTCAAACCGTAGAATATTCAACCAATGGCAAAATGCGATTCCTTCACGTTTTATTAATGAATTAGCAGAAAAAGACATTGAGATATTAAATAGTAGTGGAGATTATAGAATGGCCTCAGCTATCTCGACTTCGCCGTCTTGGCAGTTTGACAATTTAGATAAAGATAGACGTATTGGTAATAGGAGTATGTATGAATCCCCTGGTTGGCACAGGATGGAGAATCAATTAAAAGAACAAAGTTTGAACCCAAAGGTGTTAAGGAACCTTCAAACATTAGAGGTGGCTCATAATTTCAATGTGGGAGTCAGAGTTTTTCACCAGAAATTTGGTTATGGGATAATAGGGAGTATTGATGGGGACAAGGTAAAAGTAGATTTCGAGAAAGCCGAAACAAAGGATATTAAGGCTTCGTTTCTTATACATGAAGATGATGTCCAATAGTGCTTTAAGTATGAGCAACTCGTTTTGCAGATCCTAAGAGCAGAATTGGCCAGGTATTAATTTGTATTCAAAATATTTTCCCATATTAGAATGGTTAAAGTCATATACTTACACGGACTTTACTGACGATTCTGTTGCTGCAGTTATAGTTACCATCATGCTCATCCCGCAGTCCTTGGCATATGCTATGTTGGCGGGGCTGCCACCTGAAATGGGCCTATATGCCTCAATCATACCCCTAATTTTGTATGCAATATTTGGTACATCGAAAACTTTGGCCGTTGGCCCCGTGGCTGTGATTGCTCTAATGACTTCTGCCTCCTGTAGCCAATTTGCGAATCCGGGAAGTGCCGAGTATGTGGTGTTAGCAGTTACCTTGGCTATAATGTCGGGAATAATGCTGATCACCATGGGGCTACTAAAACTAGGTTTCGTAGCCAATTTTCTTTCACACCCAGTTATTTCTGGTTTTATAACAGCATCAGGTTTGATAATAGCTGCTAGTCAGTTAAATCACATCTTTGGGATAGAAGGTCGAGGAAGCAATCTTCTTGACATATTGCTCAATCTCATCAGCAATTTGAATCATCTAAATCCTTATACCTTGGTAATTGGCGTTTTTGCACTTTTAATTTTGTTTTGGTGCAAGAAAAGGCTCAAACAATTCATGCTTAATTTAGGGTCTAGTCCTTTAACTTCAGATGTAGTGTCAAGGACTGGCCCCGTAATCGCCGTGGTTCTAACTACAACAATGGTTTGGGTGTTTGGTTTAGGTGCTAACAAAGTGGCTATCGTAGGAAAAATACCAGATGGTTTGCCTTCATTAGGTTTTCCTTCCTTTAGTTTTTCAATATGGGCTGAATTACTGGCACCGGCTCTCTTAATAACATTGGTTGGCTATGTTGAAACTGTTTCTGTTGCTCAAACACTTGCATCTAAAAGAAGACAGCGGATTGATCCTAATCAAGAATTAATTGCATTGGGTTTTTCAAATGTAGGTTCAGGGATATCTGGAGGGTTCCCTGTGACAGGAGGATTTGCTAGATCAGTAGTGAATTTTGATGCTGGAGCAAAAACACCAGCTGCAGGTGCGTTCACCGCAATAGGAATAGCCTTGGCGACCGTATTCCTGACGCCCTTTCTTTTTTATCTACCCAAAGCAACTCTTGCTGCAACAATAATTATAGCAGTATTATCACTTGTGGACTTCAAATCTGTTCAAAAAACCTTTTCTTATTCAAGACCAGATGGATTGGCAATGACATGTACTATCTTTGTCACACTTCTAATGGGTGTGGAGATTGGGATCATTTCCGGTGTTGGGATTTCCTTATTAATGTATCTTTATCAGACATCTAGACCTCATATTGCCAGAGTTGGTCAAGTTCCCGGTACTCAACATTTTAGAAATGTTAATAGGCACTTGGTAATTACGAGTGAAAAAGTGATATCACTTAGAATTGATGAAAGCTTGTATTTTCCAAATGCGAGGTTCTTAGAAGATACTATATATGGGTATGTAGGGAGAGAACCTGAAATCAATGATGTAATTCTTGTATTTTCCGCTATAAATTATCTTGACGCCAGTGCATTAGAGAGCTTGGAATCTATAAATAGAAGGCTAGCAGACGCAAAGGTAAATTTACATTTTAGCGAAGTTAAGGGACCAGTAATGGACCAGCTCCAGAGAACTAATTTCTTAGCCGAATTAAGTGGCCAGGTTTTCTTGAGTCAGTTTGAAGCGTTTAAAACATTAGAGCCAGATTTAGCTGAGGGAAGTATTACTTTTAATAAGGTATAGCTTTTGAAGCAATTTCTTAATCAATCGTCATGATTAATTAGTAAGCTTACGGTAGTTTAGGAATTGCTATTATGATAGTTGGATGGGTAAAGTATATTTTAGGAAAGAATTCTTATGGTTTTATAGAATTTAAGCTCATAATTTGAAGTCATGGTTTCTAAGGAAGACTGGTTACCTGTCCTAGGAAAAGAGTTTTAGTTGATAGAGTTCCTTTTTGAGAATTTTCATCGGAGTAAAAGTACAGGGACTTAGGATAGCAAAATAAGACAATAAACTGGGATTGGGTTGAAGAGAAACCTGAGGCTTATATCTTCTGATGATAACTATAGTGCTCCACATTAATTGGGATTCGTTGGTCTTAGGTAGGCAACATAGCGTGGTCAATAATGTTCCAGAGAGTAAGACATTCTATTTGTGCGCGCCTTTCACTTTGATCTAAAAAGAGCACTGGTTAGTTCGCTCACCTAGATTTTTTTGCTCATTAAACACCATGTTTATTAAGAGAAATATTTAATACAACCGGATTACTCCAAAAAAAATCAAGAGGCAGTTCACAAGTTTATTGAAAACTTTTGTTTTGGGACTCTTACTTAACTTTCGACCAGTTTTGAGCTTTACAGATCCAGAGGATGCACCCGCTAACAGTCAAGGTGTTTCCTTTAAGTTCCATTTTTGACTTATAGATTTTCTTAGAACCATCATCTTTAGGATCACTAGGGTCCCAAATTTTTCCATTACCATATTTTCCGGCACCTTCATCCACCATGCCCCAAACTATATTTTGTCCTACAATTTTGGACTTGTTATTTTTGGAACCATTTTTTAAATATGATCCTTTTATCTTACCACAGGTTAACTTCTTGTCATTAGAACAAGCACCAAATTTAACTTGAAGATAAGCCCCTTCATCATTTGGTTCCGTTTTATAAGTGCCTGTCAGCACATCGGCGCTAACTATTGAGGACAACAGTAAAAAAGCTGTTGCTAGTGTGAATAAAAATTTCATATCGATCTCCATAAAATAAACTTGAAAAACTATAAAGCATTGCTACTCCAAAGACAAGAATATACCTTAGGGATTATCTGAATGATTTCTTTTTTCATTACAGGTTTCTACTGGGTTCTTGGGTATAGAATTTGATAAAGCTCCAAAGATTTAAAATAAAGAATGGATGTCCTAAGATTATAGGATAAATTAAGCAAAAAAAATCATTTGGCAAAAAACTATGACAGTTCATCTGGTTTGTTAACATAGATGTTCTCAACTAACTTGAAATAATAGGGATAGAGAATAGATATTAGATGTCTGCAAAGTAAAGGATCTTTGGGAGTATGTTCAGTAAGCATTTGAAACTTTGTCTATGTCTGTTAGGCACCTTAATGGTGGTCCCCGGGCATACTTATGGGAGTGTTAATGGAGTGACGGCCTTGAAAGAATTTGAGTTTGAGTCGATAGACGGTGGGACAATAAATTTAGGAGAATTTGGGGGGCACCCTATTCTCATAACTAATACTGCATCTAATTGCGGGTTCACCAGACAATATGATGATTTGCAAAAATTGCATGATGATTTTTCCGTTGATGGCCTGGTGGTTATTGCTATCCCCTCAGAAGATTTTTTTCAAGAGTTTGGTGATAACGAGAAAGTAAAAGAGTTTTGTGAAGTGAACTTTTCCTTAACAATCCCAATGACAACAATAACAAATGTCAAGGGACAAAGGGCTCACCCACTCTATAAGTGGCTGGCGGCAGAGCACAATTTTCGGCCTGCGTGGAATTTTAATAAAGTTCTTTTCGATGGGGATGGGGATTTTGTAGAAAGTTTTGGGGCATTTACTAATCCCAACTCTAGAAAAGTCAGATCAAAAATAAAAGAATTATTGCAAAAATAGGTAGTTTAACATTTACGTTTTTATTAAAATGTTTTACATAAATTACGATTGCGTTATTGTTTATGCGGTTATAGGAAATATTAAGTAAGGGAACAAAATGAAAAATTTAATAATTCTGGGGTCTTTGGTTTTTTTGTCTGGCTGTTCAACTTTTGATGTGCCCCTGATACCTTGGTTTTAGAATCTAAGTATCGCCTTCTTTGAGGGTCCAGGAGCTTGGATTTTAATCAGCTATATGGATATTCGGGTTCTTTTACGAAAAGTAAATTAAATGGATCAAGCTATTTGTAGCTTGTATGTTGTCGTGTGGGAGAATGTACATTTGATTGAAATTACTCCCCAAAAAAAACGCTGTAGAAGATCCATTAAGTTAGGTAATAAGGTTACTTAGTCGAGAAGTTTTGGTAAACTATGTAGAATACCACTTTCAGTATTCTCAAAATAGCTTATTTTAATAAGGTCATTTACTGGCTTTAGACTTTGATATAATCTCAAAATTAGATCAATTGATGCACTTGACAACTAGTGAATCTGCGAAGTTACAATAGAATAAGGTGGAACGCCTTTGGGGCAGATTAAGCCAAATTTAACACTGTTACATAAGAAAAAAAATACTTGGGAGAATTAAATGAAAGTAATTGGGCATTTTGTAAACGGCCGAGAAGTAGCTAGCGCCTCTGGGCGAGTGGCAGACATTTTTAACCCAGCTACTGGGGAGGTGCAGAATAAGGTATCGCTTGGTTTAGCCTCTGAATTGGATGATGCTGTTAACATAGCAATGAAAGCTCAACCTGAATGGGCAGCAACTAACCCCCAAAGAAGGGCCAGGGTAGTAATGAAATTCATTGATCTTCTTCATAGAGATATGAATGAGTTGGCACGAGTTCTTTCTTCTGAGCATGGCAAAACCCTACCAGATGCGAAAGGTGACATTATCAGAGGACTGGAAGTAGCTGAATTTTGTGTAGGTGCACCTCATCTTCTCAAAGGTGAATTCACGGATAGTGCTGGTCCAGGTATTGATATGTATTCGATGCGACAACCCTTGGGCGTGGTATCAGGTATAACCCCATTTAATTTTCCTGCTATGATACCGATGTGGAAATTCTGCCCGGCCATTGTAGCGGGAAATGCATTCATACTGAAGCCATCTGAGAGAGATCCTTCCGTTCCAATGATGTTAGCCAATCTAATGCTTGAAGCAGGTCTACCCGAAGGTATACTGCAAGTTGTTAATGGAGATAAAGAGGTGGTTGATGCTATCTTGGATAATCCTAATATTGCAGCAGTGGGTTTTGTCGGATCCACTCCAATAGCTGAGTATATTTACTCTAAAGGATGTTCAAATGGGAAACGGGTGCAGTGCTTTGGTGGAGCAAAAAACCACATGATTGTTATGCCCGATGCTGATCTAGATCAGGCTGCTGATGCACTCGTGGGTGCAGGTTATGGCGCTGCAGGAGAGAGATGCATGGCCATATCTGTGGCATTACCAGTGGGAAAAGAAACTGGCGACAAACTCGTAGAAAAATTGGTACCCAAGATAGAGGCTTTAAAGATTGGTCCTTACACGTCAGAGAATGAAGTCGATTTTGGACCGGTGATTACAAAAGATGCCCAGCAGAGGATATTAGGCTTAGTAGATTCTGGTGTAAAAAATGGTGCCAAGCTCGTAGTCGATGGAAGAGGCTTCAAAATGCAGGGCTATGAAGATGGGTTTTTTGTGGGAGCATGTCTTTTTGACAATGTCAAAACAGATATGGATATCTACAAGCAAGAAATTTTTGGGCCCGTCCTGTCAACAGTTCGAACTGAGAGTTATGAAGAAGCCTTATCTATAGCTATCAATAATGAGTATGGGAATGGTACTGCAATTTTTACGAGAGATGGTGATACCGCAAGAGATTTTGCAAATAGGATCAATATTGGTATGGTCGGCATAAATGTTCCAATACCTGTTCCATTGGCCTATCATACTTTTGGTGGGTGGAAAAAATCAGCTTTTGGTGATTTGAATCAACATGGTCCAGACGCCTTTCGGTTTTATACTAGAACTAAGACTATCACCTCTCGTTGGCCGACAGGTATAAAAGAGGGGGCTAAATTTTCTATTCCTACTATGGAATAATTTTTTGATTTAGTATCAAAATGGAATTTTCCCTTTCTACAGAACAAAATTTAATTTTTGAAACAGCATTTGAATTTGGTCAAAAAGCTATATCTCCACACGCTTTGAAATGGGAGGAATCTTTTATCCCTAGGGATGTTCTAAAGGAGGCTGGTGAACTGGGATTTGCGGCTCTTTATGTTGATGAAAGAGATGGTGGGTCTGGGTTATCTAGGTTGGACTCAACTTTAGTATTTGAGGCTTTAGCAATGGCTTGTCCATCTGTTTCCTCATTTATTTCCATTCATAACATGTGTGCTTGGATGATTTCACAACATGGGAGTAAAGCCATTAAAAATGAGTTCTTGGCACCAATGATAAAAATGGACAAAATATGTTCATACTGTTTAACAGAACCGAATTCAGGTTCTGACAGTGCGGCACTCAGCACTAGGGCCGAAAGAACAATGGAAGGGTTTAAGCTTAACGGTTCTAAGGCCTTTATTTCTGGAGGGGCATTTTCCGATTTCTATCTTAGTATGGTTAGAACAGGTGGCCCAGGGCCAAAAGGGATATCTGCTTTACTGATCAAAGATGGGACTGAAGGGCTAAATTTTGGCAATTTCGAACAGAAGATGGGATGGAAATCCCAGCCAACTGCTGAAGTAATTTTTGAGGACTGTGATGTTTCAGCAGGTTACCTTTTGGGTGAAGAGAACGAAGGATTCATTTATGCAATGCAAGGACTGGATGGAGGACGCTTAAATATTGCTGCCGCAGCGTTAGGTGGCGCACAGGCGGCACTAAATATAGCAAAAAGATATATTAAAGAAAGGATTGCATTTAAGAAAAAATTATCGGAGTTCCAAGGACTACAGTTTAAGATAGCGGACATGGAGATTGCAATTAACTCTTCGAGAACCGTTCTAAGGGAAGCGGCGTGGAAGCTAGATGAAAATAAATCAGATGCTAGTATTTCTTGCGCAATGGCTAAGAAATTTGTTACGGACAATGCTTTTATGATAGCAAATAATTCTCTCCAATTACTTGGTGGTTATGGTTATTTAGCTGATTATGGAATAGAAAAGATAGTTCGTGATTTGCGGGTACATCAAATTCTTGAGGGTACAAATGAAATTATGCAGGTGATGATAGCCAGACATTTTCTGAGGTAATGAGTTCTAATTATGGCTGAAGCAATAATTCAGAAAATTGGTAAAATAGGTCAAATCACTCTTAATAGACCCAGAGCGCTGAATGCTTTAACTTATAAAATGATCACGGATATTGAAAAGGCTTTGATTGAGTGGGAATATGATTCATCTATTCAGGCCATACTGGTTGATGCTGAAGGGTCTCGTGCGTTTTGTTCTGGTGGAGATATTTCAGACCTATATAAGCAAGGGCAGAAAGAGAATTATGAATTTGGTCAAAAATTCTGGGCTGATGAGTATCGTTTAAATGCACTCATAGATGGTTATTCCAAACCGTATGTAGTTTTTATGCAAGGTTTCACTATGGGAGGTGGTGTTGGATTATCTTGTCACGGCAGTCATCGAATTGTAGGAAAAACGAGCCGTATTGCCATGCCAGAGTGTGGAATTGGATTGGTTCCTGACGTCGGTGGTTCTTTTCTTTTAACTCGGAAGTCTACTAATCTTGGTATTTATCTTGGAATTACATGTAGTCATATGGATGCCAGTGATGCCATATTTGCTGGATTTGCGGATCATTTGATTCCTGAAGAAAAGTGGGAGGAAGTTAAACGCAAACTTATACAAACTGGGGATCCTAGTTGTTTGGTAAATTTTAATGAGAAACCTCCGCCATCGTGTTTAGCAAGAAATTTTAATATTATTGAAGAAGTTTTTTCAGAAGAAAAGCCAATTTCTTTGATCAATAAAATGGGACACTTTTCGCAGCTTGAAAGTGGTTTGGCAAGATTAAAGAAAGCCTCACCCCTTTCGGTTTTAGTCACACTTCACATGCTTCGGATACCTGAGGTTTCCCAGTCAGTTAAGCAAGCTCTGGAAATTGAGTATCGTTATACAGCTCGTGCACAAGAGTTCACTGATTTTCAAGAAGGGATAAGAGCTATGGTTGTGGACAAAGACAGAAAACCAATATGGAAATATTCTTCTCTTGAAGCTGTACCTAAAGAAGAGGTTTTGTCCTTACTGAAACCCCTGGACAATAGCTTAGGTCTAAGGTTGGAATTTTTATAGGAGGATATTATGAAAGTAGGTTTTATTGGTTTAGGTAATATGGGTTTACCAATGGCAGAAAATCTTTGCCAGGCAGGATATGAGGTAACAGGCTTTGATGTGAAAGCTAATATCAAAGCCAATTTTTCTGTACACAATAACATAGAGGAAGTAGTTAAAGATAAAGACGTTATATTTACGATGTTACCCAGTGGGATAGAAGTGGCGGATGTTTATAACCAAATTGTGCCTTCGTGCTCTGTCGGAACAGTAATGGTTGATTGCTCGACGGTTGATGTAAAAAGTGCTCATTTTGTGGGTAACTTGGCAAAGAAAGCTAAACTACTACCTTTAGATGCCCCAGTTTCAGGGGGTGTGGTGGGGGCCATCCAAGGGACCCTCACATTCATGGTTGGGGGTGATCAAAAAGGTTTTGAACTTATCAGGCCCCTTTTTGATATAATGGGTAAGAAAGCCGTATATTGTGGTTCTTCGGGTAGCGGACAGGCTGCTAAGATCTGTAACAACATGATACTAGGGATTTCAATGATAGGAGTGTGTGAGGCTTTCTCACTGGCAGATAAAATAGGATTGGACAGGAAGAAAATGTTTGAAGTTTCTTCTAGTTCATCTGGGCAATGCTGGTCTTTAAATACATACTGTCCAGCTCCTGGGGTGGGGCCTCAATCCCCTTCTGATAATCAATATCAACCCGGTTTTGCTACTGAACTAATGCTAAAAGATTTATTATTGGCTCAAGAAGCTGCAGAACAGGTCAATGCCCACACGCCTCTTGGTGCACATGCCAGTACCATTTATGAGGATTTGGTAAAAAATGGCGGTTTAGGTAAAGACTTTTCGTTTGTCTTACCATTCTTTAAAGATAAGGAAAGATCCTAGGGCTTCAATCGCGAAAATATATGTATGACTTCGATGGGGTGCCCATCAAAACTAGTGCTCTCTTCTCTAAAGAATTCAAATATAACTAAATTGTAAGAGTGGCAAATAGCCCTTAAATCCTTTTCTGTTCTTGGTACATAAAGCCTTCCTAATTGATCTCTATAACTGTGATCACCTTCATGCATTCCAAGATAAAAGATACCACCTTCTTTCAGAATATTCGGAATTTTGCCAAATAGTTTATTCTGTTCATGAACTTCTAAGTGCTGTACAGAAAATGAGGCCCAGATTCCATCAAATTTCTCCTGAAATCCTATTTCAGTTATGTCTAGTTGGGAGCAAAAAACTCCGTCAACATTTTTTAGAAATTCCAACATTTTGGCTGAAGCATCGATTGCTGTGACAGCTAAACCATTATTTCTGAACCACAAAGTTTTCTCGCCTGTTCCGCATCCTAGGTCCAAGATATGACCATCTGGTTTGGTATATTTGAGAAAAATCTTTTGGGCTTGATCTTCGGTTTCATTAGCCCTCCATTCAGAGTACTTTTCTGCATTCTTATTATAAAAATTGATTGTCTTATCATCCATATTTCACCTCAATAATATTCAGTTTCGCGTCAGTTAGACTTGTTTATAATCAGAGTTGGTTGTTACAGAGGGGCTTTTCTAAGGTCACGACTATTGTAATGCTTTAAAAGTATTATAACGAAGGTACTTTCCTGAACCTACGATTATTATGGTGTCGATGATTTTGTAAGAATCAGTTAACTCAATAATGCAAAATATTGAAATGTCTTACTAACGATTAACTAAGTACACTTGCATAGTCGTTTAAAACCTTCCTCAGCATTAAAGTAAGCATGATGTTTAAAAAAATTGATATTTCGAATATAATGAGACTATAGTACGTTACTATCAAATTTAATGAAGTGGTCAGTAGCTCTATATGGATCAATCTATTAAAAGCCAAAAAAATTCTCTTGAGTCAAAATCTTTGGAGCATCACCTACATCCTTATACTAATCCCGAATTGGTTGCTGAAGACGGACCACAGATAATTCAGTCTGGTGATGGTGTCAGAGTCAGTGATATTGACGGTAATTCATATATTGAAGGCATGAGCGGTCTATGGTGTGCATCATTGGGTTTTAATGAACCTGAGTTAATAGAAGCGGCTGTATCACAAATGAAGGAACTGCCTTTTTACCATTCTTTTACCGGAAAAACTTCAAAGCCTACCATAAGATTGGCCGAAAAACTTATTGAAGTATCACATAGTAACTTGGAAAAAGTTTTTTTCTGTAACTCTGGATCGGAGGCAAACGATACTGCCATTAAGATAGTCTGGTATTATCAGGCCTCGAAAGGTCGGCCAGAAAAACGGAAAATCATTAGTCGGAAAGGTAGTTATCATGGTGTGACCCTGGCAGCAGCAAGCTTAACAGCATTATCTTATGCACAAGAGGGCTTCAGTTTACCTTTGGATTTCGCTCTCCACACAACCTGGCCGCATTATTTCCAGAATTCCCATGACAATGAGAGTGAGAGGGAATTTGCAACAAGGCTCGCACTTGATTTAGAAAACTTGATAATTCAAGAAGGTCCTGAAAATATTGGAGCCTTTATAGCGGAACCTCTGATGGGAGCAGGTGGTGTAATACTTCCTCCAGAAGGATATTTTGAGTTGGTTCAACCAATACTGCGAAGACACGACATTTTGATGATAGCTGATGAGGTAATTTGTGGTTTTGGAAGAACTGGTAACATATGGGGTAGTGAAACTTTTGATATTCGCCCTGATATACTGACTTGTGCCAAAGGACTATCATCTGCTTATGTTCCGATTTCAGCAGTTTTAGTATCAAAAAAAATCTCTGACGAAGTTGAAAAGCAGGCAACAAACCTGGGACAGTTTGGACATGGTTATACATACTCCGGACATCCTGTGGCTGCGGCTGTGGCATTGAAAACTATTGAAATCATGGAAAAAAGAAGGATTATCGATCATGTAAAAGGGATGGAGGATCTTTTCCTAAAACGCGTTTTAAGTTTAAAGGAATTTAGCTGCGTTGGCGACGTTCGAGCAGTAGGCTTGATCGGTGCAGCAGAATTTATTAAACCTGGAACCGAAAGAACAAAACTAAACCCAAAGAATAAATTTTCTGCCAAGGTGGTAAAAGCTATTCAAGAAAATGGAGTTATTCTGCGTTCATTACCAATAGATGCTATTGCCTTTTGCCCTCCTTTAATTATTGAGAAAAAGGAACTTAATGAGATGTTTGATCGTATACAGGCTGTTTTATCAAGAATGGATGATCTAGCAAAAACATTGACTTGATTAAAAGCTCTAAACTTGTCCTTTCCATAAGTGTATTATAAGTAACCGACATTATTAATTATAAATTAATGCGATCCAGTAACTCGGGTAGTGAAGAATAGAAAATGGATACTATACTAATCAACATTATCTTTTGTCTCGCAGGTCTTACTGGTCTTTATTTTGGTGGGGAAAAACTAGTAACTGGCGCAGTCATCACGGCAAACAAGTTAAACATAAGACCACAACTAGTTGCCATAACAATAGTGGCGCTTGGTACCTCTCTTCCTGAACTGTTTGTGTCAGTAAACGCGGTCAATAAAGGAGCACAGGGCATAGCATGGGGAAATGTTATTGGCAGCAATATTTCAAATTTGTTCTGTGTCTTGGGGTTTGCAGCGATTATCTCACCATTATTAATTTCATCGAGGTCTTTAAAAGTAGAGGTCTTTTGGTTATTTTTCTCTTGCGGGGTTCTTGTTCTATCAGCCCGAATGTTTGCGAGTATAAGTATTTTGGGTGGAGCATTGTTACTCATCTTGTTGTTAGGGATAATATTTCATGTAAGTATTGCTGCTCTGAAAAAACAAAAAAGTAAGATTGAAGATGATATTGATGATAGCTGGAAGAATTCCAAGATTTGGATTTCATTATTAACTATTTGTTTTGGTATATTACTATTAATAGGGTCGGCAGAATTAGTAGTTTTTTCAGCAAAAAAAATTGCTGAGATTCTTGTGATTCCAGAGGCCTTCATTGGTTTAACTATAATTGCTCTAGGCACATCCTTGCCTGAAGTGGCCGCTTCCATTATTGCAGTAAAAAGGGGGCATTCCGACATAGCTATAGGTAATGTGATAGGTTCGAATATTTTTAACAGCCTGGGAATTATTGGTGCAGCGGCGATAGCATCGGGATCACAAAAATTTGCAGCTCCTGAAAACTTCGTAAGATTTGATATTCTAGTAATGCTTGCATCAACTTTAATCTTGGGAGGGATTTTCTTGTATGCTAAGAGGATAGGGCGGTACGTGGGCGCAATTTTTGTTTGCACTTATTTAGTGTATGTTTGGATCGCCTTCCATCAGGCCCAAATCTAAGACTATTAATTAAGATTGTAGAATTAAGGAAAATTAGCTAATACTCTGGAAAATGTATTGAGTGTCAGATATTTTTTAGAAACAATTACAGGATATAAATAATGTTAGAATTACCAGCAATAGTTCTTGTTTGTGTAACCGTATTTGGCTATTGGAACCACAAATACCTCAAGTTGCCCTTAACGGTTGGACTGGTTATCATTGCACTAATATCTGGACTGTCTGTAGTGATAGTGAATGTGATTTTCCCCACCATGGGAGTCTCGGAAGGGTTAAAGAGCTGGCTTGACGAAATAGATTTTAATAGAACCCTAATGAACGGTATGTTGAGCTTTCTTCTTTTTGCTGGAGCACTTCATGTTGATCTGGCTGGTTTAATGAAAGCAAAATTTCAAGTTTCCCTATTGGCTACTGTTGGAGTGCTGGTTTCGACGTTTATAAATGGCACCTGTTTTTATTACCTCTGTTACGCGGTTGGTTTCAATATTGAATATATTTATTGCCTCATTTTTGGTGTAATCGTAACCCCAACTGATCCCGTAGCTGTACTAGGACTACTAAAAAGATTAAAGGTTCCAAAACGCTTAGAATCTATGATTGGTGGCGAGAGTTTATTTAATGATGGGGTTGCAGTGGTAGTGTTTTCTGTGCTGTTGACCATTGCTTTTGGTAGTGCAACAGGACATGGCCATGGGGACAATATCGATGCAAACGCGATTGTAGGTCTGTTTGTAAAGGAGTCATTTGGTGGCGCTTTACTAGGATTAATTGGGGGGTATGTCACATTTGTCTTAATGAAAAATATTGATGATTACGTTGTTGAAGTTATAGCTACACTAGCCTTAGTCACTGCTGCTTATTCTATAGCCCTCAACCTGCATCTCTCAGGCCCAATTGCTATGGTGGTAGCTGGTGTTTTTATCGGGAATACGGGTAAGGAATTTGCTATGAGTGAGAAAACTAGACAACATGTTACGGATTTTTGGCATCTAATAGATGAAATTTTGAATGCAGCATTATTTATCCTCATAGGATTTCAAGTAATAGCCCTATCGAGTGACAGTTTAATTTTGTTTATTAGTATAGTTTCAGTAGTAGTGGCCGTTTTAGCTAGATATATAGCTGTGTCTATCCCACTAATTTTTCTCAGCACTTTAATTTCAAAGGAAAAGGGTGAGATTGTAATCTTAACTTGGGCTGGGCTCAAAGGGGGTATTTCAATAGCTCTAGCTCTTTCACTTCCTGATATGGAGAGCAAACCTATGATTGTTACAGCTGCCTATTCTGTGGTAGTGTTTTCTATCTTGATACAGGGATTAACTATTGAGAAGGTTATCAACCGAATACACAAATAATCTCCTTCTGAGTATCAAGTATCAAGTATCAAGTATCAAGTATCTAGATTTCCTCTATAAAGATTTGGGTCTGAAAGACGGTATATGGTATTTCTAAAAAGAAACTAAATAGCTGTCTCATTTCATTTATGTGGAGGGCTAGCGCTCTTTAAGTGGATTTTGCTTTATATTAAGTTGAATCTCATTTTACGCTCTTTGATCCAAATTCTCCAGTAGTTCTTGCAACCTTTCCAAGGTACCATTGTCATCCATAGAAGCAGCAATTGAGGAAGCCTTTAGCATCCATTTTGGTCTATTAGGTGAGCAAAGTTCGACTGTTGGTTTAAACTCAATTCGGTCATTTAATAAACTTGCAGGTAAAAGTAGGCCATTCCTTTAAGTAATTCGGGCTCATTATAAATTAATACAGAACAGTCAGGGCAATGAAAATAATGCATGTTTAAACCACTGCCGCCTGAAATAGTTTACGTCGTGAAGTCTTCATTTATTTTATTTCATTTTCTGGCCACGGAAGTGCGGTAATGAAGTACCAAACCTTTGTTGAAATATTGAACAGTGACATTGAAATCGCATCATCGGATCATGTTCCAGTTCAAATGTTATCTTTTTGCAGTGACAATTTCCTGCGTAGACATTTTTTTTTTGACGGGGTAGAAAACCTAGCATATCAACCTAGTCTGAAAAGTATAACTATATGTAAAACTCAATTTCAACTATTTAAAGGTGCTTTTAGATTCTATTGTTGTAATGCGAAAAATTTGATTCGGTAGATGCCTTAGCGGCGCACAGTTTCCTTTATCAATTAGAAATTAAATGGATGAAACATGGACGAAACCAACGAAGTTAAGGAAATAAAGGACTTAAAAAGGGAAGTAGCCAAACTTCGTTTAGAGGGAAACTTAAGGAAATCTTTGTCTAACCAATTATCCATTCAAAAGAAAATAGCAGATGATGCAAAAGCTGAAGCAGAATCCAAGTCAAAGCAAGTTGAAGCTATATCCAACAAGCTAGCAAAATATCTTTCCCCTCAAATTCATGAGCAAATTTTCAGTGGGAAACAGGATGCCGAAGTAAAAAGTACCAGGAAAAAATTAACGGTATTTTTTTCAGATATTGTGGGTTTTACAGATATTTCTGACGAACTAGAGTCTGAGGAGATGACCAATTTACTTAACTTTTACTTAAATGAGATGTCGCAGATAGCATTAAAATTTGGTGGTACTATTGATAAGTATATTGGAGATGCGCTCATGATTTTTTTTGGAGACCCCGAGAGTGAGGGACCTGAAAAAGATGCAAGGAAATGTGTCGAAATGGCCTTGGAAATGCAGAAACTAATGAATGAATTAAAAGGGCATTGGGGCAAACATTATAGCCTAAAAAAAGACTTACAAATCCGCATAGGAATTAATACTGGTTTTTGTACAGTGGGGAATTTTGGTAGTTTGGAGCGCCTTGATTACACTGCCATAGGCAGCACCGTAAATCTAGCATCTAGGTTGGAAGGGTTAGCAGGTCCAGGTGCTATTTTAATTTCTGAGGACACCCATTCTTTGGTGGCAAACTTATTTAATTTTGAGACACCAAAAGAAGTTGAAGTTAAGGGATTTCTAAGAAAAATAAAATGCTTCAAACTTAATCAGGTTGATATGCTCAAGGACGATGTATTACACATTAATGGTAGAGGATTTGAAATAAAGATAAATAAGCATTTGATTGATCATAGGGTGATAGAAGATTTGAAGAAGGAATTAGATCAGGTAAATGGCACAAATTAATGAAGTATTTTTGCAGTTGCCTTGTGATGGAGTATTAAGGTGAGAGTTCTTTGTTTTTAATCATATGATTATAAAAAGCGTTGGCGACCCCCGGTAAGATCAGTCTCTTTTCATTCACCATGTGTGATCAACATCAATATAAAGTACTGTTATTATTGAATAATATAGTACACCTATCATTAAGTCAAATATAAATCTTAAACTACGTGAGTGCCCTTGTAGGTGTTTTTAAATCACGAAGCATGAGATTTTTATTTCTAGGAGAGTTGTTGGATGGAATGAGATTTGCTTACAAAACGTTTTGTAAGTTAAAGGTTTTATAAGCAAAAAATGTCATTAAGCCAAAAAGAGATTACGATCTTAAACTCCATGAAATTAGATCAAGCATTAAGACTCGCAAAAAAAAGGTCTAATGAAGGTAAATTTGATGAAGAAAAAAAAATCTATTCAGACATTTTGGTAAAATTTCCTAAGAATAAAGGGGATCTTCAAGGAATAAGGGTCTCGAAAGAAGAGAATGAAAAAAATTCAATTGATAGTCAACATTCTATCTCTGCGCAAATACAACTTATCCTGAAATTATATAACCAAGGACAATATAGGGAGGTTCTGGGGGAAGCAGCTCAAGCTCTTAAGAGTTTCCCTGAATCAGAGCTCCTTCACAATATTCTTGGTGCTGCAAATATGGAACTGCAGCAATTTGAGGTTGCAATAAAATGCTATCGAAAAGCCATTAAAATTAAACCAGACTATGCGGGGGCTTATTACAATCTGGGTAATGCTCTTAATGATAAAGGTGACTCAAGGGCGGCAATAGAAGCTTATAAAAAAGCTCTCCTCATTCAACCAGACTATTTTGAGGCGCTCAGTAATATGGGAGCCGCGCAACACCTTATAGGCGAATTAGAGGCAGCCATAAAAAGCTATCACCGGGCAATTCGGATCCAGCCAGAATCTTCAAAATCCTATAATAACCTAGGATGCATCTTCATGGATCAAGGGAATTTAGGATCAGCAATAGCTAGTTACAAAAAAGCCATACAGATAGAGCCCAATTATACTGAAGCCTATTATAATTTGGGTGAAGTATTTACCGAAAAAGGGCTGCTTTTAGAAGCTCAGAACTTTTTTAAGAAGGCTCTTAATTTAGATCCAAAGGATAAATTGGGTGCAAAAATCAAATTAGCTAGCTTGGGTGAACGTGCAGTACCAGAAAGTATACCCGAACATTATTTGAAACAATTTTATAAGAATAGGGCACAAACTTGGGGGGAAAATAACGATCAGTACAACGGACATACAATGGTTAGAAAGGCTATCCAGCAAATTAAACCCAAAGCAAGTTCACTAAAAATATTAGATTTAGGTTGTGGAACCGGAACTTTAGCAAGTTCTTTGCTCCCTTACGCGGATGCTTTAGAGGGAGTTGACATATCACCAGAAATGTTAGATAGAGCAAAAAAGACTAAGCTTTATGATAATTTATATGAGCAGGATCTTACAGATTTTTTAAGCAATACGAAATCTTGTTTTGATCTGGTTGTTGCATCAGCCGTGATGATCCATTTTCTTAATTTGGAAACAATTTTTAAATTAGTAAGGGGAAGATTATCCCTAAATGGAAGCTTCGTATTTTCAATCTTTAAAGCAACTAAAGAGCAAAAAGAGTTGAATTCCTTTATGATGTATTCACATAGTGATGATTACATTAGGCATCTAGCAGAATCTTTGAATTTTAAAGTTTTTTACTATGAGCAAGGCATTCATGAATATCATGGAACAGAGCCAGTAGATGGCCTCGTATATGTATTAAAGAAGACTTGTTAATTCCTTGACTATTACAGCTATCTATTAATGATAGGTGAATATCAAAGGAACCTATGTTATTAACCTACTCTCCAACCAGGCTCTATTACAAATAGCTACTCATTGAATCAGCAAATGAATATCACTTGATGTAAATACTGTGTTTCCCCAGCCATTTGCAACTTTAAAACTTAATGAAAAAGGTAAGTTTATTGCAGATGCATATAGACAGATAAGAGAAGAACAAGAACTAGATTATGACCCCAGTTTAGAAGAGTTAGATGGAGGTAGATTATTAAGAGGTGCAAGAGCATTAGTATTTGCATCAAGATCGAAGATTAGTGGTGATAAAGTTGTAAAATACCCAAATGATGGAAAGAGTATTCTTAGAACTCTTAAACAAGATATGACAACTGATGAACGAGTAGAACTTCTCCAAAATGCAATGATGAAAATGTTTGATACAGTTATTGAAAATAGAAAACAGATTGGAAGTCTTGTTGGTATTACAGCAGCGTCTGCGCTCCTAAGTGAAAGAAGTACTAAACAACTTACCAAGTTAATGAGAACAAGTTTGAGGGGAAAGTAATGTGAAACTTACAAATGCGAAAGGAAACTAGATTTAGAACTTCCTAGAACAAACGCCATACTTATTTTTACATGACCATTCTGTTAAAGATGGATTGAAGAAGATTGAAAATACAATCACATTACCCCATCTTCTGTTAGAAGAAAGTACAAAGATAATTATTCATAGAGAAACTATGAAGATACGAGAAGATATGCATGACCTAAAATATATAACAAATGTTACGAGCCATTAGGACATCGGACTCCCATACATTCTGAAATTTGAACCCTCAATTAATCTTCTTGTTTGAGGGTTCTTTTTGTATTAAATACACAATCATATTCGCTGAATATAGAACAAGGTTTAGGACACTTTAAAAACGTGTTCTAAAATAAGTTCGTCTTGAGTGTGGTCTCGTAGCTCAGCTGGATAGAGCGGCTGACTTCTAATCAGTAGGTCGCAGGTTCGAATCCTGCCGAGATCACCAAGACCTTTCGCTGCGATTATTCACATTTTCTAAGAAATAACTATTCACATTTCATTTGCATGAAGTTTCACGTAGAATTGTGGTGTTTAATATATTGTTTTCATCGCTGTTTTTTAAGTGGTTCGGTGAAAGCATCTATTAGAAGTCAGCCGCTCTATCCAGCTGAGCTACGGGGCCTTTAATTAATGCGTCCAAGGTATTTTTTTGTCGAATCTAAAATTCTCACCGTAACCATTCTCCCGGACTATGTGCCTTCTCACATTTGGTTTTTGTACTATGAAGGAAATTCCATTATCCTTAGCAAAATTAACAGCTGCCTGTTCAGTATTAAACCTAATCTGTATTTGTCCTCTAGTATCCTTAGAACCGGTCCAACCCATTAATGGATCAATTGTCTTAGCTAAATTGTATTCTAATTCCATGATCCAGATCGTGGTTTGGGCTGTCCCCGATTGCATAGCTGATTTTGCAGGTTTGAAGATTCTTGCTACCATAAGTAATTCCTAGTCGACTGTACAAAAAGAACAAATTATTTAGCGTTTTGAAATGCATTCTTTGAGCTTATTGTTTAACAAAAAAAATAGAATTTGCAATAGTAGTATAGAGTGACTATTTTCTTTCTATATTTGTTGTTACTGGTTAAAGCTTTGCTTACATTACTACTTTATAAGGTTAATAGAGCATTTTTCCAATTATAGAAAATACTAAAGTGAAGAAGAAATTAGAGGCTGGGAAAAGGTTTAAGATAAGGTCTGATTTTCTACCCGCTGGTGATCAACCAATGGCGATAGAAAAGTTGGTTTCCGGTTTAAATGAATCTGAAAGAAATCAAGTTTTGTTAGGAGCTACCGGTACTGGCAAGACTTTTACTATGGCGCATATCATTGAGCGAACTCAGAGACCAGCTTTAATATTGGCTCCAAATAAAACACTTGCAGCACAGCTTTATGGAGAATTCAAAGCTTTCTTTCCTGAAAATGCTGTAGAGTATTTTGTTTCTTTTTATGATTATTATCAGCCAGAGGCTTACGTGCCAAGATCCGATACTTTTATCGAAAAAGATGCACAAATAAATGAGCAAATCGATAGGATGCGACATTCAGCTACTAGGGCTCTTTTAGAAAGGGATGATGTAATAATTGTAGCATCAGTTTCATGCATTTATGGTATTGGTTCGGTAGAAACTTATAGTGCTATGACACAAGATTTAAGGACTAACTGTTCTTATGATCTGCGGGAAACCATTCAGGGATTGGTAGCACAACAGTATCGTCGAAACGATCACGCCTTTCAACGAGGTACATTTCGCGTTAGGGGAGACGTTTTGGAGATTTTTCCTGCCCATTTAGAAGACCGGGCATGGCGGCTTTCTTTTTTTGGCGATGACTTAGAGAGCATAGTTGAGTTCGATCCCTTGACAGGGGTCAAGGTTCGTGCATTAGAAGATATTAGAATTTATGCAAATTCGCACTATGTCACTCCAAAACCAACTCTTCAGCAGGCAATTAAGCTGATAAAGAGGGATCTTATCAAGAGGTTAAGAGAATTAAATAAACAAGAAAAACTACTTGAAGCGCAAAGATTGGAACAAAGAACTAACTTCGACTTGGAAATGATAGAAGCCACGGGCGCATGCAGTGGTATTGAGAATTACTCCAGATATCTAACAGGCCGGAAAACTGGGGAGCCACCACCAACTTTATTTGAATATATACCAGAAAATGCGATCATTTTTACGGATGAAAGCCATGTGGCAATACCTCAATTGGGTGGGATGTTCAGGGGTGACCATAAGAGAAAGCTCACCCTTTCAGAGCATGGTTTTCGGTTGCCATCTTGTATGGATAATCGTCCCTTAAAATTTGAAGAATGGGATGCTATGAGACCCCAATCTATCTTTGTATCGGCTACGCCAGGTCAATGGGAAATGTCAGTAACCCAAGGTGTATTTGTAGAGCAGATAATCAGACCAACTGGGTTAATCGATCCAATAATAAAGGTACGACCAGCAGAAACTCAGGTGGACGATCTGCTCCATGAAGTAAATTTGGCTTCAAAAAAGAACTTGAGGACACTCTGTACTGTTTTAACTAAGAGAATGGCAGAAGATTTGACAGAATTTTTGCATGAGAAAGGGGTCAGGGTTCGTTACTTACATTCTGATATTGATACTTTGGAGCGGATAGAAATATTAAGAGATCTACGAATTGGTACTTTTGATGTTCTTGTGGGGATAAATCTTTTACGAGAGGGTTTAGACATTCCAGAATGTGGATTGGTTGCAATTCTTGATGCGGACAAAGAGGGGTTTTTAAGGTCTCAAACGTCGTTAATACAAACTATAGGCCGTGCTGCCAGAAATGTTGACGGAAAAGTAATCATGTATGCCGACAAAATTACTGGGAGCATCAAGATGGCATCAGAAGAGACTGAACGCCGAAGAAATAGGCAACAAGCTTATAATAGGGAACATGGAATCACACCAGAAAGCATTAGGAAGAACGTTACAGATGTTCTTGAAGGGATCTATGAAGGATCAGATGACATGGAGAGGGTCACTGCTAGCCTAGAAAATTCTTCCAAGTTGGGTGATAATTTGCACACACATCTCAAGAATTTGCGAAAAGAAATGTTTTCGGCAGCAGAGAACTTAGAATTTGAGGTTGCAGCAAGACTTAGAGATGAAATAAAGGAATTGGAAAATGCAGAGCTAGCTATTGGAGAGAATCCACTTGTACGTCAATCAGATTTAAGTTGGAGAAGGATTAACCATAAAGTTCAAGGTAGATCAAAGGGCGGGGTAGCTGGTACTCGTACAATGAGGAGTAAAGCTAAAATGCTTTAAGCTAGGTCCTATGTTGATCCTATGGTGTCATGCTCCTGAGGTCGATGATTTGACTGGGTACACCCCATTTATAAGCCATGTATTTGCCTTATATTTCCTAATCTCATAATCAAATATGAAAATCCTCTCTTGTAAATCAATGAAGAGCACTCTCTGAATGAGTGCCCCATTGAAGACATCAAAATCAAGAAACTCATAATTTTTTGGAGACCAAATCATGGGATAACCAGTTTGAACCATTTCGCCAAATTTTTCTGCATTAGAAAATTTTGATTTAATGAATGGTGAGGCAAAGGTGTAAGCGGTATTTATATCCGATTTTCTAAAAGCTTCTATTTGAGATGAAATAATATCATGTGCTTTAACTTCAAGGAGACCACCACTATCACGCAATTTCTCAGAAGATGTTTCCCCAAAAATCATAGTGCTAAAGATAATGAAAAATAGGGAAGTTAATATCAGGTAAAATGCAAAAAAGTTTGTTTTTTTTAATTTGTGTATCATCAGCATTTGTCCTTATGTAGTGAGCTTTGTTTGGGAGATCGGCACCCTTGGGAGCTGGTTATATCAGTTATATAATGAAGAAGTAATTTTTGCTATACTCTTGGTGCTAAATAGCCCTATTATTTGAAAGTCGACAATTCAAGCTTTTCATAAATGAGATCTCTAGTTTCCTTGATTCCATATAAAGCAATGAACCCTCCCAGTCGGGGCCCAGTTTTTGTTCCCAGTAAAATCTCATACATTGATATGAACCAATCTTTAAGTTCGTCAAAATTGTGTTCTTTACCGACTGCGAAAACTAGAGACTGCAACTCATCCTTTCCTATAGAGTTCGAAACACTCCCCAACCTGGTATATAAATCTAGCAAAGCTTCTCTTTCCTTTTCATTAGCTTTTTTGAATTTTTTCTTCGGCTTTACAAAATCTTTATAGTAACGAACTGCATATTTTACGGCTTTAACAAGGTCTGGATGCTCATTTCTGTTGATATTAGGAGCATAACGATTAATGAATCCCCATAATGTTGTTTCCTCTTCTGAACCAGAGGCTGACACAAGGTTTAAAAGCATAGAAAAAGAGATGACCATATCGGAACGGGGTGGGACACCTGAATGCACATGCCAAACAGGATTTCGCAACTTTTCCTCATCATTTTGTTCTTCATATTTTTTTAGACTCTGGTGATAGTCATCCATCATTCGTGGGATTACATCAAAGAATAATCTTTTTGCAGTCTTAGGTTTCTGGAACATAAAGTAGCTTAAAGAATCTTGGTCGGCATAACGCAACCAGTCCTCTATAGATAAACCATTTCCTTTAGATTTTGAAATCTTTTGCCCATGTTCGTCTAGAAAAAGTTCATAGTTTAAGAGTTCTGGAGGGGTGCCTCCCATTATTTTGCATATTTTTGATGCCAATTCTGCTGATGGTATTAGATCCTTGCCAAACATTTCATAATCAACACCTAACACAAACCACCTCATTGCCCAGTCAGGCTTCCATTGCAATTTTACATTTCCACCTTTTACCGAGAGTTCAACCTTTTCTCCATCAGGCTCTTTGTAGACGATAGTTCCAGAGGTTTTGTTTATAGCTTCAATTGGTACTTGGAGTACTCTCCCATTTTTGGGACTGATAGGTAAAAAAGGAGAATAAGTTTGTTGCCTTTCTGACCGTAAAGAAGGGAGCATAACCTCCATGATTCTTTCATAGTTATCAAGAACTATCATTAATGCATCGTCAAAGGATCCATCACCATATTTTGCAGTAGCAGATTCAAATTCGTATTGAAACTTATATTGATCTAGAAACTCCTTTAACTTAGCATTATTGTGATCTCCAAAACTTTTGTATTGTTTAAAAGGATCCCTTACTTTAGTTAATGGAAGGTCCAAATCTTGGTCTAGATTAACAGATCTAGGTACATTCGTCGGAACCTTTCTGAGACCGTCAAGATCATCTGAAAAGCATATCAATTTTGTTGGGATGTCACTGAGACATTCGAATGCATTTTTTACCATAGTGGTACGAACTACTTCACCAAATGTACCAATGTGTGGCAATCCCGAGGGACCATAGCCAGTTTGAAAGCAAACAAATTCTTTTTTGTCGAGAACTTTTGGAATTCGTTTCAACACTCGTTTTGCTTCTACAAAAGGCCAGGAGTTGGCAGTATTCAACATTTCTGGATTAAAGCTCATCTCATATTACCTATTATCTTTAGTATGGGGGTGGCTAGTCCAGGGGTTGTTATCATATTTGATAAATATTAGCACCTAAAAACTCAGATTTCTGATATCGTCAAATCAAAAACAGTGTGTTACCTTAAATTCAGGAGAGTGGTATGGTTAAGAGTATACATAGTGGTTCGTTCTTGATGACAGCACAGGATGCTTTGGTTGCCATAATGGTTGCAGGAGGTGCGTCTGACGAAGATATTTCAAATAGAGAATTAGTCTCGATAAGCAGGATAGTTGATCATCTTCCAATCTTTAAGGATTATGATCCTGGAAAGATAAAAACTATTGCTGAAACGGTGTTTGATTTATTTGAAGAAGAAGATGGGCTAGACGCGTTGTTTGGTCTAGTAAAAGAAGCACTACCTGAAAAATTATATGAGACAGCCTACGCACTGGCTTGTGATGTCGCTGCATCAGATGGGAGGTTACCGGAAGTACAACTACGCTTCTTGGAAGAAATCAGACATGAACTTAATATTGATCGCTTGCATGGAGCTGCCATAGAGAGAGGAGCTAGGGCTCGACACATGATGTTAGGACCAGCCTAAATATCGTTTGGGCAAGATCTCTTTGACTAATTTAAGCCTGGAAATTATGGCCAAACACCTTTCTCTCTAAGTTCCGTAGAGGAAATGTTTCTCATGGGTCCTATCAGTAGGGTCCATGCAGGTGGTGTAAGGTTAGAAAGACGAAAGGATTCTTCCGCTGGTATCCTGAAATGTCTGTAACGAACTGCAGCAGGAGATAAACCAGCCTTAATTTGTTCTCCAGGTCTAGCAAGGACTCCGATAGGTACATTCTTCACTATCCAATTCCATTCATCCCAGTGATGAAAGTTCACCAAATTATCGGCCCCCATAAGCCAAACAAATTTTACGCCAGGATAAATGCGTTGAAGTTTATAGATGGTTTCAGCGGTAAACCTCGTCCTTAAACTGCTTTCAATATTTGTTATTGTTACAGCAGGATGCTGCATTATCCTTTTGGAGGCATGAAATCTCTTGGAAATAGTTTGAGGTTCTCTTTCTTTCAGGGGGTTACCTGGGCTAACTAGCCACCAAATTCTTGACAAGTTAAAAGCTTTGATGGCCTGCTTCGTGATATGCACATGACCCTCATGGGGAGGATCAAATGAACCACCTAATAAACCAACCGTCAAGCCTGGTACTCCTAATGGGTGACCTATCAAAGTTTTCTCCTGCAAAATGAAATTTAGTCTAACTTATCCCACTAATAGCAACTTTAAACCATGGGAGATCAAACTCTTTGTTGCAATACCTAACGATTGTTTAATATAAATCCATCAGAACTACAAATTGTTGTAAAGGACAAACTATGGCCTCAGTAAAATATGTTTACCACATGAATGGTGTTTCGAAGACTTTTCCCGGAGGAAAGAAATGCTTTGAGAATATTCATTTGTCCTTCCTTCCTGGGGTCAAAATTGGAGTTGTTGGTGTTAACGGGGCTGGTAAGAGTAGTCTTATGAAAATCATGGCGGGCCTGGACAGGGAGTATACCGGTGAAGCTTGGTCAGCTGAAGGCATAAATGTTGGCTATTTGCCACAGGAACCGCTTTTAAATGAAAGCCTGAATGTGAGGGACAATATTCTTGCCGGAATCTCCGACAAGAAGAAACTTTTGGATGATTTTAATGATGTAGCAAATAAGTTGGGTGAAGATTATTCAGATGAAATCATGGAGAAAATGACAGCCCTTCAAGACAAGATCGATTCAGAAAATCTTTGGGAGCTTGATAATCAAATAAGCGTTGCAATGGAAGCATTAAGATGTCCGAGCGATGAAGCATCTGTAAAAGAACTATCTGGTGGAGAAAAAAGAAGGGTAGCTCTATGCCAGCTTCTATTAAGATCCCCGGAGCTGCTACTTTTAGATGAACCTACCAATCACTTAGATGCCGAAACTGTGGATTGGTTGCAAAGATATCTGATAGAATATAAAGGAACCTGCTTAATCGTAACCCATGACCGATATTTTTTGGATGAAATAACGGGTTGGATCCTTGAACTCGATAGGGGAAAAGGTATCCCTTATGAGGGTAATTATACTAACTGGTTAGAACAAAAGTCGCAGAGGTTAAAAATTGAAGGTAAAGAAGATAAACGAAAGCAAAAGACCTTGGAAAAAGAGTTGGAATGGATAAGACAAGGGGCTAAAGCTCGTCAAGCCAAACAAAAGGCTAGAATTAGAGCATATGAAGAGCTCGCAGAAAATTCTGAAAAGGCGACACTTTATGAAAGCCAAATAGTGATTCCTAATGGGCCAAGGCTTGGATCTAAAGTTCTAGAAGTTAAGAACCTAACTAAGCATTTTGAGAATAATGTGTTATTTGAAGAGTTATCATTTTCTATACCGGCAGGTGGTATTGTTGGCATTATTGGCCCTAATGGTGCTGGGAAAACAAGCCTTTTCAAATTGATTACTGGAACTGATGAACCCACAAGTGGAGAGGTCATTTTAGGAGATACAGTTCAATTATCTTTTGTGGATCAAATACGTGATGAGTTGGATTCCCAGAAGACTGTCTGGGAGGAAATCTCAGAAGGTCAGGAAATAGTAAAACTTGGTGACGCAGAGATAAATTCCAGAGCATATTGTAGCTCCTTCAACTTTAAGGGAACAGATCAACAAAAAAATGTTGGTAAATTGTCAGGTGGTGAAAGAAACAGAGTGCACATAGCAAAAATGCTCAAAACAGGAGGTAATTTATTACTTCTTGATGAACCAACTAATGATCTAGATGTAGAGACTTTAAGTGCTTTGGAGCATGCCATAACTAATTTCGCCGGTTCCGCTATGATTATTAGTCATGATCGTTTTTTCTTAAATAGAATCTGTACACATATTCTTGCCTTTGAAGGGAATAGCCATGTCGAATGGTTTGAGGGAAATTTTGAAAATTATCTGAACGATAAGCGGAAGCGTTTAGGAGAAGATAGTATCAATCCAAAGCGCACCAAATATAAAAAATTTGAGATTTAAATATCCTGTTTGTAGTCTATTTTTGTATCCTTACCGGGAGGGTATAATCTGTAGTAGAGGCATTAATTTTGACATGTCTGGCCCAATGCTTTGTCCTGTAAGCGCCAGGCGTAATGGCATAAAAAGGGCCTTACCTTTACGCCCAGTTTTTTGTGATACTTCCTCTGTCCAACTATGCCAAGTGTTTTCATCATAGGGGGGGAGGGGCAACAATTTTAAAGCAGTTTTAACAAATGGCCCGTCCTCATTACTTGCTACAACTTTAGGACCATTTTCACACAAATCCCAGAGCTCTATCATATCTTCGCGCTTATTAATGCTATCCCTAGCCATTTCCCAGAAAGGAGCAATTTTATCTTTAGGTACACCTATTTTTAGGAGATTTTCTTTGATGCTCCCCAAAGGGGTGGATTTCAATACCTTTGTAGAAATTGTGTGCAGTAGTTCGGGATCAAATTTTGTAGGTGTAGCACCAAAAGAATCTAGATTGAAATCGTCATAGATCTCTTTATATGTATGGAAGATTTTAACAGGTTTTGAAGAACCTAAGGTTGACAATAGACTTACTAGCGCCATGGGTTCAATGCCTGACAATCTCAAATCTCGTAGCGATAGGGATCCAAACCTTTTTGACAAATTGTCCCCATCAAGACCTGTGAGTAAGGAATGGTGGCCATAAGCAGGAATACTGGACCCTAAGGTTTCCAACAGTTGAATTTGCGTTGCCGTATTTGTTATGTGATCAGAACCTCTTATGACATGACTTACCTGGAAATCTATGTCATCACAAACTGATGCAATGGTATAAAGGAATTGCCCTCCCTCTTTCACAAAAACGGGATCTGATAATGAAGCCAAATCAACGGAAACATTTCCAATTATTGCATCGTCCCATTGCACTTTTTGTTGTGTAAGTAGAAATCTCCAATGTGGCATTTTCCCCTCACTTAGCATCAACTTCAATTCATTGCTTGGTATTTTCAGAGCTGAGCGGTCATAGATGGGTGGCTTACCCATATTTAGTAGTTTTTTTCGCTTCAATTCCAGTTCTGTAGTTGTCTCAAAGCATGGATATAACTTTTTCTCTTTCCTTAACTTATCTAAGACTTCATTGTAACGCTCAAATCTGAGTGATTGCTTTACAGTTTTGTCCCACTCTATCCCAAGCCACTCTAAATCCCATTTTATTTCATCTTCAAAGGCTTGGGTTGATCTTTCAATATCAGTATCATCTATTCGGAGTAAAAATTTCCCACCATTTTTTTTTGTTATCAAGTAGTTGAATAGGGCTGTCCTGATGTTGCCAACATGCAAGTAACCAGTCGGTGATGGTGCAAAACGCGTTTGAATTGTCATGATGGATCTGTCCATTGTTGAACTAAGGGATATCTACGACTTAACCAAAATGAACCTTGTGTTAGATGAACACCTGGTGCAGATTGAAATCGTTTGTATTCAGAAGCATAAACCAACTTTTCTATTTTGCGGATTATCGCCAAGTCTATTCCTAATTTTGCAACTTCCCTAACGGACATATTATTTTCAATCAAACTTTCCAAAATTAAATCCAAAAGATGATAAGGAGGTAGACTATCTTCATCTTTTTGACCTGGTCTCAATTCGGCAGAAGGAGGTTTCTCAAGGATCTTCTTAATAATTACTTCGCCACCTGGTCCTTTCATCCACGGTTTTTTTTGGGAGTTTCTCCATTTGCAAATATCATATAACCTAGTTTTATAAAGATCTTTGATTGGGTTATATCCTCCACACATATCGCCATAGATAGTTGAATAACCAACCGCAACTTCAGATTTATTGCCAGTTGTAAGAAGCATACTTCCAAATTTGTTTGATAGTGCCATCAGTAGGACACCTCTTATTCTAGATTGAATATTTTCTTCACTTAAATCTTGAGGCCTGTTCTTAAACTCTGGAGAAAGTGATCCTAATGTTATGTCAAATATTTCTGAAATAGGTATCGTTTTAATTTTGCAACCCAATTTTTTCACCAACGCATCAGCATCGTCTAAGGATCCTTTACTAGAAAATTGAGATGGTAATCTTATGCAAGTCACGTTATTTGCTCCAAGAGCATCTACTGCAATAGTCGCAACTAAGGCACTGTCTATACCTCCAGATAATCCTAAAATAACTTTGGTAAAACCAGATTTTAGAACATAATCTTTGGTCCCTTCTGTTATTGCTCTATAATCCTGGGCTATATCAGTATCAATTTCTGTTACAAGACTCTCACTATTACCTATGAATGGGTCCTGATTTCCTAGTTCTAAGAGTGATTTCTTTTCCTCAAATTGGGGTAGTTGCACTTTTACTTCCCCGTCCTTACTCATCATAAAGGAACCCCCATCAAAAACCTGATCATCTTGTCCACCAACTAGGTTGAGATAAATTATTGGCAAATTGGTTTCCAAGCACCTTTGTCTAACTATGCCCTGCCTTAATGACATTTTGTTTCTCTCATAAGGAGATCCATTAGGAGATAGTAAAAGGTCTGCACCTTTACGTTGAAGGGTATTTGTTACATCACTATGCCAAATATCCTCACAAATCGGACAGCCAATTCTTAAGCCTTTTATTTTAACCACCTTCGCAACTCCCCCAGAATGAAAATATCGATTTTCATCAAATATACCCAAGTTTGGGAGATGCTTTTTTTTTGTTATTATAGTTAGCTCACCTTTTTTTACTTGGAGATAAGCATTGTATAATTTATCTTTATCTAAGATCGGTGCACCAAACAAAACAGAAGTTTCTCCAGAACATTCATTACTGATAATCTTTAAATATCTAGAAACATCCTTCAGAAATGAAGGCTTAAGGATAAGGTCCTGAACTTGGTAGCCAGTTAGAAACATTTCTGGGAAAGCAACAATGTCTATGTCGTCTTTCTTCGCTTCCTGATAAGCCCTTAATAATAAATCAGTATTTTTGTTTAAGGCCCCAACAGTTGGGTTTACCTGAGCCAAGAGTATTCGGAGTTTATTGTTCATTAGTGAATTATACGCTTCAAAACATCTGATTAACAAGTTCTGGTTTCTTTTACTATAAAAAGCTTTCCATGTGCTAACATTATTTACTGGTTGATTTGTCCATTGCTTATGAACTAAATATGTACTGGACAGCATAATTTTAGTATGTGCATTAGCGATTAAGTATTCAAAGTTGTATGCGTGTAGTTTGTGAAACCCAGTTATGAAATATGGTCATGTGTCCTGACTATTAAGGAGCCAAATTGAAACCTCTTAAATTAGATTTATTTTTTATTTTGTTACTAATTCTTTTATTGGGCTCTCGTCAGATTACCTATGCCAATGATAATATACAACTCAAACAGTATGAGAGTGGTGGCATATATGAAGGAGAATTTAATGAAGGGAAACAACACGGCAAAGGCAAATATAGTTTGCCAAATGGTTACATTTATGAGGGAGAATGGCTTGATGGTAAAATAGAGGGAAAGGGAAAGGCTCAATACCCGGATGGATCAATTTACGAAGGGGGGTTCAAAGATGGCAAACACTCTGGGGAGGGTATTTTAATCTTTTCTGATGGAGCTAGGTACCAGGGTTCCTGGAGCAATGGGAATTTTGATGGCCTTGGGAGGTTAGAATATTCTAATGGTGTCATCCTTGAAGGAAATTTTCTTAATGGAAAACTTGATGGATCAGGGAAGCAAATTAGTCCTAACGGGTACCTTTACGAAGGAGATTGGTCGAATGGCAAGAAGCTTGGTCAGGCTGTTATTAAGTATGAAGATGGGGGAATATATAAAGGATTAGTTTCTGATGGAATAAGGCATGGTTTAGGCAAACTAATACTAGAGGATGGTACTATCTTAGAAGGAGTATTTCAATCAGGCACCTTAAATGGAGAAGGGATCGTAAGGTTTAAAAATGGAGACCAATATTCCGGAGAAATTTCAAAAGGTAAGATAGAGGGTCAAGGCAAAAAGAATTATTCATCAGGAGCGAATTATGAAGGGGGATTTTTAAATAATCAACATCATGGTTATGGGGTCTATAGAACCGCCAAGGGATATGTAGCAGAAGGCAAATGGGTCAATGGACAGTTGCAAGGAAACGGTAAACTGACCTATCCGGATCTGTCTCATTACACGGGAGATTTGAAAGACGGAATCCCTAATGGCACTGGAACCATAACTTTCCCAGATGGGAGCAATTATACCGGGCAGTGGACGGATGGTACGATAAATGGATTTGGAACGGCTAGGTATTCCAATGGGCAAATCTATGAAGGTAATTTCAAGAACGGTAAGAACCATGGAAAAGGAAAAATGACCTTTGGTGACGGATATATTTATGAGGGACTTTGGTCAAAGGGTCTTTTCGAAGGATTGGGTAAAGCTGAGTATACGGATGGCTCAGTTTACGAAGGGAACTTCAAGGATGGTAAGCGGCATGGAGTTGGAAAAATTACAATGGTAGATGGAGCAACTTTTGAAGGTAACTTTGAGAATGGTCAAATTAATGGTGATGGTGTAGCAGTCTACCCCAATGGTGACCGATATGAGGGATATTTCAAGAATGGTAAAAGGGATGGAAAGGGTAAAATAACTTATAAATCTGGAGTGACCTATGAAGGAAGCTGGAAAGAAAATAAGAGGATTCCAGAAAATGAATAGGCCTCGTTCCCTGCTACAGACACGTATTATTTGGTTAATTTTTTAATAACGCTATTTGGCAGCTACATATCGCAAGGATATTTTTATTTAGGGATAAAAAGTATTTTGATGTATAATAACAGAAAAAGAGTTTCCTTGCTTCTCCCGATGAAAAAGAGAAAAGCAAGCATAAAGACTCTTGGAGATAGAAATGGATAAAGCAGTAAAGGATCAAGTTCTAATATTTGATACCACACTTCGGGATGGAGAACAAAGTCCAGGAGCAACGATGTCACTTTCTGAGAAAATTGAGATCGCCGCATTATTGGATGAAATGGGTGTTGACATCATAGAGGCTGGCTTCCCGATAGCATCTGAGGGTGATTTTGAGGCTGTATCTGAAATTTCAAAAATCATAGAAATTGCCAGTGTGTGTGGTTTGGCAAGAGCGAACAAAGTAGACATAGAAAGGTGTTGGCGAGCTGTTGAGAAATCAAATAAACCGAGAATACATACCTTCATTGGAACATCACCTTTGCATAGGGAATTTCAAGTCAGATTAACTAAAGAACAAGTTTTGGATAAAGTATTTGAAACGGTTAAGTTCGCTAAAACTTTCTGTGAAGATGTGCAATGGTCACCGATGGATGCAACGAGGACTGAAAGAGACTTTCTTATCAAAGTAGTGAGAGTAGCAATTGAAGCCGGTGCTTCAACAATAAATATACCAGATACTGTGGGTTACACTGCTCCGAAGGAGAGTGCAGAAATTATTAAGAATCTTTTCGCTACTATACCTGAAATGAAAGATATTATTGTGTCCACGCATTGCCACAATGATCTAGGAATGGCTACAGCAAATTCTCTTGCGGCTGTTGAGGCAGGTGCTCGGCAGGTGGAATGTACTATCAACGGGTTGGGTGAAAGGGCGGGCAACACGGCTTTGGAAGAAATAGCGATGGCTCTCAGAGTAAGGCGGGATATTTTGCCTTTTAAAACGCGTTTAGATACCAAGAAACTAATCCAAGCTAGCCGTCTTGTATCAACGGTCTCTGGGTTTCCTGTACAATTTAATAAAGCAATAGTAGGAAAGAATGCTTTTGCACATGAATCAGGAATTCATCAGGATGGTATGTTGAAACATGCTGGTACTTTTGAGATTATGAAACCTGAAGATATTGGGCTAACTGAAACAAACTTGGTTATGGGAAAACATTCAGGGAGGGCAGCCTTAAGAAAGAAAATTTCCGATCTTGGTTTTAATTTGGGTGATAATCAGTTGCAGGACCTTTTTATAAGGTTTAAAGCTTTGGCTGACAGAAAAAAGGAAGTTTATGATGAAGACCTTCTGGCATTGTTAGCAGATAATTCTATGGCTAGAAACGATGAATTTTTACAGTTAGTTGATTTAGAAGTAAAGTGTGGTACTAGCTCTCCTCAAACAGCCAAAGCGGTAATTGTTATGCAAGGTAAAAACTATACAGTAGATTCAACAGGTGATGGCCCAGTGGACGCAGTCTTTAATGCAATAAAGAAAGTTTTTCCGCATTCTGCACATCTACAACACTTTCAAATACATGCGGTCACAGAAGGTACTGATGCTCAGGCTACTGTGTCAGTTCGACTAGAAGAGGCTGGCAAGATGGTGACAGGACAATCTTCAGATACAGATACTGTTGTGGCAAGTGCTAAAGCATATATCAATTCTTTGAACAAACTTGTGCTAAGAAGAAGGAAAAAGGCGCCTGATTTTGTTGCTAATTGATAAAAAGGTTTTGTTTCCCTAACGATTATAAGTTTATTGGACTGTGATGAGAAAAAGGATAATTTGGTCAAAATTGAAGGTGATTGGTTATAGGTTTGTTTAGATGATAGGTTTATTAAGTAGTTTTTTTTCTGCGGATATGGCAATAGATCTTGGGACGGCGAATACCTTAGTTTATGTTAAGGGCAGGGGTATTATACTGAATGAGCCTTCCGTGGTTGCATACCACATAAGAGATGGTAAAAAGCAAGTTTTGGCGGTAGGTGAAGATGCGAAACTGATGTTAGGTAGAACTCCTGGGTCTATTGAGGCTATACGTCCAATGAGAGACGGTGTTATAGCTGATTTTGATGTTGCTGAGGAAATGATAAAGCACTTCATTAGGAAAGTTCATCGGCGTGGAAGTTTTGCCAAGCCAAAGATAGTGGTTTGCGTTCCCCATGGAGCGACACCTGTAGAGAAAAGAGCTATTAGAGAGTCGGTGCTTTCTGCTGGAGCACGAAAAGCAGGCTTGATCGCAGAACCAATAGCTGCTGCCATAGGTGCTGGCATGCCAATTACTGATCCTACGGGATCAATGGTAGTCGATATAGGGGGAGGGACAACAGAGGTCGCTGTTTTGTCACTTGCTGACATTGTTTATGCAAGGTCAGTCAGAGTTGGAGGAGACAGAATGGATGAAGCTATTATTTCATACCTTAGGCGACAGCAAAATTTACTTATTGGGGAGGCAACAGCTGAGCGGATTAAAACTACCATTGGTACAGCATTGATGCCTAAGGATGGCAGGGGTAGTCATTCAGACATAAGAGGGCGGGATCTTCTGAATGGTGTGCCAAAAGAAACCCAAATTACTCAGGGACAAGTGACGGAGGCATTAGCTGAAACCGTACAGCAGATATGTGAAGCAGTAATGACCGCACTTGAGAGTACGCCTCCTGATCTGGCAGCCGATATAGTTGATAGAGGAGTAATGCTTACGGGAGGTGGAGCTTTACTAGGGGATTTAGACTTGGCCCTTAGAGAACAGACCGGTCTCGCAATTTCAGTAGCAGATGACTCTATGAATTGTGTTGCTTTGGGTACAGGAAAATCCCTTGAGTTTGAAAAACAGCTCGCACATGTTATTGATTATGGAAACTAATACTTTAATAATAGCATAATAATTTAGGAAATTATGTAACGAAGATGGCATCGCAAGGTCAAGGCGAACACTTGGGAATTATTCGGTATATTTTGTTAGCTACAATTCTTGTGTTGCTACTAGCAATCTTTTTGTTTTGGAGGATAGATAATGCGCGTGCTGAGAGATTTCGATTAGCCTTATTGAATCAGATAGTTCCTAACGTAACATTTTTAACAAGCCCTATAAAATCTGTAGGAAGAATGGTAACTAATATGACTTCATATGCTGATGTATACAAACAGAATAAAAGGCTGCAGCTTGAGCTAAATGAAATGAAAAAATGGCGAGAGGCTGCTTTGCAACTTGAACAAAAAAATGCCAAACTTCGTGCATTAAATAATCTAAAGCTTAGTCCGTCACTTCTATGGATAACGGGTGAGATAATTGCGGACAGTGGAAGCCCTTTTAATTCATCGATCTTAATAAATTTGGGGACGGATGATGGTGTGCTTGATGGTGCAGCTGTAGCCGATGGACTCGGTTTAGTTGGAAGGATCTCTGGTGTTGAAAAAAAACTTTCCCGTGTTATTCTTTTATCAGATGTCAAATCTTTTGTCCCTGCTATGATTGAACCTAATAATCAGGAAGCCATAGTGAGAGGCAACAATTCTTCTGTCCCATCAATTGATTTCATAAGAGGAACAAGTAAGATTAAGCCGGGTTCGAGAATTTATACTAGTGGCAGGGGAGGAATTTTTCCAGCCGGGATATTGATAGGGAAAGCTATTTTATCCCCAGAGAAGAAAATAAGAACAAGATTGGCCGCAAATTTGAGTCAGTTAGATTATGTTAGGGTAATAATTAACAGAAATTTAAAAATACCTGCAAAAGCTGGTTCCGTAATAAAGAACTATGAAATACAGTAATTAATGAGGGCTTGCACACCTAATTAAACTAAATGTAAGAAAAAGTTCGCATTTCGGAATATAAAAAGGACAATAAGATATGGGTTTGATTTCTTTCAGAGGGATACTCTTTCTCTTTTTGGGATTTATTGCAGTAATTGGCCCTACCGCACCTATTTCTAATTCGCCCTCGGGTATTGAAGCACCAGATATATTGCTGTGCTTGATTTTTTCTTGGGTCGTATATGATCCTAGAAGTGCTTCCGTGTGGTCAATCTTAGCACTATGCTTGCTTGCAGACATCCTATGGTTAAGACCGTTAGGTCTTTGGTCTATGCTGACCCTTATAGCTTCTGAATTAGTAAGACATTATAGGTTGGATATAATTAAGCAGGGTACCTTAACTCAATCATTTTACTTTTTTTTATTTTTTTGCCTTATTAACGCTGGAGTTCAGTTAATTTACATAATTGGGGTATTAAAACCATTAGATTTCACAGCTTGGTTGAAGTATTTTCTGGTTACTTGTATTGCATTTCCTATACTTAATTTAGCATTAGTGCGTACCATTTTCAGGCAAGAAAAGACCATTTAGTAAAGTTAACTGACCAATGGAAAAAATTTCATTTCGTAAAAACCTTCTCGATAGAAACCTGGGTAGGAGAGCCGTCCTACTGGGTGTTGGTCAACTAGTACTTGTAGGTTTCTTAATTCGACAGATGAGGGAGTTGCAATTACAGGAAAGTGAAAAATATCAGCTTTTAGCCGAGGAAAACAGAATAGATATACGTATTTTACCACCAGTACGTGGTGTAATTTTTGACGAAAAGGGCGCAACCTTAGCAGGCAATCTGGAGAATTATCGCCTAAGAATCATTCCAGAGAAAGCTAAGAATCCGAGCAAAGTTTTAGAAGACATTTCCACATTAATAACTTTAACAGATGAAAGAAAAAGTGAAATCTTAACTGAGATAGAGAAGAAGAAATCTTATAGCCCAGTGACCATTATAGAGAATATTAGCTGGAATGATTTTATCCGTATTACTGTCAACCTTCCGTCACTACCGGGTATAGTACCTGAAGTTGCATTCAAAAGGTTTTATGCATACAAACATTTCTTTGCCCATATAGTAGGTTATGTTGGAGAGATCTCTAGGTCTGACCTGAAAGTTATTTCAACCGGCAATCCTATCTTACAGATTCCAGACTTTCATATTGGAAAAGTGGGAGTTGAAAAAGGTTTGGATCCATTATTAAGAGGATCCGTAGGCCTAAGTCGGCATGAAGTAAATGCTGTTGGCAGAATAATAAGAAAATTGAAGGAAGATCCGAGTTTGTCCGGTAAGGACATCCATCTTACCGTGGATTCAAAGCTACAAGAATTTGCGATGCACAGAATAGAGGGATTTAGTGCTGCAGTAGTGGTGATAAATTTGGAAACAGAGGGTATTTCTTGTTTGGCTTCTAGTCCCAGTTTTGATCCTAACCTTTTTATTGAAGGCATGTCCCAAGATGATTGGGACATACTAAGAAATAGCGAGAACCAACCTTTGGCTAATAAGGCTGTTTCTGGAAATTACCCTCCAGGTTCTACCTTTAAAATGGTTGTGGCTATCGCTGCTATTGAAGCTGGTTTGATTAAAACCGAAGAGTTGATCAATTGCAGTGGTTTTTTAGAAGTGGGGGAGAGAAGATTTCATTGTTGGAATTCTTTCGGGCATGGGGACATGGATCTAATTGGAGGTATAAGGGAATCATGCGATGTTTATTATTATAATTTAGCGCTTAGAGTAGGTATCAAGAGAATTTCTGACACTGCCAGGAAATTTGGAATCGGTGTACTTTTCCCTTTGCCTTTATCTGGCGTTTCTAAAGGCCTTATGCCGTCAAAAAATTGGAAATTGGCCCAGGTTAAAGAGAAATGGGTGCCCGGAGATACGCTTAATTCAGGAATTGGGCAGGGGTTTGTACTTTCAACGCCTTTGCAGATAGCCGTAATGACTGCTCGGTTAGCTACTGGTTTGGAAATAAAACCAACTCTCGTGAAAGCAATTGATGGCAAACCGATTAATAGAAATAAGAAGCGCGCATTAAAGATTCAGGACAGTACTTTTTCGTTAGTCAGGAAAGCAATGTTTAATGTCGTGAATGATAAAAAGGGTACTGCATATAAATCCAGAGTTGTTGACGAGAAAAAAATTCTTGCAGGTAAAACTGGCACCTCTCAGATTCGATTCATTACAGAAAGCGAGAGAAAAGAAGGTATAAGAAAGAATGAAGATCTTCCACGGTCTCAAAGAGACCATGCATTGTTCACTGGGTTTGCTCCCTTTAATAAACCAAAATATGCAATCAGCGTCGTGGTGGAGCATGGTGGGGCTGGCTCTAGCGTAGCCGCACCAATTGCTAGAGACATTATTCTGTTCGCAATTTCAGGTTCTATACCTAAGATAACAGCATATCCTATTGACCAAAGGGATGAAACAGATGCCATTCTTAAGAGAATAAAAAAAGCAATTCACCTTTAAGATAAAAAGAAAGGATAAGTACAATAGTAGTTAATTATACTCAAGAATATAAGGACTTACCAAAGGGAGTTCGGAAGGTTCTCTACATGCACTGGCCTCTTTTATTCCTAGTCGTGGTAATAAGCTGTTTCGGTTTTCTTATGCTTTACTCTGTAGCCGAAGGAGATTTTGAAAAATGGGCAAGACCGCAAATGGAAAGATTCTTTGGGGGATTCATACTAATGATAATCATAAGTTTTGTGCATATTGATTTTTGGCGCTTTTGCTCTCCATTCATTTTTCTAGTTGGCATTGTTTTACTAATAGTGGTGCTTTTTTTTGGTGACTATGGTGGAGGTGCTAAGAGATGGCTCGAGGTAGGCCCGCTTCGTTTCCAACCTTCAGAGCTCAATAAAGTTGGTTTGGTCATGGCTTTGGCTGTTTATTATGATTGGCTGACGCCGGCTAAAGTTTCTAATATCTTTTGGGTCTTTATCCCTGTCGTCATGATTTTGGTACCGACTGCCTTAGTCATTCCCCAGCCCGATTTAGGTACAGGTACCCTTATTGCTTTCATAGGGCTGACAATCATGTTTGCAGCAGGCGTTAACTATCTATATTTCTTGGGAGGATTGCTCATTTTACCAGGACTGCTTGCTCTAATATTCTACAGTCGAGGAACTTCATGGCAACTTGTTAACGACTATCAATTTGGAAGGATAGATACATTTTTGAATCCAGGCAATGATCCTTTAGGAGATGGATATCAAATAACACAATCAAAGATAGCCTTAGGATCAGGAGGGTTAGAAGGCAGAGGCTTTATGCAAGGAAGTCAAAGTCAGCTCGATTTTCTTCCGTACAAGCATACTGATTTTATTTTTACTACTATAGCAGAGGAATTCGGTTTTTTTGGTAGTGTTGGGTTGCTTCTTATGTATTCGGTCATCATCACATTTTGTATTATATCAGCTATGACAAATAAGAACAAATTTGGTAGTTTACTGACAATAGGGTTGGCTACGATATTTTTCACCTATTTTTTTGTGAATATTTCTGCGGTTACAGGAATGGCGCCTGTTACGGGTGTTCCTTTACCATTAATTTCTTATGGTGGGTCGGCAATGCTGGTGGTGTTAGGAACTTTTGGTTTAATTCAAAGTGCTCACATTCATCGTCTTTTGAAGAAGGATTAACATGCGGATTCTATTTTTATCGAATTTATTTTCTTCGTATGAGAACATTCTAAGCAAGGCTCTATCAGAATTGAATTTATCTGGATTCACGATTTCAGACGAACCAAACGAAAAGGTGGATGAAGTAGAGTTTATAATTTATTCCCCGACCAGGAAGAATGAAGCCATTGTAACACATGATTTCACTAATTATAGAAATAATAAAGCAATCTTCAGTTTGTATGCTGGAGTAGAGTCGCTAATAAATAACAATACTTTCGATTGTCCCCTAGTCAAAATGGTAGACAATGGTCTGACTAGTGGCATGGTTGAATGGTGTGTTGCTCATACACTTAGAATTCATCTAGGTATAGATCGTCATATTTTAGGTCAAGATGGTATTTGGCGTCATGATATTAAACCTCCATTAGCAAAGGATAGAAATGTCGGTATCTTGGGTTTGGGTGTTTTGGGGGAGCCGACTGCTCATGCTCTCCGATACCTAGGATTTAATGTTTTTGGTTGGAGTAGAACACCAAAGAATCTGGAAGGTGTATCCTGTTTTCATGCGAGTGAAGGTTTTAAGAAAATATTGAATGTCACTGAAATTCTTATTGTATTATTACCATTGACTTCCCAGACCTTTAAAATCTTAAATAGTGATACTATACCGCTAATGCCTAAAAATTCAGCTGTTATAAATGCTGGTAGGGGCGATTTAATTGATGATGAGGCCCTCTTAAAAAATTTGAAGGCGGGACATATTTCTAACGCAACACTAGATGTTTTCTCAATGGAACCATTGCCTCCGTCTCATCCATATTGGCACCATCCACTAGTTACTGTAACCCCACATATAGCCGCAGACACTCCTGTTGAATCTTCTGCTAAGGCCATTGCCATGAATATAAAACTAGTTATGCAAGGTAAGAAACCAAAAGGGTTGGTAAATATTAAAAGAGGTTATTAGGCTGTGTGGGTCATAATCTAGCGTATCAAAAGAATAAATTTTTAAATTGTATTTGAATCCAATTATCATTTCGTTTGTACTTGCGATATATTATCGGTTACAGTATCACCTGTAAGACTGGCTAAGGATATACTATGAACAAAACATTAAGATTTCTTTCTGAATATTCGCTCCTATTAATTATAGGAGCGTTAGTAGCATTAATATGGGCAAATATTGATTACAAAAGCTATCATCATTTTGTGGAATTCCCGATCTGGGACGGTGGTTTTATTGGACATGCTCACTTAGATGATCAAGGTCATATGCATCGGACACTGACCCTTCACTATCTTGTCAATGATTTACTCATGGCTTTTTTCTTTGCAGTTGCTGGAAAGGAAGTATGGGAAGCTGTTGCATTAAAGTCTGGCCCCTTAAGAGGGAAAAAAGCCATGACTCCTTTAGTAGCTACTGCAGGGGGAATGTTTGGACCTATCGCAGTCTACTTAGGTTTGGCATATTTCATGGGCTCAGAGACGTATTCCGCCGTGGCCAACGGCTGGGCAATCCCAACAGCAACAGATATAGCCTTTTCATATCTGGTTGGTAGGATAATCTTCGGGGCTGGGCATCCGGCTGTGAGATTCCTATTACTCCTTGCAATTGCCGACGATGCAGCAGGGCTCATAATATTGGCGATTTTTTACCCTAGTGGAGAACTTCAGCCAGTTTTTATATTGTACGCTGGGATTGCAGCTTTTTTAGTTTATCTGCTAGCAAATTGGCTTCCGAGAAAACTTGACGGTGAGAATCCAAGTAAACCAGTGTCTTCACTATTTCGCCGAAAATTGACTTTTTGGCCCTATGCAGCGGGGGGTGCTATTACTTGGTTATGCTTCCAAGAATCTGGAATTCACCCTGCATTAGGTTTGCTATTCATGGTTCCTACTATTCCACATGCTGAAATTGACTTTGGGATTTTCGCTAGAGAAGAGCAACACCAAACTGATTTACTGAATGAGATTGAACATGGATTGAAAATGCCGGTAGAATTTATTTTATTGTTATTTGGTCTGATGAATGCTGGCGTAGCATTTTCTGCTGTTGGTGATGCTACTTGGTTAGTACTTGCCGGACTGTTTATAGGAAAGCCTTTCGGCATATTTATCTTTGGCTGGGTCGCGGCAAAGCCTATGAAATTTGGTTTACCACAAGGAATGACTTACGCGGACATTTTTGTCTTGGGAGCAGTAGCAGCGATCGGATTCACAGTATCTTTGTTTGTTGCGTCAGTGGCTTTTAGCCCAGGTGAGGTACAGGATGCTGCAAAGATGGGAGCTTTACTGAGCTTTGCTGCTGCTTTCATGTCTATTATTCTCGGATACCTATTTAGAATCAAGAAAGTACCGTAAACTTGATAGTTGATTTGTGAAAATTTTAGTAAGAGGAGCCAGCTTCGCAGGGGTACTTGCGTCACTGGCTCTAGAGGGTTTACGTAACCAGACTTACATTTTGTCTGGACGAGCTTTTTAAGGAGCCACCCAGAAAAATTACTGCAAGAAACGTACCAAGATCTTATTGGTAGAGTTGTTATGGTCTTTTTCAGAACATTTAAAAATTGTACGCATGGGAGAAGGTTTCATTTAAAAGCAAAATTAAAGACTGGTTCACTTCAAAGATGGAAAAAGATATTATTGATTTGATACTTAAGGTCACTTATGGCCTGATTATTGCAAATATTCACTTGATAAAGAGGTGGAAGATTTAATCGTCATAGACTTCACATTTCCTATCGATCGAGCCAGTTACACACCCGTGTTGCTGGCTCACCAACGCTAAATGATTAAGTTGATTACATAGTTTCTTTAAATTTTATGCCTGGGGTTGCTGGATTCCAACCAGCGGTACACGATACCAAAAAAACGTTTAACACTTTATTGCTGTATCCATTCTGTATGCGATATTCAATAAAATAAACAAAACTATTTACACAGTTTACATACTAAATATTGGACCGAATGATTTGGACAATTAGTTGAACAATTTTTTAGCTAGACTTCATAGATTTTTTAAGCTTCTGCAAACGAACAGCATTCTTCTTCTTTCTTCTCTCAAAGAAGTGCGTGTAAATATCCATTTCAATAGATACTGAACTATGGCTCATTCTTTTACTAAACGTTAATATATCAAAATCTGTATCACACAAATTACTAGCATGAGTATGACCAACTGAATAAAAACCCCCATGCGCTAATCCAGCTTGCTTGACGATAACACCCCAAATCTTATGACTCTTCAGTCGTTGGATGTAGGCTTGTCAAGCTTAATAGTTCTTAATTGGAGCCTTCGCAATGAGGCTAGGATCTATTTATTTTTCTTTCATATATTGTCTGTAGGATCTCAACTAAAAAAAGGACTAATACAGAAAAATAAAAGGTTGTTTTAGACATCGGAGTCAAATAGTAGCCAAAAAACTTTAAAGATAAGTCTTTATTGTGAGAGGCATGTGCTGCTGCTACTCCTGACTCTCCAATAAGAACTATTCCAACAATCAAAAGGATAAACAAGCCCAGTACTTCGTACATCCTATTTTTTTCAAGAAATTCTGCTACGCTATCTGCAAGGACAATCATAGCCACGCCAGATACAAGAATAGCTATAATAAGCAAAGCTAATACTTTCGTAATGGCAATGGCAGACAAAATTGAATCGAAACTAAATACTAGATTCATTAGAACTATACTAAAAACAGTAGCAAATGCAGTCTTTTGATGCCTCTGTTTATTATTCTCTCCTAAATGTTGAGTAGTTAATAAATGTTTAATCTCCTTTACCGCAGTATAAATTATGAAAATACCTCCAAAAAAGAAAATACATGACGAAAAATTAATTCCGCCCTCAATAATACCTTCTTTGCTAAAAATATAAAAGGGTTCACTTAGCGCATCCAAAAGAAGGACCATTATAAATAGTAATACTACCCTTAAAAATACTGCAATCATAATGCCCCAAAATCTAACACTTTTCTGGAATTGCTTTGGAGCTCTTTTGGACTCAATAGATATATATAAAAGGTTGTCAAACCCCAAGACTGCTTGCAAAAAAATAAGCATCACAAGATTAATTAGGTTTTCAAATGTTATGATTTCTAGCATTTATCTTTAGCCTTTCACAATTAAATATACTACAATTAAGAAATATCTCATACTATGAAATAGGATCTAAAACCCTTTTATTGGAGAGATAAATCTTTCTTTCCTTTAAAGCTGATTATTCGCGTAAAGATAGATTTGATAAGCAGATAAATACCCTCAATATAAATGCTATTTTCTTAAATGGCGACCAATATAAGCTGGTATTATTACGTTCCTCAAGGAGATGCCTAAGAGGTGATTGTTATGACTGTTATAAGTGTTATGTCTCCAGAAAGATTTATAGTTTGGACAATTTATCCACACTTTCCTCTTGCACAGTTTTACACCATTCAGTAAAAAAAGGGCGGATGGGGTGTAGCCAAGTGGTAAGGCAACGGTTTTTGGTATCGTGTACCGCTGGTTCGAATCCAGCCACCCCAGCCATACAAATAAGTTACTTCAGAAGTTCTTATCTTTTAAATTCTTTAGAAAATATACAAACAATGCCCAAATTTTGGATTCTATTATCAATATCACACTTATGACATCCATACCCCTAAGACATATTCTTGAGGGTGGGTTCACCCAGAAAACCACACCCTAATCTAAGCAAGTTTTTACTTAGTGAATTTTTTTAAGATCAATATGCCTTTACACATTCTCGACCTAGACTTTGTAGTTCTTTCACGCTCCTCAAACCCATCAACTTTAAGGTAATTGAAATTTCGTTTGACAGAATTTCAATCGCTTGTTCTACACCTCTTTCTCCATTAGCAGCCAATGCAAATGCATACCCTCTACCAAGAAGAACCCCATCGGCTCCCAGCCCTAAAGCCATTACGATCTCACTTCCACGTCTGAAGCCACCATCAATCATCACACAATATTCTTTCCCTACAGTTTTCCTTATTTCTGGTAGAGCGGCAATTGTTGAGGTTGCATAGTCTAATTGTCGGCCTCCATGGTTAGATATAATGATTGCATCTGCGCCTAGATCTTTTGCCTTAAGAGCATCATTAGAAGATAAAATACCTTTTAATACTAGTTTCTTTTTCCATTTTTTTCGAAGCCATTTAAAATCCTCCCAAGTTAAAGAATGATCCAAACGACTAGAAAGCTTTGATGCTTGCTCCAATATGCCTTTCCCAAATTCTGGATAGTTTGAAACAGCTTCAACTCTAAGTGAACCTGACCGAAGCATGTCAAGACACCAGCCTGGCTTTTGAATCATGGCTAAAAACAATTTTATATTCAACTTCGTCAGGGCACGAAAACCATTACGAACATCTTTCTCACGTACTGATGTCACTGATGTGTCAACTGTAAGATAAAGTGTATCTATTTCCGCTTCAAAAGCTGCCTGCAACAAATGTTCAACAAAGGATTTATTACGGTCCATATAGAGTTGAAAATGAATGCTCCCACCTACTTCGCGACATATTACACCTAAAGATTTTAGCGAAAATGTTGATAAGCAAAAAGGCACCCCTTTTTTCTTAGCTGCCTTGGCAGTATGTACTTCCCCATTTCTGTGGTATAGACCTAAAAAGCCTACGGGGCCAAGCATAAAGGGTAATCCATGAGTTGCACCCAAAAACTCCGTGTCTAAACGAGGCATTTCTTTAATGCGGAGAACTCGCTGGGTTAATTTCCATTTTTGAAAGTCTGAGTGGTTACGTAGTAAAGTCGTTTCGGAAAATGAACCGCCGTCGATATAGTCAAAAAATATTTTTGGTAAACGATGTTTGGCTAGTTTTCTAAAATCATCAATATTAGCTATAGTGTTCATACTTCATGCAATCTTGTTTAAAGGGTCGATTTGTCTAAAAAAATCAGTTATAATATTAGAACCTTCCTCGGGTTCACTACCACACAATGCTATTACGGAAAATGCTATTGCTGATGAAATCTGATTGTGGCGATCTACGTTCCCACGAAGGTTCATAACTAGTGCTGGACACATAGCCAAGGCTGACCTTAATGACTTGTGCCATTTAAAGGGTAACAACTTCTGATCATTGAGATGTTCTAACAAAGGCTTCCAAAAAAAATTGATTTTGATTTCGAGAAGCTTCTCCCTAATGCTACTTAGCGCCCAGTTAGTTGTGATGGAAAGGATATTGTTCTCGTAATCTACGTTTGCATCAAAGGTAGAAGCAGCGGTGTCTGAGTCATATAGCCAAAGAGGGTGGGCAAAAATGTTGTGAAATGTGGCTTTTGCCTCTGCCAATAAAGATGGGATATGTTCGCCAGCAAAAGCAGGGTCAAAATAGCAAAGGTTTGCTCCTCTGACATGACTTTCAAACCAGATATTCGCATTATGGGCATCTCCATGGGCGACAAAACCTCCGGCTTTGGTCAAATTTTTCGGATTCAGATTACTAAATGCTTCATCAAAGATTTCTGCAAATGTCAGCCTCATTTTCTGTCCGTTTATTACTAACCTTGCTTGTGAAAATTCCTCCCAAGTTAATTTTAAATTAGGAAATTGGAAATCCTTGCCTATGTAAAAATCCTTATATCGACCCCCTGGAAATTCCATAGACTTTAAATTAATCATTCTATCATAGAACAAGTGATGAATGGGTTCATTGCGCACCTGAGTAACATTAACTGGATGTAATGTTTGAATGGCCACCTCCAGTATCTTGGAGTTTAAATTTCTCTCAGCCATCAGAACTTTTTCTTCTACTTGTCTATTAGGAAATCTGTCTAGCTCAAATAAAATATCTGAGAAACGCTTATCATCACGCTTCGGATAAACCAGAATTTGCTCCCCCGGCAAAGAAGACTTCATCACAGGGATGTCTACTGGTAAGCCAGCATTAGAAAGTATCTCAGCACGATAATATTCACCTTCCATATCCTCCTCACCGTCCTCTTGATGAAATTTGAAAAAGAAGGTTTCATCTCCAGATTGGAAGAATCCATTCATAGAATTAAGAGAATATTGATCGTGATTTATTCTCAACGCCTCAACATTTACGTCAAATAATTCACATAATAGGTTTGCTAGTTCAGTTCTGGCTTGATGTTCATTAGTATGTAAAAGCCTACGAATTTTCCCAGTTCTAGAAATAAGATTATTTTCAAATTCACTATCAGATTTCAAAAGTTTTATCCTTTTATGCTAGCCTTTTTTGGTTGCAGTTGCCTTCTTCTCCCAATGTCAATTCAATTACTTTTTAAGCTTTAGCATACCCCAATCGAAAGTCAGTTTGACTCTTCCTTCAGATATGAATCGCGTATTTTTGAGACAGCATTTGCATGCGAAGAAAATCCCTCATACCTTGCTAGGACGCCCGTATGTTTCGCTATTGTTGGGTATGCCGGTTTTGTGACATATCCGATGGATGAACATTTTACAAAGTCATGGACAGATAAGGGACCGTAGGTTCTTGCAGCTCGACTTGTCGGTAGAACACAATTTGGGCCAAGAGCAAAGTTGCCGATAGATATTGGGGTATGCGGACCCATAAGAATCTCTGATGCTTCTGTGATATGTGGCAGATGTTCAAATGGCTCATCAGAAAGCAACTCCAGATGCTCTGGGGCGTAATCGTTTATAAATTTATAACTTTCCTCCAAGGAAGAAGTCAAAATTATCCCACCATTTTCTCCACACATGACAGCTTTGGAAAATTCTACTCTTTGTTTGTCCATTTTTGACCAGTGAACTGGGAGTGCTGCCATTGCTTCTTCCACTATGCGATGGGAGTGGGTTAACAAATACGCGGAACTATCAGGACCATGTTCGGCCTCAATTAAAACGTCGAGTGCTGCGAGGCCTCCATGCGTAGATCCATCTGCAAATACAATAGCTTCAGAAGGACCAGCAGGTAAGCCGGGATCAATAAGGCCTGCCAATTGTTTTTTAGCTGCTACAACCCAAGGGCTTCCAGGACCGACAATTTTCAATGCAGGTTTGATTGTTTCAGTTCCAAATGTAGCAGCAGCCACCGCCTGTGCCCCACCGCATTTGTAGATTGTTTCAACTCCTGCTAGTCTGGCAGCAACCAGTGTAGCGGCATCGACCCTACCATCTGGTGATGGGGGGGTGAAGATGGCTAGCTCAGGGACGCCAGCCACTACACCAGGAACAGTCGTCATCATAGTTACAGAGGGAAAAGAACCTTTCCCTCTTGGGACATAAAGTGCTACTGAACGAATTGGAGTGTAACGATCCCCCGCATAGGCTCCAGGCTTAATTTCCTTGAAAGACATAGCCTTTGGTTTTTGTTCCTCATGAAAAGTTTTAATATTAGCGATTGCGTACTTAATAGCTTCAATAACTTCTGTATCAACGGAATCAAACGCTTCATCAAATTCTTCTGTCGTTACTTTTAATGTGCTAGTATTTAGGAGTTTTGCTCCATCTAGTTCTTTTCCATAACGAACTAAAGCAACGTCACCCTCGGTTCGAACAGCTTCAATAATAGGTCCAACTTTTTCTAAGAAGAATGAAAGATCGGTTTCAGATCTTTTAATTAAATTTTCATATTGTTCCTGATTTAGATTTTTAGTCTCGTAAAAAGAAATAGATGACATTGCTTATTCCTCTCATGTCCGTTAAATGACAGCTCTTTTATTTTGATTTCATGAAAATTTCTAACCCCACAAGCTTATCCAGAACAGTAATAGCAATTATTGCCACAGCAATAAAGACCACAGAAATCGCTGCTAGATCAGGGGTGATTATAGATCGAATGGAGTTATAAATTTGAACTGGTAAAGTCACAATTCTTGCATCAACCAAAAGCAAACTCACAAGAAATTCGTTTAAAGATAGTATGAACATAAGTAAAGATCCTGTGATGACTCCGGGAGTTACTGCAGGTAATGTGACATTAAAAAAAGTTTGTATCGGACCTGCCCCGCAGTTTTCAGCAGCAAGTTCTAGGTCAGGATCGAGGCCTATTGCGCTAGAACGCACGGCCCATATCATGAAAGGTAAATTAATTACAGAAGTGGCTATGCCAACTGGCCAAAGGTTTCCGAGAATTCGCATTTCCCCAAAGAATAGCATTAACCCGATCCCGGACCCAATTAGGGGAATGGTGAACGGTAATAATAAATACGTTTGAATTAGGTTGCTTCCTTTGATTTTGTACTTTGCAAGCGCTATTCCTGCCAATGTTCCTGTTGGGAGTGATACTAGGACACAGATCAGGGCTACCTGAAGAGATCGGAAAAAAGCATCCCGCAGATCTGGTTCACCCAAAATTTTTCCATACCACTTGAAGGAAAAACCTTCGGGCGGGAATTGGATCATGTTTCCTGATGTGAAAGATGCTCCAAGCACTACAAATGTAGGTGCCGATAAAGTTAATATCGAAATAATCACCAAAGTCCAAAATACAATTCTTTGCGAAAGAGGTTTATTCATTGTTCTTCACTCGAAAGGGCTAATGTCCCAGCTCCAAAAATCATAAAAATTAAACCGACCATCATTGAACCGAGGGCAACTAGAATCATTGCTAATGCTGCGCCAAATCCTTGGTCAGAGGTCCTGAAGAACTGATCATAAATTGCATTGGCAATGAAGTCTTGGGATCCCCCACCAAGTATAGCGGGCATTGCAAAGTCGGTGAGTGACAAAGTAAGAACGACGATCCCTGCACCAATAAGCCCAGGCCGTGCCATGGGAAGTACTACATATCTCATGGTATTCAACCATGATGCACCGAGATTTCCTGCAGCGGCTTCAATTTCATCAGGAATGGCTGTGAGGGCTGGAGCTAGCATGAGTACCCCAAACGGTAACATATACTGAACTAGTCCGAAAAGAACAGCAGGGTAGTTGAATAAGAGCCTGATTGGGTCTACTCCCACAAGACTCAATGCATCATTAACAATCCCCTGATTTCCCAGTATAATGAGCCACCCATATGCGCGGACTACTTGTCCAATAAAAAATGGCAAAAAGAGTGCGATTAACAAGAATTTGCGCAAGTAACTATTGTTTGTACGAACCATAACATAAGCATATGGGAAAGCCAGAGATACAGTAATAACGGTAACTATAATTGAACCTAAAAGACTTCGCCAGATTATAGTCCAGGTGAAAGATTCTGAGAAAGCGCGTTGGTAGTTTTCTAAAGACCAATCCTCTGAAAATTGAAATGTTGAGCGATCTAAAGTGCGAAGAGATGAATCTCCAATGTAGAATAATCCCACGGCTAATGTGCCAACCAAAAGTATTGCCGGTGCAAGCATTAAATAGGGTGTATATTTTCCAGCCCCCTTGGGCCAGATCATAGAGAAGCCATTTTCTAATAAGTCCATGACACGCCAGATGAACGGGTATGATGAGGTAGAGTTTCTCATTCTTAGCTCTCGGGAACGAAGTGTTTGTTGGGCATTTCGTCTAAAATGCCCAACAAAAAGGGTCAATTAGCCTTGCATGATTTGCTTAAATTTGGAGAACCATTCGCTCTCGTTTTCAACTTGTATTTGACCGGAAACTCGAATTAGGCGATCAAAGTCTGCAGGCTTAGTCGGATATGATGGGTCACCAATTGGGACACCAGGAGGAGGCGTTAAGCCGTCTATGACACCTGGAAGCCCCAAACCATCAAGCCAAATTTGTTGTGATTCCTTTGTCAATGCTTGATTAATGTACTCTCTGGCCCAATAAAGATCGCCTTCGGAATGACCTTTTGGTATCCACAAACCGTCTGTGTCAAACTTCGCTCCTTCCTTAGGTACAGTCCAAGCAAGATCAACACCGTTCTTTTTGGCGCCAAGTGCATTGGTTGAAATAGTGCATGCAGCATCAATTTCACCGTTCTGGAACCAGGTAACGAAGTCCGGATCCTCACCTAGCAGAGGTTTTTGCTCTTTCATTTTCGTAACAAAATCCCAACATGGCTGCATGTTATCAGGGATGTCTTCTAGTTTGCCTCCACCAGCAACTTGCGCTGGGAAATGAAAGCCAATGCCATCATTATAGAAGGCAACGCGTCCCTTGAACTTCGGATCAAGAAGATCATGATAGGACTTCGGGGGGCCATCTGGAAAAGCTTTCGGGCTGTAAGCCAAGACGTAGACGTATCCATACGTATTCACTATTGGATATCCGTCAACTCCTACAGGTTTAGCTAATGAAGTAGTATTTTTTATATTCGGCAAATCACCTAAGTCTTCACAGACTCCCCGCAAGGCAGATTTTGTTGCATTGGTTGTTGTGTCCCAGTTAAGGTGAATAGGTGGAGTACGTCCTTGCGCGACCGCAGCCCAAACTTTGGGTTGAATTTCGTTATCTTCGGTAAGATCGTGCTTTACTCGGATTCCAGTTTTTTTTGTAAATATGTCGGAAACACCAGCTTTTAGTGCTTCGACCCATGGACCACCCCACGCTCGAATAATGAGTTCCTTTGGTTTTGCCGGTTGTGATGCCATCAAAATGGACGGTGCAGAAAGTGTAGCAATAGTTGCCCCACCCATTAAAGCTGACTTTTTCAGCAAGTCACGACGATCAATTTTCTTATTAATTTTCATTTTGGTATCCTTTCATTTTTATCAAAATTTTAGCTTTCTAATTTGCGACAAAAATATGCAGATCGCGATTTGTCCATCCTATATGGACAGTCCTTCCCA
>CACKFK010000009.1 GCA_902599445.1 uncultured Alphaproteobacteria bacterium
ATTTTGTGCTACAGTTTCTGTGAACAACTACAGATTGTTTTCAAGAAGAGGCATGCATCAAAGGGCAGTCAGGAAATGAATGTTAAACAGGATTTAGAGGCTTATTTTTCTGCAAACCCAGTATTTTTCTTTAGGTCGATTGCAAAGAAAAAAAATTGGGAGATCGTTGCAGAAGAAAATGATAGCACTGCATTCTATGCCGAAGGGAAATGGCGGCTGTATTTGTGTTGGTTTCAATGGATTGAGGCAGATCAACAGTTACGAATAACATGTGAATATGATCTGAAGTTACCAAAAAATAGGAGAAACTCACTTTATCGAACTCTAAATCTGGCTAATGAAAAATGTGAAGAAGGTTTTTTCACCTATTGTGATCAGCAAAATATAATTGTTTTTCATAGTAAGTTTAAAGGATTAGATGCTTTGGAGATAAGTAGTTTGCGATCTCAGGAAATAATTGAGGATATAACAAATATCATGGATGAGCTATACCCTGTATTTCAATTAATATCCTGGGGTAAAGAAAGTCCTGACATGGCTATGAGACTTGCTAGTAATCATATTTCAGGCTTTATCTGAGCAACGGTAGCATTTTCCATAAAATTGAAAAAATCTATAAGGAACGCAGACATGTCGATATTGAATGGTAAGACGACATTATTAATGATAGGTGCAGGGAATATGGGTGAGGCTATGCTAAAAAGTTGGGTTCAAACCCAAATTAGTAAATTCTCTCTATTAGTTTTAGAACCTCAACCGTCAGATTGGTTGAAATCTATGTTTGAAATGGGTTTAGTGGAATTGAATAATATAAAAACTGAAAACAAAATCGATATTTGTGTTTTCGCAGTGAAGCCACAAACGCTTGGAAAGGCTTTAGAAGAGAATAGAAAAAGGTTGAGAAAAGAAACTCTTATTGTGTCTGTTGTTGCTGGTAAAGATTTCAATTTTCTTAAGTCAAGCTTGCACACCGATCAACCAATCATCCGGGTAATGCCGAATACTCCGGTTTCGGTTAGCCAGGGGATTTCAGCTATTGTAGCAAACAAATCCACAGATCAAACCCATATTGGGTGGGTGCAGGCATTATTTGATGCACTAGGAAAAATTGTCTTGTTAAAAAATGAAAATCAGATTGACGCAGTTACTGCCATTTCAGGATCTGGGCCTGCATATGTCTTCAATTTTATTGAAAATTTGATTGAAATAGCTGAGGAGTTGGGGTTGTCGGCCGAGGTTTCCAAGAAACTAGTGATACAGACTGTTGTAGGTGCTGGCATCCTATCTGGTTCGACCACATTCAGTCCTGGAAGGTTACGGGAGAATGTAACTAGCCCTGCTGGCACTACACAGGCAGCTCTAGAAGTTTTAATGGATGAAAAGTTTGGATGGAAACCAATAATTAAGAAGGCAGTTCATGCTGCCCACAATAGAAGTAAGGAGTTAGCAGGTACTAAGAATTAGTAAGGGAGGATCCTGATTTGGTAATTACTGATTTTGATAGCTTTATGAAAATTGATATTAGGGTGGGTGAAATAGTTAGAGTTGAACCGTATCCTGAGGCAAAAAAACCAGCCCTTAAGCTTTGGATTGATTTTGGACCGGAATTAGGGGAGAGAAAGTCCTCTGCCCAGATAACCAAGTATTATTCTCCAGAGACATTAGTAGGCCGACAAATAATCGCCGTGGTAAATTTTAAACCTAGGCAAATAGGTAAGTTCATTTCAGAAGTTTTAGTATTAGGAGTACCGGATGGGGAAGGTGATGGAGTCATTTTGGTGGAACCTGAAGCAGAAGCACTCTTGGGGGGGCGAGTCCACTAAGACTTACCCATTTCTTCACACCAGTGGAGTCGGCATAGAGATGTATAGGTTTCATTCCCGCCAATTTGGATCTGGCTACCTTCAGAAACTATTTGACCAAGGTTGTTTCTACGAACCACCATTGTCGCCTTTTTCCCACAATGACAAATCGTTTTTATTTCCTTAATCTCATCTGCAATTGATAGAAGTGTCAAAGACCCAGGGAAAAGTTCTCCTCTGAAATCAACGCGTAAGCCATAACAAAGGACTGGTATCTTTAATTGATCTACGATTCTTGCTAGTTGCCAGACTTGTGCCTTGGACAAAAACTGTGCTTCATCTAAGAGAACACAATCAATTTTAAATGTTGCCGAAGCATTTCTTACTTTTTCATAAATATCATCTGTAGATGTGAAAACCGAGGCTTTTTCTTCTATTCCGATGCGACTGACTATTTTTGCTTCTCCTGCTCTATTATCAAGTTTTGCTGTAATTAATTTTGGTATCATTCCCCGTTCACGATAATTATATGCAGCTTGGAGTAATGCGGTTGATTTGCCAGCATTCATGGTAGAATAGTTGAAATATAGTTTTGCCATTCAATACGAATCCACTTTTAATGCTTACTGATAAGCCTTTAGTTCTTGGAGTGAGATAATACTAATTTCTGATTCCTTAGAGCTTTTCATAGCACGGGCAGCAGCCCAAGCTCCAGTGGCTGAAGTAAAATATGCAATTCTCTTGGCTACAGATATCGTTCTTATTCCTCGGCTGTCTTTAATAGACTGAAGCCCTTCAGTCGTGTTAAAGACAAGGTCTATCTTGTTATCACTTAAAAGATCTAAAATATTTGGTCTACCCTCATAGGCTTTGTTTACTTGTGTTACCTTTATACCATTCTTTTTAAGATAGGAGGCAGTTCCTTGGGTGGCTATGATTTCCATATTCAAAGCCCTAAGTATAAGACACGCCTCTAGTAGTTTTGAATTCTTGTCGTGGTCCCTCAAAGATATAAAGGCGGTTCCTTTTTCTGGTAATTTTATCCCAGTAGCTAACTGCGCTTTTAAGAATGCTTGTTCAAATGAAGTATCAATTCCCATCACTTCACCTGTGGAACGCATCTCAGGCCCTAGAAGGACGTCTACCCCAGTAAATTTATCAAAAGGTAAGACAACTTCTTTTACTGCATAAAATTTTAATATGGGTTCTTCTACATTATTTTCACAAATTCCAGCCATTATTAAAGCTGCTAATCCAGGGATTGGTACTCCTATAGCTTTTGATACGAAAGGTAGTGTTCTTGATGCACGTGGGTTGACTTCCAAAACAAAAATGTCATTTCCCTTTATGGCAAACTGTATGTTCATCAGACCAATGACTTTGAGCTCAAGCGCTAAAATTGTGGCTTGCCTTTTAATTTCATTTGTCACTTTTTTGGGTAAGGAATATGGCGGAATAGAACATGCACTATCTCCCGAATGTATCCCGGCCTCCTCAATATGTTGCATAATACCCACGACTGTAACCTTATTTCCATCAGATATTGCATCTACATCCACTTCAATAGCTCCTTTAATAAAGCTATCAATTAGTATTGGATTTTCACCACTTACTTGTACTGCATCTTTGATATAACGCTTTAGATGCTCCTTATTTAACACCACCTCCATAGCCCTACCTCCTATTACGTAGGACGGCCTGATAACTACGGGATACCCAATCTTCGTTGCTTTACTGGTAGCTTCTTGCTCGGATCTAGCTATTCCATTCTTTGGTTGTTTTAGTTTCAGTCTATTTAAAAGGTCTTGAAATTTTTCACGATCTTCTGAAATATCAATTGAACTTGGATTAGTGCCGAGGATTGGGATGTTGTGATATGAAAGTGCCTTAGTTAGATTTAATGGCGTCTGTCCTCCTAACTGTATTATTACACCCTTTAGATGTCCATTAGACTTTTCTACTCTAATTATCTCCATAACATGTTCAATGGTGAGCGGTTCAAAATAAAGTCTATCTGATGTGTCATAATCAGTAGAGACTGTCTCTGGGTTACAGTTAACCATGATCGTTTCAATTCCAGCCTTAGAAAGTGCGAAACTGGCATGGCAGCAGCAGTAATCAAATTCTACTCCTTGCCCAATTCTATTTGGACCGCTGCCTATGATAATAATTTTCTCAGTATCACTGGGATCGGATTCACAATCCATATTTTCTGAAATGATTGTGTCATATGTGGAATACATGTATGGGGTATTTGATTGAAATTCTCCTGCACAGGTATCTACTCTTTTAAAAGTAGCTTTTACACCCATATTCCACCTTTCTTCACGAACTTTATCTTCAGATAAGGATGTTAATTCAGCTAGCCTTGCATCAGTAAAACCCATTGATTTCAAAAGGTGTAACCCTTCTGCGTTATTGGGTAGGGCGTTTTCTTTTAATGTCTCCTCAACAGTTATTATCTCTTCTATTCTTTGTACGAACCATGGATCAATTCTTGTGATTTGGTGAATAGTTTTCTTATCCATGCCTGAGCGTAGCGCTTGCGCTACTTGCAGTAATCTATCGGAATTTTGCTTTGATAATACAGATATCTTTTCTGCTCTATCATCAGGAAATTCAATTTCATTCAATCCCGTAAGACCTGTTTCTAGTGAAGCTAAAGCTTTTTGCAAACTTTCTTGAAAAGATCCACCAATAGCCATTACTTCACCCACAGATTTCATGGCACTATTTAATTCATTACTTGACCCAGGAAATTTCTCAAAAGTGAATCGAGGCACCTTTACAACGACATAATCAATGGTTGGCTCAAAGCTAGCTGGGGTTGTTCCAGTAATATCGTTATTCAACTCATCGAGTGTGAAACCAATTGCTAGTTTGGTTGCGATCTTGGCAATAGGAAAGCCAGTGGCTTTGGAGGCAAGAGCAGATGATCGAGAAACCCGTGGGTTCATTTCTATAACAACCATTCTACCATCTTCTGGATTGATCGCCCACTGGACGTTTGATCCACCAGTTTCTACGCCAATTTCTCGTAGTATTCTGATCGAATTAGTTCTCATTAGCTGAAATTCTTTATCTGTTAAGGTCATAGCTGGCGCTACTGTTATGCTGTCACCAGTATGAACACCCATTGGGTCGACATTTTCTATAGAGCAGACCACTATGGCATTATCCATTTTATCTCGAATGACCTCTAATTCAAATTCTTTCCAACCCAACAGACTTTCATCGATCAGAATTTGATTGACTGGCGACATTTCAAGGCCAGTTCTACATATTTCAAAATATTCTCCTTTATTGTATGCGATTCCACCACCTGCTCCGCCTAGGGTAAAAGCTGGACGAATAATGGCTGGAAGACCTATTACCTCAAGTGCGTTTCTTACATCTTCAAAATTTTCGGCTATCATCGACTTTGGACTTGCAATTTCAAGATTATCCATAGCTTCTCGAAATTGTCTTCTATCTTCAGCCTTTTCTATTGAGTTCTTTTTCGCCCCAATCAATTCAACTTTTTCTCTCGCCAATATTCCAGCATTTTCTAAAGAAATAGCGGCATTTAATCCAGTTTGGCCACCCATAGTGGGAAGTAGGGCATCTGGTTTTTCTTTTTTTATAATAGCCTCTAAAGTATTAACACTGATTGGCTCTATATATGTTGCGTCGGCTATTTCTGGATCTGTCATAATTGTTGCAGGATTAGAGTTTACCAAAATCACACGATAACCTTCTTCCTTTAAAGCTTTGCAGGCTTGAGTACCTGAATAATCAAATTCACATGCCTGACCAATGACTATCGGGCCAGCACCTATGATCATAATTGAAGAAATATCTTTTCGTTTAGGCATTTTTCAGTTTAAGTTGGTTTCTAAAATTCGTTTTGTCAGTAACTCATGAATTGCGCAAGACAAATATTTGTGTCGTGGTTTGTTTGATAGATAAATAGATCGTAGTTGGGCGAATTTATACTTTACGCTTTTGTTTCTTTCGATTATTCCAAATAGAAATTCTAATTAATGCCTCAGAGGTTTACATGAAAGTTTATCGTACTCACAATTGCGCAGAGCTAAGTTTAGATCATGTTGATCAGGAAGTGACATTATCGGGATGGGTTCACAGAGTACGAGATCACGGGGGGGTATTATTTATTGATTTGCGTGATCATTATGGCATAACTCAGGTGGTTATAGATCCTGACAGTAAAGATTTTGTGAATGCTGAAACTTATAGATCAGAATGGTGCATCAAGGTTACTGGTAGAGTAAAAGCACGCGAATCTGACCTAATTAATAAGAATTTACAAACTGGTTACATTGAGGTTTTCATAGATAAAACAGAGATCATTTCAACTGCCGAAGATCTTCCCTTACCAGTTTTTGGTGAACTAGAGTACCCAGAGGAAACGCGATTAAGGTATCGGTTTCTGGATTTAAGGCGGGAAGGTTTGCACAAAAATATGCTATTGCGAGCAGATGTCATAGCTTCAATTAGGAAGGAGATGTGGCAAATTGGGTTTAATGAATTTCAGACGCCTATATTGACAGCTTCTTCACCAGAAGGAGCGAGAGATTTCTTGGTTCCAAGTAGGTTAAACAGGGGGAAATTTTATGCTTTACCACAAGCTCCCCAACAATTTAAACAACTTATTATGATGGGAGGGTTTGATAAATACTTTCAAATAGCACCTTGTTTTCGTGATGAGGATCCAAGATCGGATAGGTCTCCAACCGATTTTTATCAGTTGGATATAGAGATGAGTTTCGTTAATCAGGATGATATTTTTAATGCGGTAAAGCCTGTAGTAGAGAAGATTTTTAGGAAATACTCTGACAAGAAAGTTGAAAGTGACTGGCCAAGAATCACCTATAAGGATGCAATGTTATGGTATGGCACAGATAAGCCTGATTTAAGAAATCCAATAAAGATGGAAAAGGTCTGCGAATATTTTAGAGAATCTGGTTTTGTTGTGTTTTCAAATATTCTTAAAAATGAGGGATCTGAAATAAGAGCCATACCAGCTCCAGGGGGCGGTAGTAGAAATTTTTGTGACAGAATGAACATTTTTGCTCAGAAGGAAGGTCTTCCTGGTATGGGGTACATATTTTGGAGAGAAATAGATGGAAAAATAGACGCTGCAGGTCCCTTAGCAAAGAACATAGGTTTTGAAAAATCCGAAATGATAAGAAATAAACTAGGATTGAATGTGGGAGATGCAGCATTTTTCCTGGGAGGAGAACCAAAGAATTTTGAAGCTTTTTCAGCAAAGGCTAGAAATCAAATAGGAAAACAATTAAAATTAATTGATGAAGATGTTTTTGCCTTTGCTTGGATAATTGATTTTCCAATGTATGAGAAGGACAGTGAAAGTGAAAAAATAGATTTTTCCCATAATCCATTTTCCATGCCGCAAGGGGGCTTATCTGCACTTGATGGCAACCCTTTGGAAGTACTTGGTTATCAATATGATCTTGCCTGTAATGGTTATGAGTTATTGTCTGGAGCGATTAGAAACCATGAGTTAGATACGATGTTTAAAGCATTTGAATTAGCAGGTTATTCCAATAAGGAGGTGTCTTCACGTTTTTCAGGTATGATTCAGGGGTTAAAATTTTCTCCCCCACCTCACGGTGGTTGCGCTTTAGGAATAGACAGAATGCTAATGTTATTAGCCGGAGAGGAAAATATTCGAGAGGTGATTATGTTTCCCATGAATCAGAAAGGTGAAGATTTAATGATGAATGCTCCCTCTTCCCCTACAAATGAACAAATTCGCGATCTAGGCATCAGAATTGTTGAGGGGGATCCAGATAAAATGAATGGATCTTAAGGAATGATAATTAATAATAATGGCATAGATTTTTTCACAAAGCGACGATCTGTATCTGTCAAGGCATTGAAGGGCCCAGGTCCGGCAATAGAGGAAACTTTAGAAATACTTCAATCCGCTTTGCGAGTACCAGATCATGGCAAACTGGAGCCTTGGAGGTTTATTATCATTCTAGAAGAATCAAAAGATAGATTTATTGATATAATGTTGAGGCGGGGACAAGAAATTTCTATAGATTTCGATAAACTAGAAAAAAATAAAACGAATATACTTAATTCCCCATTAATCGTTACTACAATTTGTTGCACAAAAGAGAGTTCAAAAATCCCAGAGATAGAACAAATTCTCTCAGCTGGTGCCCTATGCTTAAATGTATTGAATAATTTTCTTGTTCGTGGCTGGGGAGCGAATTGGTTAACTGGTTGGATGGCTCATGACCGGGTTTTTGTTGAGGAGGCCTTTCAGTTAGGAGCAGATGAGTTCGTAGCAGGATTTATATATGTTGGGAATTATGATGAAGTCTCTCGGGAGAGACCAAGGCCTGAGGTTGCAGACAAAGTTACCTGGTTTTAAAAAGCTTTAATTTTGGAATCGTTGTAATTGCTAACCCTGGTAGGTGCTGAAAACCCAGATTTAATTTAGAAAAATAAGATATATTAGGCTCATTACTATTGACCATAAACAAAAGGATAAAGTTGTAACCCACAACATTTTTCTTTTTATTTGGGGGTCTTCTGGAGCAGAAGATGGAGTGCCATGAATTTTTTTGCCAGATTCTTCTTGAGTTGTTATTTTCAAAGGTAATGCAATAAAAAGCAGGATAAACCAAATGATCGCTAATAGTACTATTGATGCTGTGATAGTCATCCTTGCTCCAATATTTATTCTTGCTGCAATTCAATAAGGGTACCATTAAAATCCGATGGATGCAGGAAAATAACTGGTTTACCGTGCCCTCCTAATTTGGGTTTTCCTGATCCAAGTATCTTAAAACCTTTTCCAGAAAGATTCTGAATAGCTAAATCGATACTTTCAACCTCATAGCAAAGATGGTGTATGCCACCATTGGGGTTTCTTTGAAGAAAATTACTAATGGGGCTGTTTTTGTCAAGAGGTGAAATGAGTTCAATCTTAGTGTTTGGTAGTGTTATGAAAACAATTTTCACACCATGTTCGTGTTGTTCTATTATCTCACTAACTTCAGCTTTGAACATAACCTCATAGGTTTTGCTTGATTTTGTAATATCTGGTACAGCTATAGCTACATGGTTTAATTTACCGATCATGTTTATTTCCCAACGATTTAAAATTTTTCCTTGAAATAACGGGCGTGTTCATCAATAAGTTTTGAATATATTTTTTCTAGTTCAAGTATTTGTGATAATGGTACCGACTCGTTAATCGAATGCATTTTTTCTCCAACAAGACCAAATTCAATCACTGGGCACCTTGTATAAATAAATCGTGCATCGGAAGTGCCACCAGAGGTAGAAAAGATAGGACTAACGCCAGTAATTTTTTCAACGCTTTTTTTTACTAACTTGGCGAGGTCTGTTGGCTCTGTATAAAAGGGTTCTCCTGAAACCCTTGGCTTCACATGAATTTTTGTATTCGTCTTATTACTAATTTTTAAGGCCGATTTTTTTAGCCATTTGATCAGCTGTTTACTGTTGTGGCAATCATTAAACCTGATATTGATGGATGCTTTTACTTCTGAAGGAATCACATTATTTGCACTATTATTTGCAGAAATGGAGGTCGCCACCAAAGTAGAGGGTTCGAAGAATTTTGAACCATCATCAAGTTTGGTACCTACTAACTCATTTAGAAAGGCTATGGCTGAATTAATTGGGTTGACTGCAAGGTGAGGATAAGCAGAATGACCTTGTTTCCCAATAATAGTAAAATTGCAAGTCATTGATCCTTTCCTTCCAATTTTCATTGCTTCTCCAAATTTTTTGGGGCATGTAGGTTCTCCTACTATGCAATGATCGATGCGTTGATCATTGTCAGTCATCCAATCTAAAATTGCAGTTGTTCCGTGTTTTGCTTCTCCTTCTTCGTCTCCTGTAATCATTAAAGCAATTGAAAAATCAGACTTGGACTGTTTTGAGAATTTGATAGCTGCTGAACAAAATGCTGCTACTGCTGATTTCATATCTACTGCTCCTCTACCGAAGAGAAGGTCATTAACTATCTTCCCAGAAAATGGATCAAACTCCCACTTACTAAGATCCCCTGGGGGAACAACATCAACATGGCCAGAAAACCCTAGCGTTGGGAGATTCTTTGCTCCCCATCTTAAGAAAAGGTTTGATATTCCACCTCGATGAATACGATGGGTTTCAAATTCAGTATCTCTGAATAGCTCTTCTATAAGTCTCAGAGCCCCCGCTTCTTTTGGAGTAACACTCGGGCATTGGATAAGTTTTGATGTCAGTTCAACAACGTTTATCATCCCTTTTTCACGCACATTTAGTCCCTCAGTAAATCATTAATTGAGGTTTTTGATCTTGTTTGTGCATCCACTTTCTTAACTATTACGGCACAATATAGGCTAGGACCACCTTTTTTGGAAGGTAAAGATCCTGCTACTACTACTGAGTAAGGTGGCACCGTTCCAAAGATAATTTCACCCGTATCTCTATCTATTATCTTTGTTGATTTTCCAATGAAAACCCCCATTCCTAGTACGGATCCTTTTTTAACTATACAACCCTCCACCACTTCAGATCTTGCTCCAATAAAACAATCATCTTCTATGATAGTTGGTGTTGCTTGCATTGGTTCCAGAACCCCACCGATACCGACTCCCCCAGATAAGTGGACATTCTTGCCTATTTGGGCGCAAGAGCCGACCGTAGCCCAGGTGTCTACCATTGTTCCAGTATCAATATAAGCTCCCAAGTTTACAAAACTAGGCATTAGTACTACTCCCGGAGCGATATGTGCAGATTTACGAACAATGCAGTTTGGAACTGCCCTAAAGCCAGCATTCCCCCACTCTTCTGCAGACCAGCCCAAAAACTTACTATCTACCTTATCCCACCATGAAGAACCCTGCGGCCCTCCGGCTTGCAGTGTCATGTCGTTTAATCGAAAACTTAAGAGAACGGCTTTTTTTGCCCACTGATTAACCCTCCAATTTCCGGTTCCAGTTGGTTCTGCAACCCGCAGTGAGCCTGTCCCTAATAAATCTAACGTTTCCGATATAGCTTCCCTTACGGGGCCTGTTGTTTTAGCAGATATGTCTTCTTTAGTTTCCCATGCTGCATTGATTGCGCTTTCTAATGCATTGTCCACCATTCTTCTTTTTCCTTACAAGTTATATTTTTTCTCACTTTACTAACAAGAATTCTCTAATTTCGGTTTCTAGCAAAGGTGAAAATTGATTATCTGATATTAGCGTTAGATAGATATTACCATATTCATCTTTCCATTTAGAAAGGCCTTCTAGATTGTAAAATTCCCATGGGTCACTTTCCAACAAAACCTGTATACTTTTGATTTTATCCTTTTCAAAGAGTATTCTTCTAAGACGGATTTGAAAACCGTCCAAGAAAGTAAATTTTCTCTCGACCAATATTAAATTTTGATCATCGATGAATTCAGCATCCGTTATTTTAAACCCATCACTAATTTTAAGAGTATTCAGCACAAACCATTGTTGTTTCTCCAACTTATAAATAGGGTGTTTTTGGTCTCCCTTTGGTGGTAATTCAGGAATGGCGAAAACATGACCAGTTTCATTGATTGCTAGAGCTTCAATACCATCATTAAATTTGAGTCTATTAAAGTCAGGGTGTTTTGGTAAGAATTTTCCTGGGGACGATAATGTATTATGAAACATGATCCGATTATTGGATTCAAAAGAAATATAATACCCTTTTTCTGGCGATCTTACAATTGATTCACTGTCTACATTTTTGCCAGACAACTCTTCTCCTTTACTGTTGAGGATTTTTCCGTGGTCCGAGATAGTAATACCCATCAATTTTTTGGCGTTATTTCGAACCATTTCGCCTTTGAAATAGATAGCTCTATCACTGATGGCTACAAATCCATTACCATCAGATGACATCGAAATTCCAGAAAAACCACCAAAATCAGGGTCTTCATACTTTAATATCTGGTGGCTAAATGGTTCCAAACGCCATGCATTAGCTATTTCAGGGCATGATCCACTAGGAAAAAAAATCAGAGGAATAATACTAAATGCAAAGGTTCTTAATGTAGAATACATTTTTTCTATAAGTGAAGAACAGCCTATATGAAGAAAACATGGCAAGAACATTTGATTAGAGTAATATATTAGAATTCCCCTCTTGGGCATATTTTGTCTCATTAAAACTTTCAGGATTATTAGTGCAGTGTAATGATTATTAGTGTAGTGTAATATTGAGTCTATCAACACGCAAATTATGTTTTTAAAATGTCATCCTTATTTCAAATTATTTCTGCTTTATTAAATATCTTGTCTTTTCTTATCATAATTGACGTTATCCTATCACTGTTGTTACAATTTGGCCTTCTGGATAGAAGAAATCAGATAGTCTCACAGCTCTGGGTCTCCATTAGAAATATTATGGAGCCTATTTACTCGAGGGTACGATCTTTTTTACCTAATACTATAGGTTTTGACCTTGCTCCTGCCGCCTTGTTATTCGGTATTTTTGCGATAAGAGTAATTATAGCCAATAATTCTTAGTAGAAGCCTTTTCCTCAGGCAAGGAAATTTTAACGAGATTTTATCTTGCGACGCGCTAACATCTTCAACCTAAGAGCATTAAGTCTTATGAAACCGGTAGCATCTTCTTGGTTGTAAACACCATCATCCTCTTCAAAAGTAACATGCTTCTCAGAATACAAACTTGATTTAGAGCTTCTAGCTATTACCCTGACATTACCTTTATATAATTTCAGTATCGCCGTGCCTTCGACAAATTCTTGACTATGGTCTATTAATTGTTGCAGCATTTCTCTTTCTGGCGAATACCATAGACCATTATAAATCAATTCGGCATATTTAGGCATCAATTCATCCTTTAGATGGGATGCTCCTTGATCGAGGGTGATACTTTCGATAGCTCTATGAGCTTCAAGCAGAATTGTACCACCCGGCGTTTCATAAATCCCTCTAGATTTCATACCAATAAATCTACCTTCTACTAAATCTAGCCGGCCAATTCCGTGTTTGCTTCCAAGTCGGTTTAGTTCAGATAACAATTCATGTGTAGACATATCTTTACCATTAATGGAAGTCATATCCCCAAGTTTGAAATCGATTTTTACAACTTCAGATTCATCGGGGGCCTCTTCTGGAGATACTGTTCTTTGATAGACATAATTTGGGGCAATTACTCCAGGATTTTCCAAGACTTTTCCTTCTGATGAGGTATGAAGTATATTGGCATCGACTGAAAAGGGTGCTTCCCCCTTTTTATCCTTAGATATTGGAATTTGATGATTTTCAGCAAATCGTAAAAGTTTAGTTCTACTGGTCAAATCCCATTCCCTCCAGGGGCTGATTATTCTAATATCAGGATTCAAGGCATAACATGATAATTCGAACCTAACTTGATCATTTCCTTTTCCTGTAGCCCCGTGGGCTATTGCATCGGCACCAACAAGATCGGCTATTTCAACTAGCCTTTTAGCTATTAACGGTCTCGCAATGGCTGTTCCCAAGAGGTATTTTCCTTCGTATTCGGCATTGGCTCTGAACATCGGAAAGACAAAGTCTCTAACAAATTCCTCTCGTAAGTCTTCAACAAAGATATTATTTGGTTTCACCCCTAGCATTAAGGCTTTGTCCTTAGCTGGTCCAAGTTCTTCATTTTGACCAAGGTCAGCTGTAAAGGTTACAACTTCGCAATCATAATTAACTTGGAGCCATTTTAAGATTATTGAAGTATCAAGGCCGCCTGAGTATGCTAAGACAATTTTTTTGGGATTATGATTCATTTGTTTAAGGATCCTCTATTTAATCAAGTGAGGCAACTAATTATTGGTGGTGTAACAACCAAAATTTTGTATCGATTTTATTAAAATATATCACCTTTACATTAGAGTTTGCAAAAACTCATCAAATAAAGATATGATATATCTTAAATGTTGAAAATTAAAGAAAATTTGGACACGAATGAAAGCCAATGAGATGGGAAAATTTGTCTTTAATACACCAGCCGGTATCCGCTTCGGAGTAGATGTTCTAATAGATTCTGTTGAAGAAATAATTAGAGTATTGGGACCTAGAATATTGGTTATCTCTGATCCTGAATTGTCGAGAATTTCCTTATATCAACCATTAGTAGAGAATTTGATTAAACGAGGCATTGAGGTAAAAATTTTTGATCAGGTAGAGCAAGACCCAACTTTAAGAAATCTAGAAATGGCTATTGAGACAGGTGTAGGGTTTCTCGCAACTGGTGTTTTAGGTTTTGGCGGTGGTTCACCGATGGACGTAGCTAAATTGACAGCTTTATTTTTGAGTTCAGGGGAAAACATTGAAAGCATTTGGGGTGTGAATAAAATAAAAGGGCCACGACTGCCATTGATTTTAGTTCCAACTACGGCTGGCACTGGTTCGGAAGTTACCCCAGTATCAATAATTACTGTTGAGAATAGAGAGAAAAGGGGAGCCTCTTCTCAGGTTCTCATTCCTGATCTTGCAGTATTAGATCCGTCTCTAACTATGAAGCTTCCTCCGGGGATCACGGCTTCCACGGGTATAGATGCAATGGTGCATGCTATTGAAGCATATACATCTAATAATAATAACAATAATGTGATTTCTTCTAACCTGGCAATCATGGCACTTGATCTGTTAGGAAGCTCAATCATTTCAGTGGTGAAAGAAGGTAATTCTGACCAGAGTGCAAGATACAACATGCTATTGGGATCAATGCTTGCAGGTCAATCCTTTGCTAATTCCCCTGTAGCTGCGGTTCACGCATTGGCTTATCCGCTTGGGGGTAAATATAAAGTCTCGCACGGATTATCCAATGCATTGTTACTACCTCACGTTATGAGATTCAATATGCAGGAATTGGAAATCAAACAGGCTTATGCCAAACTTGCTGGTATTGCTTTCCCGGCCCTTAACGAGATAAAAAATACAAATGAGCGTGCCGAATTATTTGCCACTGAATTCATTGTTTTAAGTAAGAAATTAGGTTTGCCTACAAGAATGCGAGATATAAACATACCGAAAGAAGCTTGCAGAGAAATGTCTGTTGAGGCCATGAAGCAACAACGGTTACTTGTGAACAACCCTAAAACGGTCACCCAAAAAGATGCGGAAAAAATATATGAGTTGGCTTGGTAGAATTAGATTGTTCCACACTGTTTTTTTGCGGCCAGTGTATTGTAACACTGGAATAATCAAGCCTTAAACCAATGACAATGCCTCTGTTAAGTTATACAGAATTTTTTAGTGGTTGCGTAGAAAAAAAGAATATAATTTTTATAACCCACGGCCTTTTCGGTTCAAAACGAAATTGGATGAGCACAGCAAAGGCATTAAGTGAAGAACTTAATCAACGTGTTGTCGTAATTGACATTAGAAATCATGGTTCATCATTTTGGTCTGACACTCATGATTATTCCTCTTTAGGAGAAGATTTACTTAGATTAGCTGACCATTTTGGATCTAAAGTAGATCTTGTTGGACACTCTATGGGGGGAAAAGCAGTTATGAGTGCTAGTCTCTTAAATCCGAAAAAGTTTGGCAGCCTTGTGGTTGTTGATATTGGTCCAATTATTTATGAGCACACAGATTTTGTGGAATTCATTTCGGGCATGAAGCAATTAGACATGAGTGATATCATATCCCGTAGGCAAGCTGATCAATTTTTAACAAGTTACGTACCAGACCAAAATGTTAGATCCTTTTTGTTGCAAAATTTGGTTTATAAAGAGACGGGAAAATATGAATGGAAAATGAACCTTAGGTCTATAGAAAAAAATATGGCAGAAATAGCATCCTTCCCTAAATATCAAAGCCAGTTCTTTGGTAAAACTCTTTTTATTAAGGGATCAGAATCCACTTATATTTCGGATATTAGCAGCATGGAAATAAAAAGGTATTTTCCACAACACAGCATTGTAACCATAGAACAAGCTGGTCACTGGCCTCATGTTGAACAGCCAAAGGTATTTCAAGAAAAATTGATTAACTTTCTTACTGAACCTTAGCGGACTGTGGAACTACTGTGGGGGAAAGATTTGCCACTGAAACTCGGGCTCAAAAAAGGTGGGGAAGGTTTAAGATTCTTGAAATCTACAAGATTATAGTGAGGCCGTCTTCAAGTAAGGGGCCCCGATTAAAGAAAAAGATTTAGGGTCAAAATAATATTGGAAAGAATGATTCGTTGATAAGGCAACAATGCGCTTGTGATGCTGTTTCGACGAGGGAACAAATATGAGTACTGATATCAAAGGATGAAAAGACTATAAGTTACAATAGTTTAATTTTAGGGCATTACCACGCTAGACTCTAAGAACGTTCGATTGCCAAAGCTATACCCTGGCCTCCGCCAATGCACATGGTAATCAGGCCCAGAGAACCGTCTATTCTTTCTAATTCATTTAAAGCTTTTATTACCAGAATTGTTCCAGTGGCACCAATTGGATGGCCAAGTGCTATCGCTCCACCATTGGGGTTGACTATCTTTGGATCCAAATTCAACTCCTGTGAAACTGCACAGGCCTGAGCAGCAAAAGCTTCATTACTTTCAATCACGTTAAAGTCCTTGATGGATAAGCCAGTTTTTTTCAATAGTTTTTTTACTGCGATGATAGGTCCAATTCCCATTACTTCTGGTCTAACTCCAGAATGGGCATATCCCAGAACTCTTGCTCTAACCTGTAGCCCAAGAGCCTTGGATGCATTTTTTGTTCCTAAAACCAAAGCGGCTGCACCATCATTTAAGCCTGAAGAATTGCCCGCAGTAACAGTGCCGTCACTTTTAAAAACCGGTTTTAGTGATAAAAGATCATTTTGGTTAGTATGCTTGGGGTGTTCATCTACCTCAAAGATATTTTTCTTTTGCCCTTTGCCTACCTCTAACGGTACTATTTGGCTTGAAAAGTAACCCTCTGATATAGCATTAGATGCTCTGGACTGACTTTCTAAAGCAAAATTATCCTGTTTCTCCCTAGAAATACCATACTCTTTAGCAACATTTTCGGCAGTTATGCCCATATGGCCCGTTTCAAATGGACAGCTTAATGCACCTAACATCATGTCCTCTACCACTGAGTCACCCATTCTTTTTCCCCACCTATTCGATTTTATTATATGAGGTGATCGACTCATATTTTCTGCTCCACCAGCAAGGCCAAATTTGGCATCGCCTAAAGACAGTGTTTGTATTATCGAAACTAATGCCTGAAGTCCTGACCCACATAGGCGATTTACATTCATAGCAGCCACACTTATCGGAATATCTGCTTTAAGTGAGATCACTCTTGATAAGTACATATCCTTTGGTTCTGTATTGATGACATGTCCAAAAACTACATGCTCTATATCTTCTTTTTCGACGCCGGAATTTTTAATAGCCTCTTTTGCTACCAAGGTACCCAGATCAATTGGGGATACAGATTTTAGCGAGCCTCCAAAACTACCGATAGCTGTTCTAGAGCCCGACAATAAGACCACTTCTTCAGTCATAAGATATAAAATCCTTTCGATTTAAATAAACCTTAATTGGTAAGCTATAATTTTTGTTACACTCTTAAGTGTAACTTCAAATATTAGACTTGCCAAATGGTTATCCGCGAGTAATTTGACCTTAAGACAAAAAAATTGATCTAGTTAGAGCATGAGAGGATAGACCAATGGTAAGGACAGTTTTTCTTAATGGTAAATATATCAATGAGAATGATGCTAAATTGTCAATATTTGACAGAGGTTTTTTATTTGGTGATTCTGTCTATGAAGTGACAGCTGTTATTCAGCAAAAACTTGTTTCTTGGGAGGGCCATACGCGAAGATTACGAAGGTCCCTAGGAGAAATAGGAATGAACCTGGATATGTCGGATGATGATTTATTAACTGTCCACCGAAAACTTATAGCACTTAATGAGGTGCGTGAGGGTCTAGTTTATTTACAAATTAGCAGGGGGGCGGCAGATCGAGATTTTGCATTTCCTGATCCTTGTATCAAACCGACCGTAGTACTTTTTACTCAAGAAAAAAGTCTAATTCAGAATCAAACAATTAAGGCAGGAGCAAAAGTCCTATCATTTCCAGATCAGCGATGGGGGAGATCTGATATTAAAAGTACCCAACTTCTGTATGCTTCTTTCAGCAAGCAAAGAGCCTTAGAACAAGGAAAGGATGATGCCTGGTTTATTAAGGATGGCTTAGTGACTGAGGGTAGTTCAAACAATACCTTCATTATTTCGGCAGATCGCAAATTGTTAACTAGATCTTTGTCACGGGATATTCTAGGTGGCATTACTAGGGAGTCCATATTGGAGTATTCCAAAAAATCTGGCTATCAAATAGAAGAAAAACCTTTTTCGATTGAAGAAGTTAAGGATTCACTAGAAGCCTTCACAAGTTCGTCTACGACATTTATAATGCCTGTAGTGGAGATAGATGATTACAAGATTGGATCTGGCTTACCTGGTAAAATTACTTTGGAACTAAGAGATCTTTATATAAGAAATATAATGAAAGATCTAATTTGATTGAGCCTCATCGCTCTTATCCATAACTTTAGCAACCTCTTTTTCAGATCGTTTAGTTTGGAATTTTTCTTTCCAGGTTTTGTAAGGCATCCCGTAAATTAATTCCCGAGCGGCTTCTTCGTCAATTTCTAAGTTAATCTTTTGTGCTTCCTCACTGTACCATCTAGAAAGACAATTCCGACAAAATCCAGCCAGATCCATTAAATCAAGATTTTGTACGTCCGTCCTCTTAGATAAATGTTCTAAAAGTCGCCTAAAGGTTGCGGCTTCTAATGACGTTTTGTTTTCTTTAATCATTGAATTCACCTAATTTGTATGGGTAAAGAAATCTTAATGATCTCAGATTAGTTAATCAAGCTTGTTAATTTTGTTATTCGTGCAAGGCATAAAATTTTGTTACATTTCTTAGATGCTTATTTATCACATTTGATGGCTATGTCTTAATGTAAAAAAAAAAAGGTTAATTTATTGTGGATATTGATTATTGTCCGCCTATATCTTTTTTTGGTGTTTTTTGATGCTTTTTTATAACTATGGCAGTTTGAGAGGTTTTTGTGGCTGAGGGATTGAGGAGAAATAGGAATGTTAAGATAGTAGCTACTTTAGGACCGGCATCGAATAAAGAGCAGGTAGTAGAGGAACTCTTTAAAGCAGGAGCAGATGTTTTTCGTCTAAATTTGAGCCATGGAACCCATGATGAAATAAGAAAAAGACATCACATCATAAGAAGAGTTGAGAAAAAATTTGGTAGGCCAATTTGCATACTGGCTGATCTTCAAGGTCCAAAGTTGAGATGCGGAAAATTTAAAGGCGAGATGGCTGAGTTGGTTGCTGGAAAATCCTTTAGGTTCGATAACAAAGATACTTTGGGTGATACTAACAGGGTAAATCTACCAGGATTTGAAGTTTTTCAAGGTTTAAAGGTTGGTTCTACTGTTTTGGTTGATGATGGTAAAATACGTTTGATAGTCAAAGAAGTTGGTTCGGACTTTGTTGATACTGAAGTAGTGGTAGGAGGAATTCTTTCAGATAGAAAAGGAATTAATGTACCAGATCAAGTCTTACCATTATCGGCACTTTCGGAGAAGGATATCAGTGATTTAGAATTTGTCTGTGATTTAGGTATTGAATGGTTGGGGTTGTCATTTGTTCAAAGAGCTTCCGATATAAAGGATGCTAAAAAGTTGGTTAAGGATAGAGCAGCAATATTGGCAAAAATTGAAAAACCGTCGGCTGTCGATGCTTTTGATGAAATTCTCTTAGAAGCAGATGCAGTGATGGTAGCAAGAGGTGATCTTGGTGTTGAGTTACCTATCGAAACATTACCACCTATTCAAAAGCGTCTTGTAAGGCAATGTCGGGCATCAGGTAAGCCGGTTATTGTAGCAACTCAAATGATGGAGAGTATGATAACGTCACCGGTTCCTACAAGAGCCGAAGTATCGGACGTAGCCCAAGCAATCTATGAAGGTGCTGATGCAATAATGCTATCGGCAGAAAGTGCTGTAGGAGATTATCCTGTAGAGGCTGTGCGGACCATGAATAGTATCGCTACTGAAGTAGAAAAAGAACAAACATATCGTCAATTGATAGAATCCTCAAGAACACCATTAAAGAGAGGCGTCTCTGATGCTATAACGGTTGCAGCAAGAGAGGTAGCCGAAACTACCAATGTAAAGGTCATTTGTTGTTTTACGCATACTGGCACTACCGCTGCTCTAACTTCACGGGAGCGGCCACGTGTACCAATAATCGCACTTACGCCTAAGATATCGATAGCAAGGCGTATAGCTCTTAACTGGGGTTTGCATTGCATAGTCACCGAAGAGCTTAACAGGTTTAAGATGGCAGTTGTTAATGCAGCTAAGGCCGCTAGACAGTATGGATTTGCTAAGGACAAGGATAAGATAATCGTGATAGCTGGAGTACCTTTTAATGTTCCTGGTACCACTAATATCTTGAGAGTTGCCCCAGCCGATGAAAAGCAGATTTTTGAAGGTGAGGTCAATTGATTCTAGACTTTTACAAATATACAAGCAGTTAACCTTATATCTTTTTGACTTGCATATTTCCTGAATTAAGAATAATAAAACCCGAAACATTCAACCTTTCGGGAAGTGGTGAAAAGTAATGCCTAAGATGAAAACAAAGTCGGGTGCAAAAAAACGTTTCAAACCTACAGCTTCTGGCTTACTTAAAGCTTCTCAGGCTGGGAAAAGACATGGCATGATAAAGCGATCAAGAAAATTTATCAGAAATGCTCGTGGTACTACAACGCTCTCTAAGGCTGATGAAGGTATAGTTAAGACTTATATGCCATATGCAAGATAAAGGATGATGGAATGTCACGTGTTAGACCAGGTCCGGTCACAAGAGCCCGGCACAAGAAGGTATTAAAGGCAGCTAAAGGCTATTACGGAGCTCGTAGTAGAACGTTTCGGTCAGCTGCACAGTCAGTGGACAAAGCACTTCAGTACGCAACCCGAGATAGAAGAGTAAAGAAAAGGACTTTCAGATCTCTATGGATTCAAAGAATAAATGCAGCTGTTCGGGCGCTAGATCCGACGTGTACATATAGTAAATTTATGAATGGAATATTAAAGGCAGAAATAGAAGTGGATCGGAAAATACTTGCAGAACTGGCGGTGAGTGAGCCAGAGGCCTTTAAGAAAATTTTCGAGATTGTTCGATCAAAATTAGCATAAAATACTTGGCAAAGAAATTCCTGGAAAACATTTCAAAATGTTGTCATCTTGTAGAAGACTGAAGATTAGAGATTAACCTCAGATCAGTTGGGATGTTAACTTTACAGACAAGTGCCAAATTATAAAAGTTCTAGCATGGATGATTTAGACAAAATAAAGCAGAACTATCTGAATTCAATATCAACAGCTTCAAGCTTAGATGACTTGGAACAAATTAGAATTAAGGGACTTGGTAAGAAAGGTGAAGTCACAAGTCTTATGAAAGCTATTGGTTCTATGGAAGAGAGTGAACGCAGAGTCAAAGCACCAAAGCTCAATTTTCTTAAAACTGAGATTATTGAAGAAATAGAGAAAAAAAAGCTTTTAATAACTGAGGAAAATATTAATAAACGAATTAGTGTTGAGTGGTTGGATGTGTCAAGACCTTCCAGACCTTCTCAAATGGGGAAGATCCATCCTATAAGTCAGGTAACTGAGGAGGTAGTAGAAATTTTCTCTAATTTAGGGTTCTCCATAGCTGAGGGTCCTCAGATTGAAAGTGACTGGTACAATTTTGATGCTTTAAACATTCCCCCTGAACATCCTGCGAGGCAGGAGTTTGATACGTTCTATGTAGATTCAAATCCTGATTCAGGATCCCCACCTCATGTTTTAAGAACTCATACTAGTCCTGTACAAATCCGTCATATGGAAAAGGAAAATGGGGTCCCTTGTAGAATAATTGTTCCTGGCAAAGTTTTTCGTTCAGATTACGATCAGACACACACACCAATGTTTAATCAATTAGAAGGTTTAGCTATTGATAAAGATCTTACTATGAGCCACTTAAAGTGGACACTAGAAGAATTTTGTAGAGCTTTCTTTGAAGTCGAAGACTTGGAACTAAGGTTTAGATCTAGCCATTTTCCCTTTACAGAGCCTAGTGCTGAAGTTGACATTAGATGTTCTTGGGAAGATGGTATTTTAAAACTTGGGCAAGGGGAGAGTTGGCTGGAAATCTTAGGTTCTGGTATGGTTCATCCTAAGGTACTCACGGCATGTAACGTTGACTCAAATTGTTATCAGGGGTTTGCATTTGGGATGGGTATAGACAGGTTAGCAATGCTAAAGTATGGGATTCCAGATTTGCGATCGTTTTTTGAAGGCGATGTTCGTTGGTTAGATCATTATGGATTTGACCCTCTTAACATACCCTCTACCAATAGTGGCTTGAGGTAGAGATTCATGAAAAGAAATAGCTAGGATAAGGTGAAGTGAAATTTTCTTTTAGTTGGTTGAAAACTTACTTAGAGTGTGATGAGAACGTTAATGCCGTCCTGGATGCTCTCAACGATTTAGGTTTAGAAGTAGAACAAGTTATTGATCCGACAGAACATTTTTCAAATTTTATAACAGGGAAAATAGTGGATGTGCGAAAGCATCCTAATGCTGACAAATTAAGCGTGTGTTCTGTAGATGTCGGAAAAAATCAACATCAGATAGTTTGTGGAGCCCCTAATGTTAAACTGGGCATGGGAGTCGTAGTAGCATTACCTGGAACGTTTATTCCAGGTTTAGGAAAAAAAATCTCGGTTGGCAAAATTAGGGAAGTTGAAAGCTATGGCATGATGTGCTCTGAGTTCGAACTTAATCTGTCTGACCAACATGATGGTATTATCTGTTTGGATGAGCCCAATGTTGGGAAAAGCTTTACAGAATGGCTGAAGATCAATGATCCTACAAGAATTGATCCAATCATAGATATTGCTATTACGCCAAATCGCCCTGATGCTTTAGGTGTTCGAGGTATAGCAAGGGATCTTTCAGCAAAAGGGTTAGGCAAATTTTTAGATAGAAAATCCAATAAAGTTCTTTGTAATTACCAAAGTCCTATTAGTGTCATCTTGAAAAATAATGTAGCCGAAAAGGACTGTCCTTATTTTGTTGGTAGGTATATTCAAGGACTAAAGAATGGCAGTTCGCCAGAGTGGTTAGTCAATAGACTTACTTCTATTGGCCTTCGACCTATCTCGACCTTAGTAGATTTAACTAATTTCTTAACGTTTGATAGTGCACGGCCACTTCACGCATTTGATGCTGACAAGCTTAAAGGTGATCTGGTTGTAAGAAAAGCGGTGAATGGTGAGGAAATTGAAGCGTTGGATGGTAAAAGTTATAAGTTAGATAATACAATGACGATTATAGCCGATGATCAAGGGGTTCAGGCCGTAGGAGGTATCATTGGGGGAAATTCTAGTGGTTGTACAGAAACTACTAAGAATGTGTTTATTGAATCAGCATATTTTGATCCAGTATCCACAGCAATGACTGGTAGGAAACTAGGCCTGATAACAGATGCTAGATATCGATTTGAAAGGGGTGTCGACCCTTCTTTTACAATTCCAGGCATTGAATATTATACTGAACTAGCAATTAAACTATGTGGTGGGAAACCATCGACATTAGTGTGTTCTGGTAGCAATCCTTATAAAGCGGATATGATTAATTTTAGAGAAGACAGAGTGCAAAGGGTAACTGGCATAAAAGTACCTATCAAGAGACAATTAGAGATCTTAAAAAAGTTAGGTTTCGTGTGTGACACCAAAAAACAACCAATTTTAGTCCAAGCACCGAGTTGGAGACCCGATATAACTGGTGAAATTGACCTAGTGGAGGAAATTATCAGGATAACTTCATTAGATCAGTTAATAGCTACCCCTCTGCCAGAAAAAAATTTCGGGGCGACAATATCCAAACAAAGTGAGCTAAGGCAAAACGTAAACAAAATTCGACGCTACCTAGCATCAAAAGGCATGAGAGAGTGCATAAGTTATAGTTTTATCAATGAAACACAGGCAAGGTTATTTGGAGAAGGTAAAGACAAAGTTACCTTATCGAATTCTATTAGTTCTGAAATGACACATTTGCGTCCATCTTTGTTGCCAGGACTTCTTACATCATCAAAAAAAAATCAGGCTCGGGGGATTCATGATTTTTCTAGTTTTGAGATAGGAGAAGTTTTCACCGGTTCTGAACCAGGTCAGGAAAATATCGAGATTAGTGGAATTTTTGTAGGCTGTGATCAAGAAAGGAATGCCTTTCAAAATAGAAGATCCTATGATGTTTTTGATGCAAAATCAGTCGTGGAAGGAACACTTAAATATCTTGGAGTCAAACTTGAGAGCCTACAACTTGATCGTCAGGTGCCCAAATTTTTTCACCCGAACAAATCAGCTTTGGTGAGGCTGGGCAAGTTTAAGGTTCTAGGAGTGTTTGGAGAACTCCACCCTCATATAGGTCTGAGGATGGGGATCAAGAAGTGCCCGGTTATTTTCTCAATTTTCCCAGAGCAGATACCTGAAAATTCAGGAAAGTTAAAGAAATCTAAACTAAGTCAGTCAGATTATCCGTCTGTGGTGCGAGATTTTGCATTTGTCGTAGATGAAGGTATTGAGGCACAGAAAATCATGGCTACGATTAAAAAAATTAATAAGGATTTGATACAAGAAGTTAAACTCTTTGATGTCTTTGAGGGCCCTCAAGCCTACCAACAAGTGGGAAGAGGTAAGAAATCACTAGCATTTGAAATACTTATTCAACCTAAGGATAAAACTTTAGAGGATAAAGAAATTGAAAATTTATGTAACAAAATCATTCTTGAAGTTAATAATGTGAGTGGTGGTGTTCTGCGGTAGTATTAAGCATGTGATAGATGCACGATTATCCTCTATGACGTCATCAATCTTTTTATCTTATCAGCCCATTTTAAATACTATCAATAATGGATTGATAGTATTTCATAGTTTTTGGTTCCTCCAGGAGATTTGACTTCTATACTATCCCCAGGTTCTTTTCCTATTAAGGCACGTGCCAAGGGAGATCTAACATTCAATTTATTTTTTTCTATATCAGCCTCAGGTTCTCCAACTATCTGGTAAGTGCTTTCTTCTTCTGTGTCTTCGTCAATTATGGTCACAGTAGCAGAAAACTTTACACTCCCACTAAGTTTTTTAGGATCAATTACTTCCGCCAAACTAATTATACCCTCTAGTTCTTTTATTCTACCTTCAATAAAAGACTGTTTTTCGCGAGCTGCATGGTATTCAGCATTTTCTGATAGATCACCATGCTCACGTGCCTCTGCAATCGCTTTAATTATTTGGGGTCTTTCTTTTGATTTTAGTAGTTTTAGTTCCTCATTAAGAGTTTCATGACCTTGCAAGGTTAAAGGTATCTTCTCCATTTATTTCTCCAATTTGTTCCCGCCTTAAAGGTTAAATAATCAAACATTAAACTTAAGTAAAAACTAAATCATTCAGAACTTTTAGTATTCGCTTACACCTACACTAATCATAATCGGATTTGGTGTGGTGCCTAATGAAAGTGCCCCTTTCATTTGGCATCTTTTATACTATACTTAAACATAAAAATAAGGCTAAATTTGCTGATGTGTCAAGGAAGCTATTTTAGGAGTTCTTAATGCCTGAATTTGAAAGAGAATCTATCGATTATGATGTGGTAATAGTAGGTGCTGGCCCTGCTGGGTTGTCATCAGCTATAAAACTGAAACAAATCGATCCAAACTTGCAAGTAGTGGTATTAGAAAAAGGGGCCGAGGTTGGATCACATATTATTTCAGGAGCAGTGCTGGACCCTAAGGGATTAGATAAACTTTTCCCAAATTGGAAAGAAAAGGAGACCTCAATAAGAACCCCTGTTTCAGATGATAAGTTTTACTTACTTGGGCCAGCCGGGGGGATACGAGTGCCAAACTTTTTGATGCCACCACTGATGTCTAATGAGGGAAATTATATTGTCTCAATGTCTAAGGTATGTAGATGGTTATCATTGGAGGCAGAAGCACTTGGTGTAGAGATTTTTCCAGGAATGGCTTGTTCAGAGTTAATTTACGGGAAGACAAATCAGGTTACCGGTGTAATAGCTGGTGAGTTTGGAAAAAATGCAGATGGGAAACCCGGTCCTATGTACGAACCAGGAATGAAAGTAAATGGAAAGTATATTTTTCTGGGAGAAGGAGTTAGGGGGTCATTAACTAAACAAGTAATTTCGAAGTATGATTTAGCTAAAGATTCAGACGTTCCCAAATATGGAATAGGAATGAAGGAAGTTTGGGAAATAAATCCCAAAAATCATAAGGAAGGCCAAGTTTTGCACACGATGGGGTGGCCGTTAGGTAATGCTGTAGGTGGAGGGTCTTTTGTATATCATGCTGAAAATCATCATTTATATTTAGGTTTTGTTGTGCATTTGAATTATAAAAATCCTTTTCTTTTTCCATATAAAGAGTTTCAGAGATTTAAACATCATCCGATGATCAAAAACCTGCTTAAGGGGGGTAAAAGAATTGAATATGGGGCTCGTGCTATTAGTGAAGGTGGATTACAATCAATTCCTAAAGTATGTTTTCCAGGAGGTGTACTTTTAGGCTGTTCAGCAGGACTAGTGAATGTGCCACGGATAAAGGGTAACCATAATGCAATACTTTCTGGTATTAGTGCAGCCCAGGCAGCCTATGAAGCTTTGCAATCAGGCAGATCAAATGACGAACTAGATAACTATGAGGTCGCAATCAAGTCTGGAACGGTTTTTCATGATCTGTCACCTGTAAAAAATGTGAAACCGTTATGGTCACGGTTTGGATTATTTCTGGGTATTATTTTAGGTGCCTTAGACATGTGGTTTGCAAATATTCTTGGATTTAATTTGTTTGGAACAGTTAAACACAAGTGTGCAGATCATGACACCCTTAAACGTGCTTCAGATTGTAAAGTGATTGATTATCCTAAATCAGATGGTAAGATTAGTTTTGAGCGTCTTGATAATGTTAGTTTTTCAGGCACTGCTCATAGTGATGGCCAACCTTGTCATCTAAGTCTAGGTGATGAGTCTATCCCAGTTAATCATAACTTGCCTACTTATGAAGAACCTGCTCAACGTTATTGTCCAGCTGGGGTATATGAGATTGTTCGTGAAGGGGACAATTTAAACCCGAGATTCCAAATTAATTATCAGAATTGTGTTCATTGTAAAACTTGCGATATAAAAGACCCTAGTCAAAACATCACGTGGAAAACACCACAAGGTGGGGAGGGTCCTAATTACTCTCACATGTGATGATTACCTGTTCATAAATAATTTGGTCCTAATAAATTAGTCAGTGAAATGTTTAGATGTTATTCAATGATAATTGTGACTTTATATGGAATTCTTTTTGCTTTCCAATGTTTTGGTTCCATTTCTGGGGCATTATTAGCCTCTCGTTTTTCATCCTCGCTGAATGATTTTTATAAATCGGCGCAGTATACTAGCTACATGATAGAAAAGGGTAATAAGCAACCCGATATATATAATGATGCCCTTTTGTATTCAGTCGCTGCAGGCGAATTTGAACAAGCTTTTTCGTTAGCAGGCGAAATGGAGAAATCAGGTCTCAAATCTCCTGCTTTAGCGCTAACATTAATAAGTGAAAAATTAAAGAAAAAGGAATTTGACACAGCCATTCAGCTTATATCAAAATATGAAGCTAACCTTCCGGAAGTCTTAAAGATTTCAATGAGGGGCTGGATTCATATTCAAAAAGAAAATTTCAATGCTGCAGTAAGGGAATTTACTAATTTTCAGAATTTGAAACTTAATTTTGATCTTGGCTCATATTATACGTCCATAGCTTATGCCCAACTAGGAAAATACTTTATGTCTGCAGAAGTAATAAGGAATAATAGACAGAATTTTGAAGTATTAGGTAAGAATTACGAAATATTTGGAGTAAATGTGTTAAGTCTCGTGGATGATAATATTAATACTGAACTCTTATTAAGTAGGAGTATCAGAAAGAACTCAAAAAACTTAACATTAAAGCAGCTACATAGGAAAATAAAAACTAAGCAAGATTCATATTTGGAGGTCTTTAAGACGCCAAATAGTGGTATTGCCGATACCTTATTACTTTTTGCTGAAGGGGGTGGTAGAGAGTCTAACCAAAATCTTATTGAGACCTTTTATTGTCAACTTGCAAATTATATAACGGATATTGGTGCGAGATTTAATATTAGATTAGCCCAAGCTTTAGCTGACTCTGGTCTTGTGGATAAAGCCATTGATACCTTAAGGTTTGTTGAAGAATCGGATCTTTTCTACGCTGAATCAAAGCTAATGCTTGCAGAGTTACTAATTGAAACCTCACAAGAGAATTTAGCTATTAAGGTCCTGAAAGATCTTATAAAGAATGGTGTTATGAATTTTGAAGTATATGAAGCTTTAGGAAATGTTTACAGGCACGCAGAAAAGTATGAACTTGCGAGCCTGGCCTATACTGAGGCTCTGGCCGCAAATAAAAGTGCAGATTTCGAAAATAATAATTTGTGGATGCTTTATTTTTTTCGTGGGATAACGAGGGAGCAGTTAAGAGATTATGAAAAATCTATGGAAGACTTGGGAATAGCACTTGAATTTGTACCTGAACATCCTCAAGTGTTGAATTACCTAGGATACATGCTTATCGAAAGAAAGGAAAATTTAGACGAAGCTTTAAGGATGATTGAGTTGGCAGTAGAGAAAAGTCCTGAAAGTGGTTACATTGTTGATTCTCTGGCCTGGGGTTTGTACCAATTAGGGCGATATGATGAGGCCATTATACCTATGGAAAAGGCCATTTCCCTTGAACCGGAGGATCCTATTGTTAATGACCATTTTGGTGACATTTTGTGGAAAGTAGGTCGGAAGAGAGAGGCTAAATTTCAATGGAAAAGAGCACTTCTTTTTAACCCAGATAAAGAATTACTTTTAAGAATCAAAGATAAACTAGAATTAGGTTTGAGAGATTAGACAATCGATCAACTAGGCATAAAAAATAAAATGGTTGAAAAAAGTTTTTCATTGGAACTGTCTAGAGCGAAAGTAAACCTGACCTTGCATGTTTTGGGGAAGAGATCGGATGGTTACCATTTTCTTGATAGTTTAGTAGCATTCCCAAGTATTGGTGATGAGATATATATAGAACCTGCCAAAGAAATAAATCTGAAGATTGTAGGAAGGCTTGCTACAGCGTTAACTGCCAAAGACAATCTTATCTTAAGGGCTGCAAGTCTTTTAAAACCTTGTGGTAAGGGTGCTTTAATTGTTTTAAACAAAGATATACCTATTTCTGCTGGTTTGGGCGGTGGATCTTCTAATGCAGCTGTAGTCTTGAGAGTTTTATCAAAGTTGTGGGGGTCGCCCTTACCTCCCACTAATGAACTGATTTCTCTAGGTGCTGATGTACCAGTATGTATGAACTGGGCCCTAAAGAAAATGCAAGGTGTTGGAGAAAAAGTTGCACGCGTAAAGGAACCACCTGCTATGTGGATTGTGTTAGTCAATACAGGTGAACAAGTTCCAACAGGATTAATTTTCGACTCAATTAATTCCTTCAGTAACCGAGCCCCAGAGGTACTACCCATATTTAAAACAAAAGAAGCCTTTATGGATTATTTGCTTGATCACAACAATGATCTCGAACTACCAGCTACAAAATTGTTTCCACAAATAAAAATATTGCTTGCAGCCATAAAAAATACGTCAGGGTGTTTAATTTCTAGAATGTCCGGATCAGGCGCAACTTGTTTTGGCCTTTTTTTTAAAAAGACTGATGCTATAAATGCGTGTAAGCACTTAGCTAAAGGATTTCCACAAGCATGGATAAGAGTTTCTCAACTATTCTCATGAAGAGCGTTTAACAATAACCTCAGCTATTTGCCCAAGCAAGTTAGTAATATTGTTATTAGGTAATTTTCGAATAGCCTCACTAGCAATGTGAGACCATTTTTTGGCTTCGTCCTTAGTGTTCTCTAGAGTACGATATTTCTCCATGATAAGGATGACGGTTTTAAGGTCCGTTGCGTCTCGATTTTGCTTTAGAAGGGAACTTTTTAAAGTATCTCTTTCTTCAGCATTGCACTTATTTAGTGCTAAGATTAATGGGAAGGTTAATTTAGCATTACCAAAATCATCGCCAAGGTTCTTGCCCATATGTGATGCATTTCCTTTGTAATCTAGATAGTCATCAATTAATTGGAAGCTCAAACCGATAGCTTTTCCGTAGGATTTAAAATTTTCTATGTCTTTTACGTTTTCTGAAGAAATCATTGCCCCTGTTTGAGAAGCTGCAGAGAATAGTGCTGCAGTCTTTCCCTCTATTATTTTCATATATGTGTCAATTGAAGTTTCTGTATTTCGAACTTGTGACAACTGTAAAACTTCACTTTCTGCAATTAGGGCAGAGGTGTTTGCTAAAACTTCCAAAATTTTTAGTGAACCAGTGGAAACCATTAATTGAAAAGCCCTGGAAAACAAAAAGTCACCAACCAATATGGAGGATTGATTATTCCAAAGTATGTTTGCTGTTTTAAGCCCTCTTCGTGTGGAACTTTCATCAACAACATCGTCATGAAGTAGCGTGGCAGTATGTATAAACTCTATGCTGGCGGCTAACATAATATGCTTGTCCCGATCATAACCTAGTGATCTTGCAGTGGCTAAGCACAAGAGAGGTCGTAATTTTTTACCCCCCGCTGAAAATATATGGTTTGAAATTTCTGGAATTCTAGGAGCATTTTTTGAAATCATCATTTCATTGATAATTTCCGCCATTAAGTCCAAATCATCTTTAAGCAAATTTTGAAGTTCAGCTATAGGATCAGTGTGGTTCATTTTGTTAACGTCTTATAAAGATTGACACTCTTCTCTTATGACTTAATCAGTATACTAAGCTATATAGTTATTTAATGATATAATGTTAGATATTTCCCCAGGATTTTGATGATTTTGTTATCCTTTTTATTGTGTCCTTTTATTTTAGTTAATAACATCGCTTAGTCCTTTAATAAAATAGTGGCTTTGCATGAAAGTAAGGAATAACGAATTATCTAATGATGCCTTCTTAGGAGGTAAATTGAGATTACTACAACCTAAGAGAGGCTTTAGATCAGGTATTGATTCAGTCTTGTTAGCAGCTTCTATCACGGCATCCCCTGGTGATAATGTATTGGATATTGGAACCGGTGTTGGCACAGTATTATTCTGCGTGATGAAAAGGATCAAACCTTTGATAGCTTTCGGAATTGAATTACAGGAAGAATATTATTCCTTGGCACAAAAAAATGCAGTGAGTAATAAACTTAAAGCTAAGATGCTATTAGGAGACTTCCAATCTGTCGGAAATGAATTGGGTAATTGCGCATTTGATCAAATATTTTTTAATCCACCCTATTACTCAGAGAATAGTTATAAGCGATCGGGGAATCAGGCACTAGAATTAGCGAATATTGAAAAGCCTGGTTCATTGGAAAGCATGCTTAGATTTTCTTTAAAACGCTGTAAGCCTTATGGCTTTATTACTCTAATCCATAGACCTGCCAGGTTGGGTCAAATTTTGTCGGTATTAGAAAAAGGGTCGGGAGACATCAAGATATTACCAATTCTAAGTGCTGGTCGTGACTCTACATTTAGAATAATAGTTCGAGCTAGAAAATCAGCAAAAGGAGAAACAAAGCTATTGGATACGCTAAATTTGTTTGAGAGTACCAACACGGAAAGTGATTCAAGGAAATATTCATCACAGGTATTAGATGTTTTGGAACGAGGCAAGGTTCTAGCTTTTTAACATTGTTATTGCATGGGCATGAATTTAGGTTAATAATTTAAGCATTACGGTTTGAGACATTACTAATTTGGGAGATCCGAATGACTTTGGAGACATATCTTACTGAGTTACGGAAGAAACATGCTAAGCTGTCTGGGTTAGTAGATAGTGAGCAAAAGAGAGTAGCACCGGATTCAAAAATGCTTAACGACCTGAAAAAGCAAAAATTACTTGTTAAAGAGAAAATATCTAGGGCTTTAGATAGGGCATAAAAACCCAGCGGGCTAGTTATTAATATTAGAATTTGCTTCAACAAAAGTAAGCAAATTGGTCAATTTATATGTAATGCTTCCAAGAGAACTTTAAAAACCTCTACATTTTTTGGGTCTTGATTCAGACTTTTGAGGCCTTTCTCACCTACTGCTCTTGGCAATGTCTTGCCTAATCTTCTATTGATAATAGCTTTCAGACAATCTTTTGAGAACTCTGGGTGGCTTTGAATTGATATAGCAAATGGTTTGTCTTGATTCCCATATGCTAGAACAGAATGTGGACAAAACTTGGAACCATAAATGGAAATAGAGTTTTTTGGTGGGATTATCACTTGGTCTTGATGGCTAGCATAGCCAGAAAAACTTTCACCAAGCCTTTTGGCCCACACAGTATCGCATACTTTATAATATTTATGAACACCGACACCCCAGCCTTTATCAGACTTCTCTACACTTCCACCCATAGCCTCTGCTAGTATCTGATGCCCAAAGCACACTCCTAATAATGGTACCTTATTTTCAACAACCTCTTGAACAAAATTCTTCAAATCTGCGATCCAGGTTAAGTTATCATAAACACCAAATGAAGAACCTGTTATTAGCCAAAAATCAGCTGCTTTGGGATTATCAGGTAATTGGAATTTTGTAACTTCATAGGTTTTTATAGTATAGTCAATATTGAGTTGACTAAGCAAATTTGAAAACATCGCGCTATAATTACCAAACCTTTGCTCTAAAAGTCCAGGCAACTTGCCAGTTTCTAAGATAGCTATATGCACGCTGGATTCCTTGAAAACGATTAATGAACAATGAAAACAGAAATCTAACAGTAAATCAAGTTAGAGAACCAGGTGCTTAAAGAACTCAACAACACCCTCTTCAACCCAATCAATTGGTCCTATCAAACGTCCAATTTCATTACCATCTGATGAAATTATAATAGAAGCAGGTAAACCAAAGATACCCAATCTTGTGGCTAAAAATCCTTTTGGGTCTCTGAAGTTTTCCAAATTAACGATCATTTGGTTGGAAAAAAATTTAGCGATTGTTTTTTTGTTGTTTCTGCCTGTTGCAACTGTAATGATTTTAAGTTCCTGGGGATCAAATAAAGATTGCAGTTTGTCCAGAGATGGCATTTCTTCAACACAGGGTTTACACCAGGTAGCCCAAAAATTCACTAGTACTAAATTATATCCTTGCTTCATTAGATCGAATTCAGTGTTGTCAAGTTGTAAAACTGGGAGTTTGTCTATAGGGATTGGTTCCGAATGGAAAAGAAATTTTTCCATTTCGCCTGTTCTGTCCTTCAAACTAAACTTGTTACTTTCCGTGCCGAAGCTAAAAGAGGAATTTGCAAAGATGAAAATGGGAGCGTATACCAGAAGGATAATTATAAATCTCATATTTAGCCAGTTCATATATTATTGAGAATTGATCTAGAGGAAACTATGAAAAAAAAGGTTTTGGAAAAGAAAAACGCTATGTGGGGAGGAAGGTTTTCTTCTCAGACGACAGATATCATGGAACAAATTAATTCGTCAATAGATTTTGATTACCGTTTAGCTAATCAAGACATACAGTGCTCAGTGGCTCATGTACAAATGCTCTGTAAGCAGAAAATTATTTCAAATGAGGTTTCAGACAAAATTATAAATGGCTTAAAAACCATAAAAAAAGAAATTGAGAATGGTGATTTCAAATATAATGTGAAACTCGAAGACATCCACATGAATATTGAAAGTCAGCTTCATGAGTTAATAGGACCAGATGCAGGTTTTATACACACAGCTAGATCTAGAAATGACCAAGTTGCTACGGATTTCAGGATTTGGGTTAGAGACAGTATAGACATTTTGGTTTCTCTGATTTCAAGAAATATGCGTGAGTTTTTGACAATAGCAGAGAATAATTATGACACAATTATGCCTGGATTCACCCATCTTCAGACTGCTCAACCCATAACTTTTGGTCATCATATGCTTGCATATGTCGAAATGCTTTCTAGGGATAAAGAGCGATTTCTTGATTCGAGAAGACGCTTAAATGAATGCCCTTTGGGTTCAGCAGCGTTAGCAGGAACATCTTTTCCCATAGACAGATTCATGACGTCAGAGGAGCTTGGCTTTGATAAACCAATGGCCAATAGTATAGATGCAGTTTCAGATCGAGATTTTGCTGTAGATTTTGTTTCATCTGCTGCGATTTGTTCTATACATTTAAGTAGGTTTGCAGAGGAACTAGTGCTTTGGTCTAGTGAACAGTTTCAATTCGTCCAGATTTCAGATAGTTTCTCCACTGGGTCATCAATTATGCCTCAAAAAAGAAATCCAGATGCAGCAGAACTAATAAGAGCAAAGGCCGGGAGCATTTCGGGGGCTCTTGTATCGTTACTAACTATGTTAAAGGGATTGCCTCTAGCATATTCTAAGGATTTACAAGAAGATAAAGAAGCTGTTTTCAGAGTTTATGATAATTTATTTCTTGTATTATCTGTAATGGCTGAAATGCTTAAAGAGATTACGGTTAATAAAAAAGTCTTAAGGGAATCAGCATCATCACGATTCATTACTGCTACAGATTTGGCAGATTATCTAGTTAAGGATTATAATTATAGCTTCCGGCAAGCCCATAAAGTTGTGGGTAATTTAGTACGAGAGGCTGAAAATTTAGGTTGTGATCTGAAGGACTTGGATCTGGAGGTCTTTAAACAGATAGAACCAGAGATTCATAATCAAATCCTTGAGATACTAACCATAGACAATTCAGTAAAATCTAAGAAGTCTTATGGAGGAACTTCACCTACGCAGGTTAAAGAAAGAATTATTGAATGGCAAAAAAGGATGATGGGAGAATGAAGATAATTTTTTTTGTTGCACTAAGTTTTGTGTTATGTTGTTGTGGCGTCAAGGGCGATCCAGAAAGACCACAAAGTAAATTGGGTGAAGACCGAATTGTTTCAGGCTGAGCTGTTACTTAGTTAATGCCTTTTAATTTTCAAAAAATTTATGATGTTGAAAACGAATCTGAAAAAAGAAAATAATCACTTTGATTTTCGAAACGGTATTTTACACGTTGAGGAATTATCCGTTGTAGATTTGGCAAAGGCGACTAAGACCCCTTTTTATGTATATTCAGCAGGAGCATTAGAAGATAGTTATAATGCTTTGTCTAGTAGCTTAAAAGGATTAAATCACTCGATTTACTATTCTGTCAAATCTAATTCTAATCTTGCTGTTCTGCGAGTCTTAACCCTATTAGGGTCTGGGATGGACGTAGTATCAGGAGGAGAATATTTAAGAGCCCGTAAGGTTGGTGTAGCAGGAGAAAAAATAGTCTTTTCAGGGGTCGGAAAAACTTCAGAGGAGATGGTATTAGCCCTGACTCAAGGCATTAGGCAATTTAATGTAGAAAGTGTACCAGAAATATTACAGCTCAATTCGATTGCAGCAAGGCTAGGTAAAATAGCTCCAGTTTCTATAAGAGTTAACCCAGATGTAAATGCTAGAACGCATGAGAAAATCATGACTGGAAAGTCAGAGAATAAGTTTGGAATACCTATAACACAGGCTGAAGAAGCATATAAGATGGCAGGGGATCTGAGCAATATTTCCATTGTGGGTATTGATGTTCATATAGGAAGTCAAATCACTGATCTAACACCTTTCAAAAAGGCTTTTCAAAAAATAAGAGAATTAGTTGGCTTGCTCAGGAATTTGGGTCATAGGATAAGAAGAGTGGACATCGGCGGGGGATTGGGAATCTCCTACTTAAAAAATAGGAAAAACCCAATATCACCTAATGATTTTTCTAATATGTTAGCTTCTATTTTTGGTGGAATGGATCTCGAAATTCAAATTGAGCCGGGAAGATATATCTCTGGTAATTCTGGTCTGTTAATTACTTCGGTTATATATATGAAAGAAGGCACTGATCATAACTTCCTTATAATAGACGCAGGCATGAATGACCTCATGAGGCCAGCATTATACGACGCTAGTCACGAATTCATCCCAGTACTGTCAAGTTCTGAAAGTGAATTTGGAATGGAGGTAAATGTTGTAGGACCCATTTGTGAGAGTTCAGATACCTTTTCCAGAAAGACGGTTCTTCCCAAGTTACTAGCTGGAGATCTTCTTGCCATCTATTCTGCAGGAGCCTACGGGGCCGTCATGGCCTCTGAGTATAATACTCGACCTTTAATACCTGAGTTGCTTGTTAAGGGAAATAGGTCATCCATTATTAGGGCGCGACCTAATATCTTTGAGACAATTAACCGTGATCAAATCCCATACTGGTTGCGGTGATTTCAGGGAAAAAAAATGCTGTAAAAGGAATCTTTTAGAATTAAGATGTAATGCTTAAGTTGATTAACCAAAAGGTCAGTGGTTTTAAAAATATCCATCAAATATTCATGGTATTCGGGGTCTAATAGCATGATCAGATTTCTATTAGTATACAGAAACAAACCAGCTACGAACACTAAGCTGATCATTGTAAACCCCAGAAAGGTTCTATTAATTTTTTGGGAGAATCCTTTTTGTTCCTTCCCTTTTAATTCATCGGCCAAATCATTGTTAATTTCATCAATTTGATTCTTTGTGCTAGAATCTATAGGTAAAATACCTTTGCCCCACTGGTTGTTTTCGTGAATTTCTCCGATTGCCAATGCAGTTAATAATTCTCGTTCTTGATTTTTACTAAGGGGTGACTTGATTTCTTTACCAAACAACTTCTCATTAGAGGTGTTTTTTTTAAGAGAATCCTTTATAGTATCTTGTCGACGCTTAACCTCATCTAGAAAGTCCACTAGCTTTTTGATTTTCTCTGCTTTGCCGTCCGCGTATTGTACCCAGAAAGACTTACATGAAAAGCATTTGGTCTTTCGCCCTTCCTTAAGTATTTCTTTCTTGTCGACGTCGTACTCAGAATGACAGTGGGGGCAAATAATTTTCATAGGTTGAGTGCTTTTTCTCTAGGTATAAAAGTTCATGAAGATAGTGTTGTCTCACAGGTTAAATATATTTCGATTGACCCAAGATTTTTGAGTCACATTAGGCGTAGCTTCAACTTTATTTTAGTAGGTTGCTTTTAATCCTCTAATATACCATTTTGTGAGTCAATATATAAGTAAATGAAGGATCTCCTAAAAAGATGAAGGTTTTACTTTCTTATATCCGCGGTATCATATGCGATATTCTTATCTATTTAAGTATGTTTACTTTAGGAATAATAGGACTACCTTTCTCAATAGTATCCAAGAAATATGCTTATGGTTTTATTAGACTTTACGTTTTGAGTTGCTTTCTCATTTTACGTGTAATAGCGAATATTCGTGTTGAGTGTCGCGGTGAAGTACCGCAGGGTAATGTCTTAGTTTGTTCAAAACATATGTCATTTTTAGATATTTTGATACTTGCTTACTATCTACCTAGGTATAGTTTTGTAATGAAGAGGGAATTAGTCTGGACACCAATTATTGGAGTCTATGCTTTGAGGATTGGTTGTGTTCCGATCTCCCGTGGAGCAGGATCAAGGGCATTAAATAAGATGATCAAAAATTATGATAATGTTGAAAATGAAACTGAGGGAAAACAAATAGTAATCTATCCTCAAGGCACGAGAGTAAGGCCGCAGGAATTTAAGAAATACAAGGTTGGGGCAGGGGTTCTTTACCAAAAATTTGAACTACCATGCCATTTAGTCGGTACTAACACTGGGATGTTTTGGCCGAAAGGTAGTTTTAGGCGAAATCCTGGTGTAGCAGTAATAGAATTCACTGGAGTATTACAACCTGGCCTTCCTTTTGACAATTTTATGACAGAGATAGAAACTCGCATTGAAAAATGCTCCAACAATTTGATGGAAGAAATTGAAAACAACAGAAAATGAAATTACAATCTAAATTGCCCAACACTAAGGAATTTGTTTCTTCTATCTTCTAAAACTTCTTTCGGTGTCTGCTTTTGGTATTTTTTTAAGGATCTTTCTATCGCTTTACCTACTTTAGGTATGATCTGATCGATATTTCTGTGAGCACCACCTATGGGTTCAGTAATAATTTCATCTATTACACCCAATTTAGAAAGATCTTGCGCTGTAAGCCGTAAGGCTTCCGCCGCTTCGCGCATTTTATCTGAATTTTTCCAAAGGATGGAGGCACAACCCTCTGGGGATATGACTGAATAAATCGAATGCTCAAGCATTATAACTTTGTTTGAAGATGCCAAAGCTACAGCACCCCCAGAACCGCCTTCGCCTATAATTACAGAGATGATAGGTACCTTAATTTGCATGCATTTTTCAATAGAACTGGCTATGGCTTCTGCCTGACCTCTTTCTTCAGCACCCTTACCTGGGTACGCTCCTGGCGTATCAACCAAGGTAATTACAGGTAATTGAAAACGATTGGCTAGCTCCATGAGCCTAACTGCTTTTCTATAACCCTCAGGTCTGGCCATTCCAAAGTTGTGCTCAAGACGGGATTTCGTATCATCACCTTTTTCATGACCAATTACAATTAATGGTAAATCGTTTAGTCTAGCTAAACCACCAATAATAGCTTTATCATCAGCAAATTTCCGATCTCCCGAAAGGGGAATGAACTCAGACATTAGCCTGTCTATATAAGTTGATGAATGAGGTCGGTCCGGATGCCTAGCGATTTGGCATTTATGCCATGGAGTAAGCTCAGTATATAAATCCTTTAGGAGCTTCTGTGCTTTTTTTTCTAGGTTACTGGCTTCCTTTTGATTATTGGTAGCATCTCCAGAAGATTTTACTGATCGTAACTCAGTAGCTTTACCTTCCAGTGCTGCCAACTCTTTCTCAAACTCTAGGTAATGCTGCATTAGTTATTAATCCCCAACGGTTTCTTGTTTTCTGTCTTGATCAAATTTCATGCTATATTAAACGCTAAACCAGTTTAGACAATATTTGCAGAAAGTATAAATCTTACTCCAGTTACATCATTTTATATATAATCGATCAAGCCGGATCTCAAAGCTAATTTCATATCTATACTTATTTTATTTGTTAAAAACTAACTTAATGCGTTCAATTGCTTCCTCAATAATACTTCTTGAGGTAGCAAGATTAAATCTCACAAATTTGTTACCACCCAGTCCGAAAGAAGAACCAGGTTTGGCGATGATTTTTGCATCTACTATAAGCTTTTTCATAATGCTACTTTCTTCTTTTTCTAAAGCCGAGAAGTCAACCCATGCAAGGTATGTTGCCTCTAACCGCATAGACCTCACACGGGGGATACTATTAATTTCTTTGTCAAAAAGATTACGATTTTCTTCAATGTACTCCATTAAACTCTTGAGCCAGAGTTGACCCTCATCCATTGCCCTTTCTCCCATTATCATGCCAAATCTATTGGGACTTTCACCAGTAGCCATGTTTGCTTTAGCGAATTTTTTTCTGAGCCTAGCACTTGGGATAATCACATTTCCCATCAAGCCTCCAGCGATATTGAAGGTCTTTGTTGTAGAAGTCATTAGGATGAATTCTTCGAAAAACCCGTCTGCAACTAATGGAAAAGTGACATGGTTGAGGTTCGGATAGATTAAGTCATTATGAATTTCGTCTACAATCAAGATTAGTTTGTTTCTGTTACAAAAATAAGCTAGTTCTCGTTGTTCGTCTATACTCCAAATCCTCCCTCCTGGATTGTGGGGAGAGCAAAAGATGATCATTTTTTCCCTCCCAGTTAACATGCTTTCTAAGAGGTCAAAGTCGAGGTAGTATCTACCGTCATTTATAATCATCGGGCATTCAACAATTTTTCGTTCATTAGCAGTTATAATTTTTCTGAATGAATGATAAACGGGAGAAAATAAAATAATACCATCTCCTTTATTAGTGTAGGCCCGCAAGGCAGTTCCTATAGCCGCAACCAAACCATGAGCAGTATGTATCCATTCTGAATTGGGTTCCCAAGAATGCATCCGCTTCATCCAAGTTCGTAAAGAAGCTTTGTAATTGCTCAATCCACCATAATAGCCAAAGAAACCTTGTTGTATTTCATTTGATAATGCGTCTAAAACGATAGTGGGCGGTTTGAATGACATATCAGCCACTCCCATAGATATAAAGTTTTCAATATCTTTGGCGCCAGTGGCCTTTATTTCATCTACTTTGAGGGATCTTTCTGGTATACTTACTAGTGCCTTCTCAATATCAAAAGCCAACGTGTATTCCTCTCAAAAAATTTAACTATTTCTTGCTTCAGGGTTTTTATTAATTTAAGCCAAGCTTATGAGTAAGTTAAGCATAATAATTCACCCAGATCCACGTCTTAAGAAAGTTGCTAGTCCTATAACTAATATTACAGACAGGATTAAACAACTTTCAGCAGATATGCTTGAAGCGATGTATGAGGCTTCAGGAGTAGGGTTGGCTGCTCCGCAAGTAGGTATTACAAAAAGGCTTGTAGTAATGGATTGTTCTAATGAAGGGGAAAAGAAAGAATTAATTCTAATTAACCCTGAAATAGTTTGGTCTTCCGAGGAGAACGTATCATTTGAAGAAGGCTGTTTGTCCATACCAGATGTTAGGGAGGAAATTAGCCGACCAATGTCAGTGCAGGTTCAGTTTATTGGGATTGATAATACTCGAAGGGAAGAAATTTTTGACGGTCTTTGGGCTACTTGCATCCAGCATGAAATCGATCATCTTAATGGAAAGCTCTTCATCGATTATTTGGGGCCGATGAAGCGTTCATCAATCACTAGGAAAATGATAAAGTTAAAAAAACAACTCAATCGAAAAAAATAGGGAGTGGATTAAATTGCGAGTCGTACTATTTGCAAGCTCTGATTTTGCACTACCTTTATTAGAGGGACTGCATACTTCTCTTCATAAAATTGTAGCAGTTTACACTCAACCACCAAGGCTTTCAGGTAGAGGCTTACGTTTAAAGTACGAATCAGTAGGTAAGAGGGCTCAAGAGTTATCCATTAAACTTCTTCACCCAGAGGTGATAAATGAACCGAAACAATTGGAATATTTTTCTGGTTTAAATGTTGATGTAGCCATAGTTGCTGCTTATGGCCAGATTTTATCCCCTGACCTATTGAATATACCAAGGTTTGGATTCTTGAATCTGCACCCATCATTGCTCCCCAGGTGGAGGGGGGCAGCGCCCATAGAGAGAGCCTTGATGGCCGGAGATCTTAATACTGGAGTTTGCACTATTAGGATGGTCAAAGAACTTGACGCTGGGCCAATTTTAGCTCAGCAAGATGTACCAATTGGACCCGAAACTACCGCTCAAAGTTTGTCAATATTACTCAGCCAAATAGGTGCAGTGCAAGTTATTTCAACATTAGATCGGATAACTGAAATGTCAGAGGTCCCTCAAGATCGGTCAGGGATTACTTATGCTCACAAGATAATGAAAAGAGAGGCTCGAATTAATTGGCAAAACCCAGCTAAAGTTGTTGACAGAGTAATCAGGGGGTTATCCCCGTCGCCAGGTGCTTGGTGCATGCTCAATGGCACCAGGATAAAAATTCTTAATAGTAAAGTTATTGATTCAGAAGGAAGCCCTGGTTGTAGAGTAAATAGCGAGGAAGAAGGTGCCCCTTTGATCATAGCTTGTGGGGCTAGGGCTATTTTGATTACTAGTATCCAACGGGAAGGAAAAAAACCGACAAGCGGTGAAGAATTTACTAGAGGATATAGAGGTAAGATCAATTTTGAGTAAGGTAGTCATTTCTCAATTTTTGTTAACTTACGTATTTCTCCAGTAGCTAACCTGTCTGCCCGCTCATTCTCTGGGTTCCCTGCATGTCCTTTTACCCATTCCCAGGTAACCAGATGATTTGATACAAGAAGATCTAGCTCCTGCCAGAGTTCTTTATTTTTTACTAACTTTTTGGATGAGGTTTTCCAGTTATTTTTCTTCCAGTTTGGCAACCATTCTGTGATGCCCTTTTGGACGTATATACTATCAGTTATTAGAGTGATTATAGTCTTTCTTCGTAGTGCTCTTAAGGCTTCTATTGCAGCCTTCAATTCCATTTGATTATTCGTGGTATCCAATTTGCCACCAGATAATTCCTTTCTCTTAGTTACCATACCATCATCTTCTGCTAAAAGAACGACACCCCAACCACCTGGCCCAGGATTTCCTGAACAGGCTCCGTCAGTGTATCCCTTGAATTTATTCATTAAAACCCATTAGTATCAATGCAAATACCATTAAGCTTGTGAGTTGAAGTCGCATTTTTAGCCACCAAGCTGGTAATTTTAAATTTCGTACTAAAATACGTTCTCTTTCAAGAGCTGCTAGAAACCCTATCGCCAGTAAAAAACTCGATATTGGGGAATTTATTGCTATTATTGCCCATATGGTAGGTACCATTGATAATGCGATTCCTTTTAATTCTAGTTTTGGCTTCAGTAGAATTTCAAATATGAAAATGCAACCACCCAAAAAGGATAGTATCAAGGCGCTAAATAAGAGACCAAATTCGTAGAGAAAATGGTTAATTTCTTCACCTAAATGTGAGAAATTAAAAGAGCCAACTACCCCAGCAATAGCTGGTAGAAGGCCTAATAGACCAACGAAGTAAACTGGTTTTGGTATTACTTTCATTAATTTCTTACTTCTCGGGGAATTTTAAAACTAACATTTTCTTTTGTTATTTCAACGAATTCAATTTCCGCCTTAAACTTAGTTTTGAACTCTTGTATTACACCATTTATAAGAATATCTGGGGCTGATGCTCCCGCCGTCAGACCTATGATTTTTGATCCTGAAATGGCTCTCCAATCTATGTCTTTAACAGTGTCAATCAATTGTGCATACTTGCATCCTGCTTTCTTTCCTACTTCTACTAAACGTTTGGAATTGGACGAATTAACCGATCCAACCACCAAAAGCGCATCAATCAAAGGCGATATACATTTAACTGCTTTCTGTCGATTAGTTGTGGCATAGCATATGTCCTCTTTGTGAGGTGCCATTATATTTGGAAAGCGCTTTTTTAGTGCTGCTGCAATTTCTGATGTGTCATCAACAGAAAGTGTGGTTTGGGTAATGAAGGCTAGTTTGTTTTCATCCTTTGGCCTTATTTTTAGTACGTCAGCTGTGTTCTCTACCAAAAGAACCTCACCAGGGGGAAGCTGACCCATGGTGCCAACTGTTTCAGGATGGTTTTTGTGGCCAATCATTACCAATTGGACCCCCATATTATAGTATCTTTTTGCTTCTAGGTGTACTTTGGTCACTAGTGGACACGTAGCATCAATATAATTCATTTTTCTTTCTTTGGCCTTTTGGAAAATAACTTTTGCTACTCCATGAGCTGAGAATATTACGGGCCTGTCATTTGGGCATTCATCTAGTTCTTCAACAAATATGGCCCCCTTAGCCACTAGGTCATTTACTACGTGTTTATTGTGGACTATTTCATGGCGTACATATACAGGTGCCCCAAATTTTTTAAGAGATTCTTCCACGATCTCTATTGCACGGTCTACTCCTGCACAAAAGCCTCTGGGTGCTGCCACTAAAAGTCTCATTTTGTTTTAATCTCTTGTCAAAGTTTAACAATAGTCAGGAAGCAAGAGTTGGTCAATATTCTTGCCTAAAACCTGATTTCATTTTACTAAGGTGAGGTTCCAACATTTTTGAAGAAAATTCTTATAATCATGTACTATTACTTAATTGGACTTGGTAGCAATCTACCCTCAGAGACTTTGTCCAGTATAGAAATACTTGAAAAAGCTTTGTTGTCGATGCCAAACTTGGGAATAAATGTTATTAGGGTAAGCGTTTGGTGGAAAAGCAAGGCTTTCCCGGTTGGTGCAGGTCCAAACTATATAAACGGTGTGGCTAAAGTATCTTCGGATTTCACACCTGATAAAATGTTAGAACGCCTAAAGGAGATAGAATTAATTTATGGTAGAAAGAGATCAAAACGCTGGGGAAGTAGAATATTAGATCTAGACTTGCTGGCCTGTGAAAACATGATTTTACCAAACGAGGTTATTTTCAGAGAGTGGTTTTCATTACCCAAACATAGACAACTAACAAGAGAGCCAAAATATCTGATTTTACCGCACCCTAGAATACAGGATAGATTATTTGTTCTTAAACCTTTACTGGAGGTGTCGCCAAATTGGGAGCATCCAGTTTTAGGAAAGAAATCGGAAGAGCTGATAAATGAAATCGATTGGACACCCCAAGACTTTTTAGAACCATTATGAGATAAAAAATTATGTACGGCCTTGCTTTTTCTTAGTAAAGGTCATAAACACGTCTTAACTTTCAGGGAGGTTCTAATGGCAAGAATAACTGTTGAAGATTGTATTGACAAAGTTCCGAATAGGTTCGATTTAGTTTTGCTTGCCGCGCATCGGGCTAGGGAAATTTCTTTAGGGGCAGAACTAACGGTTGATAGAAATAAGGATAAGAATCCGGTAGTGGCTCTCAGAGAAATAGCTGACGAAACTTTGACAGCTGACCAAATTCGTGAAGCGGCTATAGAGAGCAAACAGTTACAAATTGAAATTGATGAACCTGAGGAAGATCAGATGGCAGTGCTCATGGGATCTGAGACAACGGATGATAGCCCAGAAGAAGACATATCAGAAGAAAATCTTTTGAGAGCCCTTATGGAAGCTCAGGAGAGTAAATAAGGCCTATTACCTTGGGTGCATTAACCGAGGCCAACAATTATGATTGGTATTAAAGAGCTTATTGATCCAATAAAAACTTATAATCCCAAGGCAGATTTCGATGCTATAATAAGAGCTTATGAATATGGCCTTAAGGCACACGAAGGTCAATTTAGAGCATCAGGTGAGCCCTATTTCGTACACCCAATAGAAGTAGCACGTATTGTAGTAGAATTGAAGCTTGATGAGTCGACAATAAAAACGGCACTTTTGCATGACACGGTAGAGGACACTAATAGATCTCTTAGGCATATTGAGATTAGTTTTGGCTCTGAGGTTGCTCAGCTTGTGGACGGGGTAACAAAGCTTACCAACTTACAATTGAGCTCCCTAGAAACCAAGCATGCGGAAAATTTCAGAAAATTATTCGTAGCAATGAGCAAAGATCTAAGAGTGCTACTTGTTAAACTATCAGATCGTTTACATAATATGAGAACAATCCGTGCTTTGCCTGTAGATAAACAAGTACGAAAATCGAGAGAAACTATGGAAATTTTTGCTCCACTTGCAGGGCGCATGGGGATGCAGTCTATGCGAGAAGAGTTAGAAGACCTTAGCTTTCGTGTACTGAATCCGGAGGCTAGGAACTCGATTATCAGGAGATTTTTAACCTTGAGGAAGGAAACCGACGACTTAATACCTAAAATTATGAATGATATTAATCAACAATTAGGAAAAGAAAAGCTAAATGCACGTGTAACGGGTAGGGAAAAAAAGCCTTACTCGATTTGGAGGAAAATGCAAGACAAGAAAGAGGGGTTTACTCGTTTATCGGATATCTTTGGATTTAGGATAGTGACTGAGAATGAAACTGATGCATATATAGCTATGGGAGCTGTTCATCGCCGTTGGAGGGCTGTGCCAGGCAGATTCAAGGATTACATAAGCCATCCTAAAAGCAATGGTTATAGGTCAATTCATACCACAGTTTCTGGACGAGATGGTAAAAGAGTTGAAGTACAGATCAGAACTAATCAAATGCATGAGGTCGCAGAGAGTGGGGTAGCTGCACATTGGTCTTACAGAGATGGAGAAAGAGTGGAAAACCCATTTGTTGTTGATCCATTCAAGTGGTTGAGAAGCCTTAACGATGGATTTATTCACAGTGAGAATCCAAGTGATTTCTTTGAACATGTAAAGTTAGAAATGTTCCAAGATCAGGTGTTTTGCTTTACTCCAAAGGGGGAAGTTATAAAACTTCCGCGGGGTGGAACGCCAATCGATTTTGCATATGCCATCCATACCAGGATTGGCGATAGTTGTGTTGGGTCAATTGTTGATGGTCAGCGCGTGCCCCTTTGGTCCAAATTAAAAAATGGCCAATCTGTTTCAATCATAAGATCCGATGCTCAGAAACCGCAATCCAGTTGGGAGTCAATGGTTGTAACAGGAAGAGCTAAATCGGCAATTCGACGAAAGCTACGCGAAGAGCATAGGGTAGAAAGCATAAAAATAGGCAAAGAAATTGCAAGGGTTTCTCTGCACAAGATAGGGAAGAAGGCTACTGAAAAAGCTTTAAATACTGCCGCAAGAAAATTAGCCATGAGTAGTAGTGATGATGTTCTTGCAGCTCTTGGTTCGGTGGAGTTAACAGGTGATGAACTTATTAAGACCCTTTATCCCAAAAAAGTAACAGGACTTTCCTTGCCATTCCTTGGAGCTAGGCATATGACATTTATAGGTTTAGAGCCAGGTCAGGAAGCAAAAAAAGCATCTTGCTGTATGCCAATACCAGGAGAAAGAATAGTAGGTATTGCCGTTCGAAAAGAGGGTATAACTATTCATGCTATAGATTGTGATCATCTTGAGGACTTGGATGACAACTATGAACATTGGATAGATTTGAGGTGGCCTGAAGGTGAAGCACAAACCTCACATCCTACTTGCCTTACTATCTCTATGTATAATGGTGTCGGTGTTTTAGGTCGAATTTGCTCACTTATAGGCGAAAGAGGGGCTAATATCACGAATATTGATTTTTTTGATAGGAAACCTGATTTTTATAAAATCATTATAGAAATACATGTAAAAGATCTTAAACATTTATCTGACATAATGACTTCTATAGAGGCTGACTCTGATATTTCAGTTGTGGTTAGGACCAGGGAGGGCTCAGGGCGAGCAGAACTAGGTGAAAACAATTTATCTCCTATTTGACATTTGATTTGAGAAATAATGTGAAATGGTTTTTAGAAGAAGAAATAAGAGGACAAAACTTAAGAATTTAAAGGAGCTATTTTTACCTGAAAAGGGCTGGCGAAGAGCGTTTGAATATTTATCCCTTCGAATACGAAGGCTCCCTGACACTCCACATAGAATTGCGTTAGGCCTGGCTTGCGGGGTATTAGCTTCTTTTACACCTCTTTTCGGATTTCATTTCTTGGTAGGAGCTTTGTTAGCATTTTTAGTACGGGCCAATATTTTTGCATCAATTTTAGGAACTTTTTTTGGTAACCCGATTACATTTCCTTTCATGGTAGCTATAAGCCTTAGGGTAGGTGATATTATTTTAGCTAGAGGAATTAATTCTGGGAATGATCAAATTTCAATTAATGCTTGGAGCCAGGATAACAACCTCACAACCTTTGAGTTTTTTAAAGAGGTCCTTTTGGAGGTTTATTCTGACAATTTTATGCCTTATGTGGTGGGTGGTTTAACTTGTGGATTATCGATGGCTTTAATCATTTATTTTCTTTCCAAACCATTGATTATTACTTATCAACGTAGGAAAAGAAGAAGGAGAAACCAATGAAATCTCTAAGAGACTAGAAAGGGTAAAGGAATACTAATGATATGAACGGTGCAAATAAGAAAATACGTCTGGGCGTAAACATTGACCATGTGGCCACTTTACGAAATGCGAGAGGAACCTTCTATCCTGATCCACTAAAGATTGCTCTAATGCTCGAACATTTGGGTGTTGATGGCATAACGGTACACTTAAGGGAAGATAGGCGTCATATAATTGATCAGGATGTAACTAAATTGGTTGATGAGGTTAGCTTACCAATCAATTTAGAAATGGCTGCAACAAAGGAGATGCAATTAATTGCACTAAATTTGATCCCACATGCAGTATGTTTAGTCCCGGAACGGAGAGAAGAGAGGACTACTGAGGGCGGTTTAGATGTTGTTAGAGAAGAAAGAGAGTTGAAGGCATTTATTACCCCGTTATTAGAAAAAAAAATTAGGGTATCTATTTTTGTTTCGGCGCAACTAGAACAGATTGAGGCCGCGGCAAGAATTGGTGCACCAGTTGTTGAATTGAACACAGGAATTTTTTGCAATTACTATTGTGAGAATAAAATGGAGGAATATACCAATGAAATTTCCAAGTTAAGAAAAGCTGTTATTTGCGCTAATCAACTTGGCTTGGAGGTGCATGGGGGGCATGGTTTATCTTATGAGACTGTAAAGTTTGTTGCAGCTATACCAGGAATTCGAGAGTTAAATATTGGGCACTTTTTGATTTCCGAAGCAATTTTTGAGGGTATTTCTTCTGCTGTCAAAAAAATGCGGAAAGAGATTGATTTGGCACAAAATTGCATGTGAGATATTAGAAAACGTATGATAATAGGACTTGGTAATGATATTGTTTCAACTGAAAGGATTGAAAAAGCGGTTCAAAAGTTTGGAGCGCGTTTCGAGAATAAAATATTTTCAAAATTAGAGCGTGAACTGGCCTGGAAACGTGGTTCACCATGTATTAGAACTTACTCCAGTCGTTGGGCAGCAAAAGAGGCTTTTTTAAAAGCTTTAGGCACGGGAATTAGAAAGGGAATTTTCTGGAAGGACGTTACTGTAACTAACCTTGTTTCAGGAAAACCACAGCTACTAATAAGAGGTGGCGCATTACTTCATTTGTCTAGGATCACACCCCATGATTTGGAAACTGTCATTCACCTTACTATCTCTGATGATGTGCCTTGGGTTAGTGCGGTTGTTATTATCGAGGCAATAAGATCATTGCCCAAATAATTTAAGTTTAGTAGACAAACTAATGTGGGAGTAGGAAACTTTATGAACAAACCTCAAAAATTATTTTCTGAGAGTGTAAAGGAATTCTTTAAAACAGTCTTCTATGCTTTATTGATAGCAGGTTTGATTCGGACTATCTTATTTCAACCATTTTGGATTCCTTCTGGTTCAATGAAACCGAATCTTTTGATAGGAGATTATATTTTTGTTAACAAGTTTGTTTATGGTTACTCCAAATACTCCTGTCCCTTTTCTCTTTGTCCATTTGAAGGTCGTTTATTCTATAATGAACCAAAGAGGGGTGATGTAGTAGTTTTTAGGCATCCAGCTAATGGTAAGGACTATGTTAAACGGTTAATTGGATTGCCCGGGGATGAGATCTTATTGAAAAGAGGTCGATTGTGGATAAATAAAAATAAAGTAGGTGTTAAAAAACTAGAAGATTTTATTGAAAAAAAAGAAAAACAAGGACCATTGGGATCTATTCCACGTTGCAGCAATTCTCCGGTTGCCTTAGGGGCCCAGTGTCGAAAAAGACAGTTCTTGGAGATAATCAATGGTGAAATTGAAATTAGGACACTAGATATCTCCGATGGTGAATATGGTGATGACACCACCTCTTTCAAGGTTCCCGAGGGAGAATTCTTTTTCTTAGGCGATAATAGAGATAATTCGCTAGATAGTCGTTTCGGTAGACTTACTGGTGGGGTAGGTTTTGTAAAAGCACAGAATTTGATAGGCAGAGCTGATGGAATTTTATTTTCATCAGCAGGTAATCTGTTAGTAGCATTTTGGTCTTGGAGGAAAGATCGATTTTTTAGGGGAGTGAATTGAGACTTAATTTGAACCAAAAAGAGTTATGTGAGCGGATTGATTATACGTTTAGTAATTTAAAGCTATTGGAACAAGCGCTGGTTCACTCTTCTTTAAGATCAAGAGGTTCTTCAAATAACCAGCGCATGGAGTTTTTGGGAGATCGGATACTAGGGTTTGTAATTTCTGACTATCTTTTTAAAACTCACCCGGAATGGCGGGAAGGCATATTGGCATTAAATCTTAACGCATTAGTTTGTAAGGAAGCGTGCTCCGAAGTAGCTGAAAATGTAGGTTTAGGGAAATCTTTAATCATGGGAAGGTCTGAGTCGAAGTATGGTGGAAGAACCAAGAAAGCAATTTTAGCCGATGCGATTGAGGCGTTAATAGCTGCCATTTATCTGGATTCAAATATGAGCAATATTAAAAAGGTAATAATAAATTTGTGGCATCAAAAATTAACTAACCTAAGTGAAGTTGAATTAGATCCTAAAACAACGCTTCAGCATTGGGTTCAAGCTCGAGGCATGAATTTGCCACAATATGTAGATATGAGACGTGATGGGGCTGATCATGACCCAGTTTTTTATGTGGAAGTCAGGCTCGATAACGGTTTGTCTGCTTTGGGAAAAGAAAAGTCTAAAAGAGGTGCGCAACAATTAGCTGCCAAAGAGCTCTTAAATCAACTTGAACAAACCTTATGAGAAAGAAAGACAATCAGAAATTTGGAACGATAGCTATCTTAGGAGAAATAAATGTTGGTAAGTCAACTTTATTAAACCAATTGATTAACAAAGACATTTCCATTGTGACACATAAGGCAAACACCACTAGGGAGAAAATTAAAGGAATAACTAGTGATGGAGATACTCAAATTGTAATAATTGATACTCCCGGACTTTCTTCTACAAGTTTAAGAACTTCACGAGGTTTTCTTAGTCAGGTTTGGGATGCCTTAATCGAAGCTAACTACTTATTTTTAGTTGTGGACTGTAGGAAACCTATTTCACGTACGTTAACGCAGTTTTTGGATCAGCTTAATAATTCAATAGTAGGGCTTCCTGATGCTGTACTTGTTATAAACAAGATAGATAGGTGTACAAAGGAAAGGTTACTTGTCAAAAGTAAAGAAATTAATGATTCTTTCACATTCAGAAAGACTTTTATGATATCTGCCTTGAGGGGGTATGGTGTCAGTGATATGAGATCCTGGATGCTTGCAAATATGCCACAAAAATCCTGGACTTACCCAAAGTCAAAACGGCATGATATGACAATGCAAAAGTTTCTTAATGAAAAAACCCGGGAAACAATTTTGCTTCGTATACATCAAGAAGTTCCGTACAATTTAGAGGTTGATACATACGAGATCGAAACCTTACGTGATGGAAATATTAAGGTGTGGCAGTCAATAAATGTCCAAAACGCCAGACACCGTGCTATGTTAATTGGCAAATCAGGTCATACTATAAAAGCTATTTCAAGTAGTTCTCGTTTAAAGATAGAAAAAGCTCTAAATAAGAAGGTTCACCTTTTCTTAGACGTCAAATTAAAGAAAAGAAAGCCTGTAAGAATGCAATCTTCAGAAGGTTTATTTTGATGCAAGATGAAACCAATGTTCGTATTACTTCTGAAATTTGGGTTGCAGCATATAGAAAAAACTTAGATAAGAAGGGCATACCAATATTTGTAAACAGGGCTGGGAATAAAATTGCTGGTGCAATACTGGTGAAGGTTTCAAAGATGGATGGTATGGCTACACTTTATCATAGGGTTCTTGACAAAGGGGGTGGCAATTGTTGGATGAAATTTGATGATGGCCCGGAAGAAAAAATAAATCTTATAATAGAGAAACAAAATGCCTTTGATCCCGATCTTTGGGTTTTAGAGGTTGAGGATCCGAAGGGTCGTCATTATCTTGATGCGGTTCCTCTCTAGTAAAATGGAATGGACAGACGAAGGAATACTTTTAAATGTAGCACCCCACGGGGAAAATTCGGCTATTTTACAGATTTTTACATTGAACAAAGGTCGCCACACTGGATTAATTAGAAATGCATACTCTCCAAAAATGGTTTCAATCTTACAGCCTAGTGCTCAGTTATCATTGAACTGGTCTAGTAGGTTAGAAGAGAACTTAGGAAATTTTAAAGTTGATTTACTTAAAACTAGAGCAGACATTCTAATGGCCAGTCGAATTGGATTAGCTGCATTCAATTCCCTATCAGCTCTCTGCATATCAATACTGGCTGAAAGAGATCCAATGCCAGAGCTGTACAATGTAACAAAACAATTCTTAGACAAAGTTGGGATACATACAGATTGGCAGTTTTTATATCTTGATTGGGAACTGAAACTATTGTCATGTATTGGCTTTGGTCTTGATTTAGAAAAATGTGCGGTGACAGAAACAACGGAGGATCTATGTTATATTTCTCCTAAGTCAGGAAAAGCTGTATGCAAAGAAATAGGCATAGAGTACCACTCAAAATTACTGCCATTCCCTCCCATATTGCGTTCGAATCAAAGAGGTCGAACTTTCTCTCATCATGATTTGGCTTTAGGCTTAAGTTTGTCAGGATTTTTTATTGAAAAATGGCTAGATTACTCCATAGAAAACAAAAAAACGCTTATGATTAGAAAAAGGTTTCTCAATTCACTATCAGAATAGAATGTCTTACCTAAGACTATCTGCTAGAACTCTTCTTCCAATGACTTGAGCCTGGATTTCGGCCGTGCCTTCGAATATACTTAAGACACGAGCATCGCAAAGTACACGGCTAATGTCATATTCTATTGCATATCCATTGCCACCATGTATCTGTAAGGAATTATCGGCGCAGGACCAGGCTATCCTTCCACATAAGAGTTTCGCCATTCCAGCCTCCAAGTCACATCTACGGCCTCTATCTTTAATCGTCGCGGCATAATAAACCAATTGTCTACCTAAGATAGTTTCCACAATCATAAGTGCAATTTTATTATAAATTCTTTGGAAATTTATCAATTTCTCATTAAATTGGGTCCGAGTA
>CACKFK010000010.1 GCA_902599445.1 uncultured Alphaproteobacteria bacterium
AGACATTTTCCTGCTGACAGTCATCTTATTTCCTGGCTGCATGCAAAAAATATTTCTTATGACATCATAACTGACAATGAACTGCATAATGAGGGTCTAGAAGCGATAAAAGATTACCCCATGGTTACGACAGGTACGCACCCAGAATACCATACGGCTGAAACATTAGATGCATTAATGAGTTATAGAAACTCTGGTGGCTCTCTAAATTATTTGGGGGGAAATGGCTTTTACTGGAAAATAGCTCGACAACAACAAGATCCTGATATTCTGGAAATTCGCCGAGCGGAAGATGGCATAAGAGCATGGGCTTCTGAACCAGGAGAATATTATCAATCTTTTGATGGAAAATATGGGGGACTCTGGAGAAGAAATGGCCGTCCACCTCAACAATTAGTTGGTGTTGGCTTTACTGCTCAAGGAACATTTATTGGTATGCCATATAAGCGATCATCTGATAAAAGTGAGATGAGTTGGATTTTTGATGGCATTGAAGAGACTATAATTGGTGATTTTGGATTCAGTGGAAACGGAGCGGCTGGATTTGAATTGGATAGGGTGGATCCAAAGCTTGATGAAGGTCATGACATTCAAATAATAGCTCAATCCTACGACACTGGTAAAGATTTCATGCTTGTTCCTGAGGAACAATTAACCCATTTGACAAACATGTCAGGAGATTTGGAAGATAATGTCCGACGTGCTGATATGATCTACTTTAATGTTACGGGCGGTGGAAATGTTTTTTCAACTGGGTCAATCACATTCTGTGGCAGTTTACCTTGGAAAAATTTTGATAATAATGTTTCAAGGCTTCTCTTTAACATCTTTTCTAAGCGACTTGGGCCAATCAAATATTAGGCATGAGTTAGTGCTAAAGTGTTCAGGATACATTGCGCTCCACTTCACCCCCAATCCGCAGAGTGATTTTTTCATTGTTTGGTCGTGCTGCTATCTGGAAACCTACTGGTAAGTTATTCTTTCCTAAACCAATCGGAACAGATAATGCGCACATATTAGTATAATTAAAGGGTCGAGTAAAATGACCAGGAGAAATCTCCTGATCCACCTCTTTAATTAAAGCCGCTTCATGTGTAGTCGTAGGCGTAACTAATGCGTCAAGACTAGAAATTGAATCTAAAAAGATTTTTTGATTTGCCTCTTTGTCTTCTAATAACTTCAAATATTGGCCAGCTGAAAAATCTTTAGCCTTAAGGATTCTTTGTCTCACATTTTGATCTATGGGATTGTTCTTATCTTCACAAAGATGTCCGTGATACGAGTAAGCCTCAATTGAAATAATGTCACCAGTTTTTTGTGACATATCATGATAGTCAATCGGAGAGCTAAATTCTTCAATGATTGCGCCTTGGCTTTCAAGCATTCCCAATGTTTTGTCATATTGTTGTAGAACTTGGGATGAACACCGGGAGCGATCATTTTTGTCGATTGCACCAATGCGAAGTCCCGAAACGCCTCGTATTAAGTCATAGAATGATCCAGTTTTGCACTGCATTTTTTTATCAATTTCAGAACCATCAGTACCTTTTAAAACTTCAAACATCACTACTAAATCAAGTAAGGATCTTGTCATTGGACCAGGAGTATCAAGAGTATGTGAAAGAGGTGTGATACCCTCTGTTGATAAAAGATTTTTAGTAACTTTTAAACCTGTCACGCCACAGAAAGCTGCAGGGAGTCGGACTGAACCACCAGTGTCCGTACCAGTAGCGCATACGGCTAGGTCAGCTGCTAATGCAGCAGCTGAACCTGATGAAGATCCTCCGCAAATACGATGATTTTCCTTATCCCATGGATTCCTAGGCGTCCCCATATTTTGATTAGTTCCCCACCCACCAAAGGCAAACTCTACAGTTTTAGATTTGCCTAAAAGTATACCCCCAGCAGCAAGTAGGTGTTTAGCCATAGTCGAACTAGTTTCAGCAACTTTGGTTGCAAATACTTTTGATCCAGAAGTTGTTATTTTCCCCTGTACATCATAAATATCTTTAAGGACAAATGGTATACCATGAAAGGGGCCAAGCCTTTGCCCTAACGACATCGCTTTGTCTGCTTCTTTTGAAGCCATGGTAGCTGATTCAATATAAACTTCTTGATAGGATTGAATTTCAGAATCTTTTTTAGCTATATTACTTAGGTAAAACTCAGTTATTTCACTTGGTTTGATGTGGCCCTCTCGAAAAGATTCAGAAAGTTCTGCAATAGAATAAAATTTTTTATCAGAGTGAGGCACTATTCTTATTTTCTTTTTCCCAACCTTTTCCGGGAACTGCATTTAAGAGTTCTTTCGAATAATCATGGGTCGGATTACTGAATATTTCTGAAGTCGTTCCAACTTCAACAATTTCCCCATATCGCATGACCACAATCCTATCACAGACTTGTGCAGCGACACGCAGATCGTGAGTAATGAAAATCATTGATAGGTTCATTTGTATTCTAATATCGTCCAGGAGTTTCAAAATCTGAGCTTGGATGGAAACGTCAAGAGCTGAGACTGGTTCATCTGCCACGAGAACTTCGGGCTTGAGTGCGAGGGCCCTAGCGATCCCTATTCTCTGTCTCTGCCCCCCAGAAAATTCATGAGGATAGCGATCATATGATTTACTATCAAGTCCTACAACTGACAACAATTCTCGAGCTCTTGCTTCTGCTTCAGATTTTGATTTACCTTGGATCAAAGGACCTTGCGCTATAATATTACCAATTTTTATTCTTGGGTTTAATGAAGCAAAAGGGTCTTGAAAAACCATTTGCATTTTAGCTCTAACTGGCCTCATTTCAGCCCGTCCCATTTTTGAAATATTTGTGCCATCAATGGATACATCTCCATCATCATAGTCCATTAACCGAATAATACACCTTGCTAATGTTGATTTACCGGATCCGCTCTCTCCAACGATTCCTAATGTCTCGCCCTGGAAAAGGTCTAGTGACACGTTTTGTACAGCATTAACAATTCTTTTACTTTTCCCAAAACCGAAAAAACTTTTTTCGCCACCAAAAACCTTATTTAATTTTTTTACTTCAATTACACTTTCATCTGATTTTTTTCTTGGAGCTCTAGGTGTCAAACTTGGTACGGCTGCTATGAGCGATTTGGTATACGGATGATTTGGTTGATTCAAAACTTGATCAACTTTACCAGATTCGACTATTAAACCTTCTTGCATCACAGCAACTCTATCAGCTATATCAGCGACAACACCAAAATCATGTGTGATGAAAAGAACTCCCGAATTATATGTTGACTGCATTTCCTTGATCAATTTGAGGATTTGGGCTTGAGTTGTTACATCAAGGGCTGTTGTTGGTTCGTCAGCTATTAAAATTTTTGGACTTAGAGCTAGCGCCATTGCTATCATAGCCCTTTGACGCTGTCCTCCCGATAGTTCATGAGGAAATGTATTCATAATTTGCTTGGGATCAGGTAACTTGACGTCTTTTAAAAGTTGGATGGCTTTTCCTTGGCGTTCCAATTTAGTCATAGATGCGTGATATCTAAAAATCTCATCAATCTGATTACCTATAGACATAACGGGATTTAATGCTGTCATCGGCTCCTGGAAAATCATTGAGATTTCGCTTCCACGAATTTGTCTAAGACGTTCATAGCTGACTTGAACTAAGTCTTCACTCCCAAAGTTTATTGAACCAGAACCAACTCTAACGTGTGGAGCAGGTAAAAGGCCCATAATAGCTTTTGCCGTTAGGGACTTCCCTGAACCACTTTCTCCGACTACACAAAGCGTCTCACCAGCATTTAAAGTGAGATTTACATTGTCTATGGCACATTTCCTATCTGCGCCTTCAGGAAGTAAAATAGATAAATCGTTTATACTAAGAAGGTGTTTCGTCATTGCCGCTCTCTCAAACGGGGGTTTAAAGCATCATTTAGCCCCTCTCCGACAAGATTTATAGCTAAAACAGTTATCAAGATAGCTATTCCAGGAAATGTACAGACCCACCAAGCAGACCGTAGCATTGTGCGTCCAGCACCAATTTGAAATCCCCAACTCATAATATTTGGATCACCAAGCCCCAAAAAAGCTAATCCACTCTCAATCAGAATTGCTGTTGCAACCATGAGAGAACCAATAACAATTATTGGACTAAGGCAATTCGGAAGAATTTCTCGAAGCATTATACGTAAGTCACTCATTCCTAAGGTATGGCAAGCTTGCACAAATTCTCTGTTTTTTAGGGAGAGAAATTCTGCACGAACCAATCTAGCAACTCCTGGCCATGAAACGACTGTTATCGCAATCACTATGCTTTCAATCGAAGGTTTCATGATAGCAACTAAAAGTATGGCAAAAACAAAAGACGGGATTGTTTGAAAGATTTCTGTTACTCTCATCAATAAATCGTCTATTCGACCGCCATAGTAGCCTGAAAAAGCGCCAAAAATGATCCCAATGAAGACAGCAGCAAGTGTCGCTATCAAGCCTATTAGTAGGGATGTTTTTGCACCATGGGCTATTCCTGAAGCAACATCGCGGCCTAAGGAGTCACTCCCCAATAAAAAACCATTCAAACCTGGACCGGACAGAGGCTTTCCAGCTAGACGAAAAGGATCTTCCGGATAAATAAGGCTTGCAATACTAGCTACAAAAAGAACAGTTAGTAAGATTGCCAGGCCAAAGACAGCCGATCGATTTCTTGAAAATCTTTTCCAAAAATCAATCATGTCATCCAATCTCTATTCTTGGGTCTAAAAATGAATAAATCACGTCAACTATTAGATTCACTGCTACAACCAGTGCAGAAGACAATAAAAAAATTCCTAATAATAGATTCAGATCTCGGGCAAAGAGGGACTCAAAGGCTAACATTCCAAGTCCGGGCCAAGCAAATACTGACTCTACTATTACTGAACCGCCAATCAGGGCTCCAACCTGTACTCCTGCCATGGTGACCACAGGCAACAAAGCATTTCTTAGTACATGCACAAAAGTAATTCGTCGTTCCGTAAGCCCCTTGGCTCGAGCCGTCACGACATAGTCTAATCCATATTGTTCTAACATTGATGCTCGCATCATCCGGGTGTAAAGAGCCAAATAAAACAGAGAAAGCGTTATGGTTGGTAATACTAAATGGTGTGCTATATCCTTGACCCGGTCGAACCCTTCATGGAAGGCAGCAATATTTTCCATCCCACTGGTTGGAAACCATCCGAAATTAAGTGAAAAGACAACAATCATCATCAAACCAACCCAAAAAAGCGGAGTTGCGTATGTGATCAAAGCAAAAACAGTTATCACTGCGTCCTTCCAGGTATTTAAGCTCACTGCGGCTAAAAGGCCTAACAATATACCAAAACCAACCGCTAGAATGATGGTGCTAACCATTAACAAAAGGGTTGGCCAAAATCTATCAACAATGAGTTTCGATACGGGCATATCATGCCGGAAAGAGTAACCAAGATCTAATGTCACGACATTTTTGAGATAGACTAATAGTTGAACCGGAAGAGGTTTATCAAGGCCGAATTTTGCTCGTAATTGCTCCATATATTCTGGGGTGGCCGAGCCTGCTTCGCCTGCCAACACATCAACTGCATCCCCTTCAGCTAGGTTCAGTAGAAAAAAATTCAATACAATTATTGCCAGAATAATTGGAATACCTTGTAAGAGTCGCCGAGAGACGTAGCGAAGAATTTTATTTGTTCTATTCATCTTGGGCTTTGTAATTTCCTATACATGGTATCTTTTAATCACAACAAAATAAAACTCATAATTGCGGCGCCAGCTTAAAACCAGCGCCGCAAAGTTTTTGTCATTTAGTCATCTAGCCAAGCATTTCCAAATGATGCGTAAGCGCCCATAGCTGAGCCATAAGCATCCTTTAGCTTAGTGTTATAGACAGTTAGAAACTCTAGTTCGAATAAGTTAACAACTGGCATATCTTCAGCTAGGATCGTTTGGATATCTTTGTAAATGGCTGCCCGCTTCGTGGCATCTGGTTGCGTCATTCCAGCTCTCAGTAATTTATCCAATTCTGGATTACTATAGCGGGATGAATTAACGAAATGTGTACCTTTACGGATCATATTAGTTCCATAATGTCTGTGAACTCCAAGCACCGGATCTGATAATTGGTAGAAGTAGTTCAGGTTCATTTCGAAATCATAATTATGATAGATACGCTTTAACCAAGTTGGAACATCTTCGTATCGGAGTTCTACTTGAATACCGATGTCTCCCAGTACTTGCTTCAAGTATTCGCCACCCCGTCTCCAGTCTTCTCCGTACGGAATAAGGTCAAATGTTCCTTTCATTCTCACACCGCTACCGTCTTTAGCATATCCAGCATCATCTAAGATTTTATTGGCTGCAGCAATGTCACCATTTGCTGGATAATTTGGCATTTCTGCATGCAAACCAGTCGCACTGAAGTTACTGGATAATGCACTGGTTGCAGGTTTTCCATAACCAAAAAAGATAGTATCTATCATGAATTGTCGATCAATTGCAGTTGAAATTGCTCGTCTAACGGCGGCATCAACGAAAGGTCCTTCCTTGGTATTAAACTCAATGAGAGCCATAGGGTTGATCATTGAGTAACCATCAGTAGTAACACCAATATCATCTCGTTCCTTTAAACGGACAGCATCAATATTTGGTATAGCATTGTATGCAGCATAAAGAACTTCGCCATTTTCCATTGCAGCTGTACGGGTTGAAGCATCCGGAACAAAGCGTCCAACGATCTTGTCTAGATATGGACCATCACTTCCCCAATAATCTTCGTTTTTATCGAGACGAATATACTGACCTTTTTTCCATTCAACAAATTTGTATGGTCCTGTTCCTACAGGGTTGTTTCCTAGTTTCGCCCCTTTGAGATCTTGACCTTCCAAGTGATGCTTTGGAACCATTGGAGATTCATATGCTGAAAAGGCTCTCATCATGTATGGTGCAGGGTTATCAAGATTGAAAACCGCAGTATGTGAATCTGGGGTGTCAATACTTGATACTTCTTTGAAAGAATTTGGACCACGTGGGTGAACTTCCTTAAGAACATTCATTATGGAAAATTGAACATCTGCTGATGTAAATGGTTTGCCATCATGCCAGCTAACACCTTTTCTCAATTTAAATGTGACGGTTTTTCCATCTGCACTCATCTCGTAGCTTTCGGCAAGCACGGGGATCATTTTCCCGGCAGTATCATAGTCAAATAATCCTTCATAAATCTTTGGTGCTAAAAGGCCGATGGGTCCTGAAGTCGAGACATATCCAGCCATTGTTGGTGGTTCTGGCTGCACCAGAAAGACCATAGTGCCGCCGGATTTCTGCGCATGGGCGACACCAAAAAGTGAAAGCAGTGTAACTAAAACCGCTGTACTGAGAAGATTAATTATCTTCATTATTTTTCTCCCTTTCTTATAATCATTTATTTTACAGGCTTAGAAGAAGCAGGCTCATACAAATAGTGAGAGGAGTCAACACCAATATCCCTTTTAATTCAGTCTTGGAAGCTTCAATAATGGTTTTTTTTGGATGGATTGCATTTAAGTTCTTCCAAAACTTTCGATAAGCATATCCTAATGAAAGTTCAATGGTTAGGAGCTATGATATTTAAAAGTTATAAATTTCAGAAAACTTACTTGTTAAATGTGCCAGTAGTGGCTTGACCGTTATGGGCTGGCCAATTGCACTTTCAACTAAGCTGCGTGCTCCAAATTTTTTCCCATGGCAGTAAATATTAGACTTCAACCACTCTCTAATGAGTCCAATATCTCCTTTTTCCATTTGCTTCATCGCTTCAGGGTAATATGAAGTAATTTTCTGGAAAAGTGCAGCCGCGTAAATATTCCCTATTGTATAGGTTGGGAAATAACCAAATGCACCTAGTGACCAATGAATATCCTGTAGAACGCCCCGTCTTGCATCAGGCACAGGAATATCAAAATCTTTTAGGAAAAGATGGTCCCAAGATTCTTCCAAGTCTTTTGTAGCAAGGTTCCCCTCAATGAGCTTTTCTTCTAATTCAAAGCGCAACATAATATGAAGATTATAAGTGAGTTCGTCGGCCTCAGTCCGTATAAACCCATTTGTTACCCTATTCACCATTTTGAATAATGTGGCTTTATCAGGGATAGAGGCCTCTCCGAAAAGTTTTAAGAGCAAGTCTTGGGTGTAATGGCAAAAAGGAGCAGATCTACCGATATGATTCTCTATTAACCTGCTTTGACTTTCATGAACACCCATTGAGACAAATGAACCAATTGGTTCAAAAGCTGTCTTCCTGGGTAGGCCTTGCTCGTAAAGCGCATGACCTGTTTCATGCATTATTGCAAAAAGGGAGTAAAAAGGATCTGTTTCTTTCACATGAGTAGTGATCCGAACGTCATCCGTGTTTGAACCTGAACAAAAGGGGTGGGCACTAAGATCAATTCTCCCGGCTTCAAAATCATAACCTAATTTCCTTGCGATTTCCGCTCCTAGTTTAAGTTGATTTGATTTTGAAAAAGAACCCTTTAATACAGGTATTTTTACACTTGATGCCAATACCTTTTTTCTCAATTTGATTAAACTTGTTTTCAAGTCAAAAAATATGTCTTTTAAATTTCTTGAAGTTTCATTCGGTTCAAAATCATTTAGTAGCGCATCATACCGTGTTGTATCTGGATCTCTTATACAATCAGCTTCATTCTGCTTTAACTGCACAATTCCTTCTAATTCAGGCAGAAATAGAGAAAAATCATTTTGGTTCTTTGCTTCCAACCAGGATGCTTGAGCAAGGCAAGCTTTTGATGACAACTCTTCAATTAATGACTTGGGTACTAAGGTAGCTCTTTCAAATTGCTTCTTTACCTCTTTAAGGTTCATTTGAACTGAATCATGAGTGTTAGTTTCTGCTTCCTCAATCAAATCCGGTATTCTTGGATCAGTTTGTAGTTGATGAATCGTCCCTGATAATAATGAAAGTTGCCTTGCACGATTTTTATATCCTTTGGCGGGCATCATGGTTTGCTGATCCCAGGAAAGGATTTCAGAAACTTGTTGGAGGCCTGCAATCTTTTCGTAATGCGAAAGAAGAGAATTATATGAATCTTTTGAACCCATAGGTGAAATATACTGATTATTATATACCAGAACAAGCAAACAGTCCGTTAGATAAATCCAGATAAAGTCTAAAAGTATCAAAACATAAATGAAGGGATAAATTTTATTGTTCGGTTTTTAATATAAAAACCGAACAGGATAGAACTAAAAAAATTAATTCACTTGTGAGAATAAAGTGATCAAAAACCACAATGTGCGCACTAATACTTTAGATGAGTACACATAATCCAAATAGTTTGAGAATTGGTTGGCAGTTTTTTTTTATCCCTAGCCTGCGGTCCAACCTCCATCAATCAATAGTGCTGATCCTGTAACAAGGGCCGATGCATCGGATGCTAAATATACCACTGCTCCCATGATATCTTCGACCTTTCCCACACGGCCAAGTTTGATTTTACTTTCGATCCAAGCTCTTTTGTCAGGTTGTTTAAGAGTATTCCGGGTCATTTCAGTAAGGATGAAAGTTGGGCATATTGTATTAACCCTTATATTAGATGGACCAAATTCTATTGCCATCGCTTTTGAAAACCCCTCTACGGCATGCTTTGATGCACAGTAGACGGCACGTTCTTGTCCGCCCACTAACCCCATTTGAGAAGAAATATTAATAAGAGATCCGGGCTTTCTTGCTGCTATTAGGCTTTTCGCGACTGCCTGGGTTAAGAAATATGCCCCTCTAAGGTTGGTTTCCATCACAGTTTCAAAATCGTATGGCGAAGTGTCTTCAGAGGTAGAATGTTTTGCAATGCCAGCTGAATTCACCAATATATCAAATGCTTCATTGTTCTCTAATGTTTGGGCTGTGTCTTTTACATCCGTTACATCTATCTTTAAGGTATTGGCAATCCAGCCCTTCAGTAGCATTTGCTCCTTTAAAGCAGCGAGCCTATTTTCCCGCCGAGCAGCCAATGTGACTGTGGCACCATGTTCAGCAAGAGCAACAGCACATGCTGAACCTATACCTGAGGAAGCGCCCACAACCAGTGCCCTTTTTCCAACTAGAGAGAAGGAGGGGGTTTCGGGTAAATTCATAATATCACCTTAATGCTTGTCAAAGTACTCATTGATCATAATTCTTGGGCCATATCCGTAAAATTAGATATCCAATCTACTCTCTTACAAGAGTTAGATAGAATGGCTACTATACAATTTTGTACCATAGCGATGGAATATAAGATAGAGCCTGACTTATTAAAGTTAAAATAGGTTAGGATCAATTTGATTTGTCTTAATTTGTGCAAAAAAGAAAGGAATTATGGTAAAATTGGAAGGGATAGAGATAATAGAATTATGAAGAGATAGAGAAGATTCTTTTAATATACTTTGAGGATATTAAATAATGGTAGGTAAGGCACAGGTCATTCACAAACTAGGTTCGCCTAGTGCCATGAATTGGGAAAATTGGCCTATTCCTGATCCTGGTCCGGGAGAGGTTAGATTAAGACATACCGCGATTGGTGTGAATTTTGCTGATACGTATCATCGTGGAGGCATTTCGCATCCTTGGCCAGTTCCTGATCCTCCCGTTGTTATCGGTTTTGAAGGCGTGGGCATTGTTGAAGGAGTAGGAGAGGGTGTAACTTCATTTAAGACAGGCGACAAGGTCGCTTACGGTATTCCTCCGCTAGGGAGTTATTCAGAGATCCGAAACTATCCTAGTGAAAAGTTGTTGCATATGCCCTCGGACCTAGAAGACAAACAGGTAGCAGCTCTTTTAATGAAAGGAATGACTGCACATTATCTTTTGCACCGAACTTATAAAGTTAAGAAAGATGATGTAATTTTAGTTCATGCTGCCGCGGGAGGTATGGGTTTGATACTTTGCCAATGGGCCAGAGCTCTTGGTGCTGTAGTAATAGGAACAGTTTCGACGCAGGAGAAAGCAGAGGTAGCTCGGGATGCGGGTTGTGATTATCCAGTAGTACGTTCCGAACAGAATTTTGTGAGTGTAGTTCGTGAGATTACAGACGGTGAAGGTTGTGCAGTCGTTTATGAGGCTATCGGGAAGGAAACTTTGCAAAAGTCATTAGACAGTTTGCGGAACATGGGCGTTTGTGCTGCTTATGGTCATGTTTCTGGCCCACCTGATCCAATAGATGTCATTCAAGATCTTGGCCGGCGCGGGTCACTTTTTATTACTCGACCAGCAATCATGCACTATGTTGCCAAGAGGTCTGACTTAGAATGGACCGCGAGAGACTTATTTCAGGCCATTCGACAGGGTAATATAGATGCAAACATTAATTATGAATACCCCTTAAGAGAAGCTGTGAGGGCACATGAGTCTATCGAATCCGGCCAGACTCTAGGAGCTTCTGTTCTGATACCATAAGTTCACAAGTTTTGGGTAATGTACATTTGATATGGGGAAATTCAGCTAATATTGGCTTGTGGAATACTTCAAAGTTTCTCAAGATTAATATTCGTAGTTAAGTTTTAACTGACTCGATTAATGTATAATATCGATTTATGTATATTGAATTGGTAGATTTTTCTAGGATTTCTTAAAGTGCTTCACAGTTCCCTTGATTTAAATTCTTACTTAATATTGTTTTGTGCTTTTGCACTGGGAGGCATTTTAAAAGGCGCAACTGGCGCTGGCAGTCCTTTGGTAACAATTCCAGTTCTTGCTATTTTCTTTGATGCCAAGCTCGCAGTAATATTAATGAGCATACCAAATTTATTTTCAAATAGTGCCCAAATAGTTCAATACAGAAGATCCTCTGTAGACATGGGTTTTTCAGTTAAGTTTGCAGTATATGGGGGCATTGGCTGTATCGGAGGCACTATAGCTCTTGCTTCAGTTGATACAAGGATTATTGAATTTCTTGTCGGCACACTAACTATGCTGTACGTCGCCTTTCGGTTACTTAAAGCCAAAAAAAACTTGTCATCATCTTTAACGCGTAAATTGCTCCCAACGGTAGGATTGATAGGAGGATTAGTTCAAGGCTCGTGTGGAATGTCCGCTCCAATAGCTTTAAGCTTTCTCAATGCAATAAATCTAAAACGAGAAAGTTTTATATTTTCTATATCGTGTTTCTTTTTTGCTATGGCTTGCATTCAAATTTTAACTGTATTTATTTTTGATTTATTAACGCTGACAATTTTACTTTTAGGTATCTTGGCATTGATTCCACAAATAAGCTTCATGCCAGTGGGAAATTACTTAATTAAGAGAGTATCAGTACAAACCTTTGATAAAGTGGTGTTGGTCGTTTTAGTAACCCTGTCTGCGAAAATATTTTTTGATTTATTTGCAGGCTCATTTTTCTGAAAGTTTACAAAGTAAATTGGATTAGTTTATCCAACCTATGACTTTGGGATCACTTGTCAGTATAGAAAACTGTTGTGAATTTATTTAATTGATTTTGATAATTTAAGGTAAGATTAAGGATGTACTTTCCTTATTTTCTAAGTGTTTTCCCTTATTTAATGATTTTGTGTCAAATTATAGTTATCATTATCTTAAAAGGATTGATTCTTTTTTTCTTGACGCAACGGTGGTTTTTATAGTGATATTCAGGTAACGTCTATGCAAACGTTCGCATGAATTTTTTAAGACACCTCGCAGTTAAATAGTGTGGAGAACTGATTGGGATGACTAAAAATGACCCTATTATTGTGGCGAGTGATCTAACTATCGCATACGAACTCCACCGAGAAAGAAAGAAACTAGTAGCTTTACAAGATATATCTTTAGCGGTGGATCCCGGAGAATTTGTAGTTTTAGTTGGTCCTTCTGGTTGCGGTAAAACCAGCTTTATAAACGCGATTTCTGGGTTAGTTCCTAAGGCAAGTGGGAGTGTTACTGTGAGGGGTAGTGAAGTAACTGGTCCCGGGCCTGATCGGGCGATGGTATTTCAAGATTATGCGCTGCTTCCTTGGCGAACAGTTGAGTCAAACGTCAGAATGCCATTTGAATTTCAGGACCTCGGCATATCTGAAGCAGAAAAAAATAAACGTGTAAAGGAATGCCTTGAATTAGTTGATTTGACAGGTTTTGAGAAATCTTTTCCGTACGAGCTATCGGGAGGCATGAAACAACGAGTAGGAATAGCTCGGGCATTGATAACGAATCCTGATATTCTACTTGCGGATGAACCTTTTGCGGCTATTGATGCAATGACCCGAGAAGCAATGCAGGCTGAAATGGAGCGGATTGTTATGGAGACAGGTCAAACTTGCGTTTTCATTACACACTCCATCGATGAGGCAATTTTGCTGGGAGATAGAGTTATTGTTATTTCTTATAGGCCTGGAAAAATAAAAGAAGTTGTTAATGTAAATTTCCCCCGACCACGAATGAGTAATTCAGCTGTTAAAACGTCAAAAGAATATGCGGAACTTCGAGATCATATATGGAATTTAGTGAAAGATGAGGCCTCGCAAACCAATAGAGGAGAGTAAGAATGGCGGCTACAAAAAATAAGTCCCTTCAGCAATTTGATACTGATGATCCAAATCGTATCCAAGATATAGGTTGGACGTTTAAGGAGGTGTGGCGTCGTACGCGCGGCACGGTAGTTGTCTCGATAAATCTTATTACGTTCTTCATTTTGTGGGAGCTAGTGGTGATCTATGGTGATATCAATCCATTATTTTTGCCGAAAGCTTCTGAAATGTTTGCAGAGTTGTGGGTTGGTTTGACGACCCGCGCTCCGGAAGGAGCAGTATTTTCAGGAAGCATATTAGATCACTTTTTGCACAGCTTTAATAATTTAATGTTTGGGCTTGCTATTGCTTGTTTGATTGGCATTCCTGGTGGGTTATTAATGGGCGGAAACAAATATATCGAGTCCATTTTAAGTCCCTACGTATGGGCATTAGCTTCATTGCCAAGAATTGCACTTGTACCTTTATTCATTTTATTTCTTGGTTTCACGACAAAAATGCAAGTTACCATAATAGTCATTTCAGCAGTGTTTCCAATTATGATTAATTCTTGGGCTGGTGTTAAAACAACCGAGAAGTCTTTGTTAGCAGCTGCACGCGTTTTTGGGGCAAATAGGGTGCAATTATATGTCAAAGTTGTTTTGCCTTACACATTACCATTTATAATTTCTGGTATCCAACAGGGTATCGGTAGAGGTTTGATTGGGGTTGTTATTGCAGAGTTGTTTGGTGGTTCGAGCGGCTTAGGTTACCTCATTCAAAGATCCGCGGACACATTTAATACCGCCATGACTTTCGCTGTTTTGTTACTACTTATTGTGATGTCACTGTCACTAATAAATTTCACAAGATGGTTAGAAGCATACGTGGCTCCGTGGCGAAACGTGAACCATATTTAAAGTGAATTGAATTCACAAATCCATAGGGAGAAAAAAAATGGCACTTAAAAAACAAAAAACACAAATATTATTACCCAGGAGAGAAGTCTTACTTTCTGGTTCTCTTGGAGCATTAGGAATGGCAATTGGCGCTTCTGCGATTCCATTCAAAGGCGCCTTTGCTATGGACGCCGCAGCGGTTCAATCTAGCGTAAGTAAAATTCGCATGGCTGATTGGAATCCCAATTATGCGGCTCAGTGGTCCTGGAGACTCGCTCAATTCAAAGGCTTTTTTGAAGATGGGGGGATAAATGAAATTGATTTCTATCTAACTGATACTTACTTTCCCGGTTTGATTGGCGGTAGTTTAGATGTTGCTCACTCTGATGTTGATGTGTTATTCGGCTCGGCGGCTAAAAGTGGTGCTCCCCTAAAATTGTTAAGTGTTTATCGAGATAAAGAATGGTGGATCATGGGAGTAGGTAAAGGCATTGATACTTTTGAAGATCTAAAGGGAGGAAAGGTATCAGGCGGAGGCCTCGGAGGACGTAACACTTGGATCCAACGTCAAATTTTAATTGAGAACGGTATTGATCCTGATAAGGATGTTGAAATGGTTCCGATGAAAGGTGGTTCCGATGGTCGTATGAAGGCTATCATTGCAGGAGTCATCCAAGGTGGGTCTGTATTTCCACGTCACGAAAAAGGGATTAAGGACAATGGAGGAAAATTCATATCTGCCTATATTAAGGAAGTTCCGCAGGAAGGATTTATTACAAATATGGAGTGGGGTGCTAAAAATGAAGACGCCTTGTATGCGTGGCAATACGCCGAGTTAAAAGCGCGACAGTGGCTACACGATCCTGCAAATAAAGATTCAGCTTATGCTGAGATGCGGGCTAAAGGCTTTGATATTCCTCCTGAATTTGAAGCCCAATATGAGACTGAGTTAAACCAGATATGTAAAGATGGTGGATTTACAGAAGCCTCCATGGATAGCTTTGCTCAAGGGGTTAGGGATCTGGGTCAGGTGCCACCAGATTTTGATTGGCGCGATGCCGTTGATTTACGTTTCTTGCATGCAGCTCAGGATGCATTGGGAATCCCACGCAGACCTGCATAAATTATAAAAAGAAAATGAACATCGGGGTCAAAGTATTTTGGTCCCGATTTTCTTTATAAGGATGCTGGCACTTCCTTAGAGTGAAAGAATAATTATGGGTATGTTAATAAATGGAAAGTGGGATCCAGACGCGAAAGGTACTACAGCTTCTGATGGCAGTTTCGTCAGACCTGAATCCCCTTATCGACGTGTCATAACAAGTCCAAAGGATGGAACGTATCCTGCTGAAAAAAACAGATATAATTTGATTGTATCTTTTGCTTGCCCATGGGCCCATAGAACTCTCATTTATCGATCTATTTTAAACCTAGAGGATATTTTGGACGTATCGGTAGTTAATCCAATTAGCTACCCCAATGGCTGGACTTTTGAGAGTTCCAATGATGTGCTAAATAATACTGGACTAGAGTTAAGGTATTTACGCGATCTATACCTTTCGATCGATGAGAACTTTACGGGGAAAGTTACTGTACCTACACTGTGGGATAAGAAGACCCAAACCATTGTAAACAATGAATCCTCTGAGATTATCAGAATGCTGGATGGACCATTTTGTGAACTTATAGGAGAGAGTAGAGGTAAAATGTTTGGCGGATACCCGCTCTCTGAAATTGATGAAATGAATGAATTCGTATATAAGGGCCTGAATAACGGTGTTTATAGGGTGGGTTTTGCAACTAGCCAAATCGCTTATGAGAAAAGTGTTGATCTTCTTTTCAAAACCTTAGATCAGTTAGAGCAAGTTTTGGGGAAATCGGATTTTCTTTTAGGAAAAGACGCTTGTGAGTGTGATTGGCGTCTTTTGCCCACCTTAATTCGGTTCGATACGGTTTATTATTATCACTTCAAATGTAACCTTAGAAAATTAAAAAGTTACAAAAATTTATCAAAATACATGGACCGACTTTTAAGTTTTCCCAAAGTTCGTAACACTATATTTCAAGATCATATAATTGATCATTATTACTTATCACATTTAAAGATAAATCCTTTTGGGATCATACCAATTGGAGTAAGAAATCATATATAAAATAGGGGTAAAATCATGCTGACTTTATATCATTACGATAGATCGACGGCTGCACAAAGAGTGCGCCTGGGACTTGAGGAAAAGAAAATAGAGTGGCATAGTGAGATTGTGGACACTGCCATGGGAGACGCGAGCAAAAGGCCGGAGGGGTTTCACGAGTTAAACCCAAAAGGCCTTATTCCTCTCTTGGTTCATGATGGATTTGCTCTACCCGAGTCAACATTAATTCTTGAATATTTGGAAGAAGCATTCCCAGACCACATTAGGCTAACGCCTCACTCCCCTCAGGATCGAGCGAGAATGCGACTATGGATGCGGCGCATAGAAGATGGAATTCATGTAGCTAGTCGGACCATCGGAGTTTGTATCGTTAATCGCTTCATTTATAAAGAGGCAGATAAATCGAAACTTGAGGATTACTATAAAAAAATGCGTGACACGACACGCAAAAATAATGATCAAATTAATATAGAAATGGGCTTAGATTCCCCACTTTTAAAGCCTTCTATTGATGCATTTAAGAAGCTTTTCAAGGACATGAATGATCAGCTTTCGGAAACACCATGGTTATCCGGTGACGACTATTCTATCGCTGATATTTCTTTGGTTGTATATTTAACCAGAATGTCATCTTTTCAAATGGCACCTCTGTGGCATGATTTTTCTTATTTACAAAGTTGGTTTGAAAAGATTAAGGCTCGAGATGCCTACAAAAGGGCGGTTGATGATTGGGGCGATATAACAGCGGATAAAAGAAAGGTCGAGGGACAAGCCGCTTTTGAAACAATAAAATTGCTTTGGGAGGCGCCCTCGCAATAAGGTGCATTATTCAGTGAAAGGATAAAGCATTGTCAATCGAATTATACAATTTTTCCCAGTCGACATGCAGTATAAAGGTTAGGCTTCTACTTGCTGAGAAAAAACTGCCTTGGATTGATAAATGCCTAGTTTCGTCTGAAAATCAGCATTTATCAGATTGGTATCTCAAACTTAATCCTAATGGAGTGGTCCCAACTTTGATAGATGGTGGACAATCTATTTTCGAATCGACTGCAATATTAGAGTATCTTGAGGACAAATATGATAAGATTAGTTTTCGTCCCAAAGATCCATTCTTGTGCAGTCAAGTAAGAGCATGGTTGGTTTTTACAGACGTATGGCCAACTCCAGCCGTAAGAGTGCCCTCGTTCCAATATGGTGGGTTAAGGGAAAAATTTAAGGTTATGAGCGATCAAACTTTTAAAGCTCTCAGGAAAAAGCGTCCACTGAAAGTAGAGTTCTATGAGTCTTTTGATAAATATGATGGGTTTCATTTGAGTGAAGTTTACAATTCTTTCAAAGTATTATTACGCTCTTTTAAAAGGATGGAACTATTACTCGAAAAATTTAGTGGGCCTTGGTTATTTGGCAAAAAATACACCATTGGAGATATAGCTATACTTCCAACGGTGGACCGATTAGAGGATCTTGGTTTTGATGCGCTCTGGAGATTAGCTTATCCTAGAGTTGCTGATTGGTTAAGAAATGCCCAAGAACGTAGTGCAACAAAAAAGACTTTCTATCATGGGAGTAGACTTTCCCATCAATTCCCCAACTTAGTACGGGGAGCAGGGAGTAACGATAAAATTGTAAGGGAATTCTTAAATTCAATAGATTAAACTTGGATATTAAATCGGAACAAGTTTTTTTATTTTGTAGGGTGATAGAGATTATCAATAATGTTAGGAGGCTATTTTATAATTGTTTAGAGAATGTTTGACACCAAGACATTTAACTTAAATAATTGGGCAAACGTTTGCTGGGAAGTGAAAAGTGCAATTTGACTTTATTATCGCCGGAGCAGGGCACAATAGTCTGATCACTGCGTGTTACTTATCAAAAGCCGGGTATTCTTGTAAAATAATAGACGCTCGTGCCATTCCAGGAGGTGGATGCGCAACGGAAGAGGTCTTAGGGCCTGGGTATAAAATTGACACCTGTTCAACAGGACACACTTTGATTCTTCAAAATCCAATAATAAAGTTAGATGAGTTAGGAATTGTCGAAAAATATGGACTTTCCTACTTGCACCCAGATCCTGTTGCTCATGTTGCTTTGCCAGATGGTGAACAGATTACTATGTTTCTCGATGTGAAAAAAACAGTCAAAGAACTAGAAAGGTACTCTAAGTCCGATGCCCTAAATTATGAGCGACTAATTGATGAATTTAATGAGTTACGACCGCTCCTTGGTAAAGCTCGATCCGGTCCCATTGGCCTTGTTCCAAGTCTACAAGATTTATTGAAAGATCAGCCTCGTGGCGGTATTTGGTTGCGAAGAATGGCGATGAGCGCAAAAGATGTGATCTTGCATGAATTTGAAAGTCCTCATGTTAGGGCATTTATGGGCTGGATGACTTTTCAAACTGCTGTACCAATAGACCAGGCAGGAACAGGCTTATTACCGTATCAAATAACTGCACCTAGACAATCAAATAGCTGGTCTATTCCAAAGGGCGGTTCAGGAAAGTTAACAGAGGCATTAGTAAATTTTCTCAAAGATAACGGAGCAGAATTCACATATAATGCTGTCGTAGGGAATTTAATCATAGACAATGGGCGCTGCATAGGCGTTAGAACTGTGGATAATAAAGAATATTATGGAAAAAAAGGCGTTATTTCCACAATACATATTAAACATTTAGTAGACATGGCGCCTAAAGAGCTTTGGGGCGAAAGTTTTCTTTTTGGTGCAGAGACTTACAACGTTGGAGTACCTTTTTTCTCAACATATCTTTCGACCTCAGAACCGCCCATTTTTAAAACGCCAAGGGGCCCAAGATCAGCTGTATCAGCTGGTTATGCCGGCTGGTTTGGAGACCTTGTTCAGTCGGGGAGAGATATCTATGATGGTAAATTGTCCGAAAAGGTTACTTGGTTACTAGTAGCAACCCCTACACTTGTTGACCCATCGAGAGCTCCTCACGGTCATCATACAGTTAAGTTTTTAACTCATACGATCTATGATTTGCCTGAAAAAGGACCTAATGGATGGAGCGATCTAAAAACAAAATTTGCAGAAACCTTAATGAGAAAAATTCAAGAGTTCTGTCCAACTTTTACTGATGACATTATTTTAGATCGGATGGTTAAATCCCCAGTGGATATTGAAATCTGGAACCGGCATATGATAAATGGTGCTCCTCATGGAGGCGATAGATCTGTTGCATTTTCCGGAGCTCAGAGGCCTGCCCCAGGGTGGGCACAGCACAGAATGCCAATAGAGGGGCTATGGCAAACAGGTGGGACAACCCACCCAGGAGGTTCAATTACAGGTTATCCAGGCCGAAATGCGGCGATCGTAGTTCTTAAAGATCTTGGAGTAAATCCAGCTGATACGATGATTTTCTAATTTATTTCCGAAGGTTTTCTGCCAGCCATTTAAATGAGGCTGGCCCCCATTCTGAATTGTGCTCGAAGGCACAATGACCAGAGTCTTTATATATTTTAGCACTTCTTAATCCCGGCACTCCATGTTCCAACATAAAATGAATATTGCTGACTGGTGCCAACCCATCAGTATCGCCATTTATTAAGAGTATTGGCATTGATATTTTCTCTACGAGCCCAAGCGACTGTAGAGACCAGGATTTAGAGATTTCGTTTTCTTTTTCTGGAGACCAATGAGGGACCCAGGTGGGACCATTTTGATCTCCAAATTTTAATTGAGCTCTTTCATTTCTAGTTTTAACAATTAGAGCCATATCCTGTTCTGAAGGTGAGTTATGAAATGGGTGCCCAGCAATCGCTACAACCGCTTTGACTTTATTGGGCGCTGTTCCAGCCAACTGTAGAACTGAATAACCGCCCCGGCTGACGCCCAAAGCACCAACACGATTTGAGTCGATTTCGGGTCTTTTCATTAATGTATTGATTGCTGCTTCCCAGGCTTTTACAGACTCTGGTTCCCAGGGAAACGGATTTTCACCAGTTCCAGGTGCATCCATCACCAATGCTGCCATTCCTTCATCCAAAGCCATGTCGGAAGCCCAACCACGATCTTCTTTAAAAACATCTGCCCCACACATAACCAATACAGCAGGGACTTTAGTTGTAGATTCAGGCGTTCTAAAATGGGCCTTAATAGTTAAACCTTCACAATGGATTTCTAATTCCTGAATCGCTGGTATAATATGCTTGCAGGCCTTTTTATATGCGCGTACGCAATCTTCACTCACTTGAGTCTTTAAAGGAGATACTTCTGCGGGAAATCTACCTATTGAGTAATATGTTTTTGCTTGCAAAAAAAATGAACGGGCTTCTTTTTCGTTACCTCGGAGCTCTGCAGAATCGCCGAGATTTTCATATTTTTTTCCAACTTCTCTCCAAATGGGTACCCATTTTTCATCTATTGTTGAGGTGAGTGACATCACGATTTCTTCGAACAAATCTAAGTCATCAATCATCTGAAGCCAACGTCGATAGAAGCCACCCCGAGCAACAATAAATGGATTTTCACCAGGTTTGTGTGGAAAATCAGAGACTTTTTTTGGCATATTTAACAATCTTTATAGGATTTAAAGTATTGATTTTATCATTGTAGACACAAATATGTTGTTTTGCTAGCATTTTTACGAAAACGATTGCATACTTTATGCAAAGCTGAAAAGGGTCTACTTAGACAATAAGGAATCCCCTATACCGTAAACATTTTGATACCAAAAAAAATTCCTAAGGAGTGAGACATGGAAACAAACCCTGGAAATATAGTTTTGACCGAAACTGTAAATGGGCAGGCTGTGACTCTCATGATGATAGAGGTTTGGGATGGTTTATACGCTCCAGTTGGAGTTAGAAAACCAGATGGGGACGGTCCGTTCCCAATGGTTCTTTTGGCTTCGGGCAATGGTGGTGAAGGAATGGAATGGATTAAAGATTCAATGCGCAACAGGGCTTACACCGTTGATAAATTGGTAGAAGCAGGTTTTGCATGTGCTTGGACAAGATATAGGACAGAAGTTGAGCTTGGTTATAACAACGGAGGAAAATTGATCCGTGATATTAGGCAAGGGAGAGAAATGTTTAATCGATCCCCATTAGAGTACGAGGATGAAATTGCTATTGCTGATTATTTTAAAACTGTGCCATGGGTGGATGCAAAAAGATTGTCAATGATAGGTATGAGCCATGGTGGAGAGATGGTTTTAAAAATGACATCAGAATACCATGGATTTGCAGCAGCCATCGCAAGTGAGCCTGCTAGTCATGAATTTCTTGCCTTAAAACCTGATGATACAGCATTTATTAATGAAGAAACTGGGTTGCGAAATATTGAAGAAATGCAAATGGCAGAGGTTGATAAGGTGCGTAGGCGCATAGACCTAACTGTAGCGATGAGACGAATAGAAAACATAAATACGCCTATTCTCGTAATGGGTCGAGATAAAGATCATTTGCAAGGCATTTTTAGGACCTCCTACGATCTTCTGGCGGAGAGTGGCAAAAATGCTGACTGGGTTTCATATGATCACGACTATCATGGGTATATTTTCCCAATTCGCGGTAAGGATGGAAAGTATATCTTAAATAAAGTTCAGGAAGAGGCCATAGCATTTGTAATTGCATGGTTAAAAGAGAAACTCAGTGTAACGTAACAAAATGACGATAACCAAAGGTTAAAACAATCATAACGAACAAATGAGTATAAGGTATGCTAAAGTTTTAAGAGTTAATAATATTTTAAATCTAAGATTTAAGTATGGGAGTTTATCAAATGGATAAATTGGAGGTTGGTATTGTTGGATTAGGTCGTTGGGCAAGAGTCCTAACACGAGCATCGACTTTGTCTGAGAAAGTTGAAATTGTCGTTGGCTTTAGTCGATCGGCTGATACTAGATCCAAATTCGAGGAGGAAACAGGAATACCTTCAGTTTCTTCATTAGATGAGATGTTGTCTAGGGATGATATAAAAGGTGTGATTTTAACAGTGCCGAACGAGCAACATTATCCAGTTGCTCTTCAAGTCGCAAAAGCTGGAAAACATGTTTATACGGAAAAGCCTATTGCACATAATCTAGAACATGGTTTAGCAATTGAAAAATTACAGGCTGAGTTTGGGATAACGGTCACGGTGGGCCATTCTGCACGACTTTTGGGAGGAGTCCAAGAAATTAAGAAAAGAATTACTGCCGGAGAACTTGGAAAAGTAGGTTTTTTTGAAGCAAACTTTTCTAATGAGAGAGCATTGGAACTGACACCAGATACTTGGCGGTGGTATAAAGATCGTGCTCCTGGAGGACCTTTGTCTCAGCTTGCGATACATATGTTTGATGTAGTGAATTACCTTGGTGCAGATATCGTGGAAGCGTCATCGATTGCTTCTAAGCTTTCTCCTGTCGGTGCTGAGGTGGACGATCAGTCCATGACCTTACTCAAATTCTCTGATGGTGCTATTGCTTATATCGGCACCTGTTGGACATCACCGGGAATATTCGCGTTGCGTGTTTTTGGTTCAAAAGGCCTAATACACTATGAAATAGATTTTGGTACTTGGGATACGCCGGAAGAAATAAAGAATAGCTCTACTTTTTATATTCAAAGAGGAAAAGATGGGTTTGGAAAACGTGAAGTGCTGTCGGAGCCTGAAACTAATATGTTCACCGCGGAGCTAGATATCTTTGCTGATAGTTGTAGATCTGGAAAAACTTCTGTTTTATCTGCTGAAAACGGAAATGAAGCCGTTGCCTGTGTTTATGCAGCTCTCTCTTCAATAGAGCGAAATGGAGCGGGGGTAAAATTGTCAGAGGTAATAGAGGCAGCGAGCAAAAAATGAGCATAAAAACTAGGCTTTTTGCCGAACTAACGCAACCTGAAATTAAGTTCCAGCTAGAGAAAAATCCGCTTGTTTTATTTCCTACTGGGTCGGTTGAGCAGCACTCAGCACATCTTCCTGCAATCACGGATTCAATAGCCGCTACAACAGTATCCGAGTTAGTAGCTGCTGAAATGGACGGCTTAGTATTACCTGCTCCTGCTGTGGGTGTCACGCCCATGCACATGCCATACGAAGCCACGGTAACTTTGACTCCCGCAACTTTCCAACGGGTCGTGATTGAAATTTGTGAGAGTGCAGCTCAGCATGGTGCAAAAAATCTCATGATCGTTAATTGGCATGAGGGAAATATTGCATCCTTGAGCATTGCGGCGGAAGAACTTCACCGCAGAGTAGGATATAGAGTGATCGTTGTTCAGGCGTGCTACGTTGCAGAGGAATTATGGGGAGATAATTGTGGTGGGTTAACACATGCCGGTGAGATTGAAGCATTAGCAGTAATGGCTACCCGACCTGATCTCGTTCATTTAGATCGGATTACGGGTGGGTCCGACAAGCGGCAGGGACAGCATATGGACAAGCTTCGACGAACGCGATCTTTTCAGCCTGTACTCACAGATATACGGAATATAGCTCCATCTGGATGGTACGGAAATCCAGAACCGGCAACCGAAAAGCGAGGGCAGGGCATGATGAAAGAGATTGCTGAATATATTGCCTGTGAGGCGACTGAACTATTTGATCAATTAAAGACGGTTCTTCGCTAATGATAAGTTTTGTCAGTTCAAAAGAAAGAAAGCGGCTTAAATTACCCGGTAGAGATTCTTCGGAGTTGATGTCGAAGTCATTTGGTTCGTCTTCCACCACAGTCCGAATAGTGGAGATAGAACCTGGACCAATCAAACGGGGACCACATTTGCACGATACCTTTGAAGAGGTCATTCACGTGCTAGAAGGTGGCGGTCTGCTAAAAACGAGTGAGGGTGATTTTATACTTAGTAAAGGTGATACGGTTTGCATACCCGCTGGTGTACTCCATCAGACCATAAATAATACAGATGCAATTCTCCGTCTAATTTGTTTGTTTCCAGTCCATGACATAAAGTATGGAACTAAAGAGTTAGAAAGTTGGAGTAATGCCTAAAGTTTTATCGCTTCGGCCATTGAAAGATTTTTATGATTTAGGCGTTTACCCATCGGAAAAACTCTTCGTTTCTGATTTGGATCCTTTACATCCCTACCTGGGTGAGAAAATTTCTAGTGTTGATGCAGTTATATTACCGGCTGTGGGAATAAAAATTGATAGTTCTTTATTTGAAACCAGTGAAATTAAATTAATCCAAATCACTGGAGCTGGTTTTGATAGGTTAAATGTAATAGAACTGCGGGAGTTAGGAATTCCAGTTGCAAATATTCCTGGTGGATCTGCAAGTACCGTTTCTGAATACGTACTCACGGTAACATTATCCCTATTAAGTAATTTAGGCTATAGTACGTCACGTATTCTTCAGGGAGAGTATAGTAGTTTAAGGCATGAACTTATCTCTAAAGGCATAAACCAACTTTCTGGTTTGACTATAGGAATTATCGGCTATGGTATTATCGGTAAAGCGGTCAAAAGAGCCTTTGAATTTTTTGAAGCCAAAGTTAATTTTTGCGATCCTTGGGTAGCAGGCAGTTTAGAATTGCCTGACATTTTGTCAGGATCAGATGTCGTCTCAGTACATGTTCCTTTAAATGATGAAACTATGAACCTGATTGGTATTAATGAATTAAAAGCTATGAAACCCGGTTCGATATTAATTAATGCCTCACGTGGTGGCGTCGTGGACGAGGATTCATTAGTGAAAGTGCTGAATGAGGAACATCTTGGAGGTGCTGCTATAGACGTATATTCTCAAGAACCTTTAACCACCCAAAACCCCTATTTACAGTTAAGTGAGAAAGCTGCTAAACGAGTGATACTTACTCCCCACCTAGCGGGGATATCTCGTCAGGCTTGGACTAAATTATTTAAAGAATCATGGAAAAATATTGAACGAGTGCTCTTAAATGATGAATTTCCCAAATTTGTTGTCAACCAGGAGTGACGCGATTACAAAAATTAGCTTGAAATCATACTTTTAGTAGTTTCTGTGCGTTCTTATAAAAAATAGCAGCTTTGATCTCAGCGTCTATTGGAGCGTTTTTTAACCAATTTACGCCAGATTGATTACTTGCATAGGGCCAATCTATGGCAAACAAGATACGATCTGTATCTAACACTTTTAAGCAAAGTTCTAATGCTGTGTTAGAGAAAAACCCACTGGTGGTAATCCAAAAATTAGATTTAAATATTCGCTCAAAATTCATCTGCTGACCATTTTCCCTAGCAAGACTTTCTTGGATCCGTGGCAACCAAAAGGGTAAAGCCTCACCTAAGTGTCCTAAAATAATTCTGAGGTTGGGGTGCTTGTCAAAAATACCAGAAAGTATCATTCGAATTGCCTGGGTCCCAGCTTCGACCCCAAATCCCCATGCGGCTCTTGTCAACATTGGATGACTTTGATCATAAGGAGAATAGTATCTTGCCGTGACAGCTTTATCTGGTAATGCAGGATGCAAATATATTGGAACATTCAGTTTTTCCGCTTGAGAAAATATTGGCCAAAAAAACTTTTCATCAACCATTCTTCCTGCACTAAGACCATGAATCATAGCTCCTTTTAAACCAAGTTCTTCCACGGATCTTTTCAATTCAGCTGCCGCAGCGGTTGGTAAATTTGTTGGTAACATTGAAAAACCAAGAAACCTACTTGAATTGTCTTCAATAATTTTAGCTAGTGCATTGTTCACATTTTTACATGCCTCAATGGCTACCTCATCAGGTAAACGTTGGCTCCCTGGTGATTGATGCGATAGTATTTGAACGTCAATGCCTGCGGCATCCATCTCGGAAATTCTTATTCCGGTGAAATCAAATAATCTATCACTTATGTTTTTGGGTTGTTTAGCAGCATGCCCTAAATGATTTGCTAGAGCAGGATGCATGAAATGCTCCTCTACCGCCATTATTTTTTGCGTATATTTCATGAGAATTTTGTATCCTGATTGAAAAGACAATAACTTAATTTTTGGGTGGGCAGACGCTTCCTCTTTCTACTACAGTGACTGGCATGATTGTAGTTTCTGGAACTGGTATATTTGTTTCCTTCATTTTTTTTATTAAGATTTCAGCAGCTATGCGTCCAACGTCAAATTGTAATATCTTAACAGTAGTTAACCCTGGAGGAATCCGCTCTAAAAAAGGTATGTCATTAAAACCTGTGAGCGAGATATCTTCGGGGCATTTTAAACCTCGATCTTGTAAAGCGTCTATCGCACCGATTGCTAAACGATCATTGGCGCATAAAATGGCCGTTATGGACTGGCAACCATCCAAAATTTTCTCAGTCGCTACTTTTCCGGCTTCTTCTGAATAAGCTGCCGCTGAGACCACAGCACTCTTGTTAGGCTTTATACCATGTTGTGACATAGAGTTAAAAAACGCATCTTGTCTAGCTATTCCTGTGTAAGAATGCTCTGGGCCTGCCAAATGCCCAATTCTATTATGTCCCGCTTTGATAAGCAATTTTACCATAGAATGAATCCCTCCCTTATCATCGTTCACCACGGAAGGAATTCCAGAACCAATAGCCATACGGTTAGCAGTGACAATTGGAATTTCGGTTGAGTAACCCACTACAGAATGATCATGAGCCGTTATCGCAGCATCGATAATCCCGTCGACCCCGCGCTCCATTAATACTTGAATAAACTTTTTTTCTTTACTTGGATCGTTATCGGTATTTACAAGAATAGACGCGTAACCTGCAGGCTCTAAAATGCTTTCTACCCCACGAACTATAGGAGGAAATACTGCATTTCCGATATCTGGAATAATTACTCCTATCGACATAGTTTTTTTAGTTCTGAGGCCCAATGCGACCAGGTTAGGCCTATAACCCATTTGATCAGCTTTTGCCCTGATCTTTTCTACAACTACTTCCGAAAGAGAAGAACTTGCATTTTTCGATAGAGCCCTTGACACGGTCGAAACATGCACTCCTGTCTCTCGAGCAACATCTTTAATTGTAATATTCTTTCTCATAAAAAGCCTTCCAAAGCTTCTTATAGTTGATTCTAATTTATGTGCAAACATTTGCGTAAAACTGTTGACCCTGAGATTCCCTTTAGATAAGCTGGGTGCAATCGTTTGCAGAATTTATTGCAGGGCTAACTTTTATGGCAACAGTTGTTGATGAAAAAGATTTCACCAAACCAATAATCCGCAGGAAAAGTTTGTCGGCAAGCAATGATGGTTCATTAGCAACAGTCGTTAGATTTGGAGAACAAGGGTCTTTTATATTTGATGAACCATCCGCACATGGTGGCGGAGATCAGGGACCTACTCCTCTTACCGGTGTTCTAGCAGCACTTTGTGCTTGTGAAAGTGTCACATTTAGCCGTACTGCAAAAGAAATGGGGTTCGATTATAGGGGAATTGAATACGAGGCTGCATTCACCATTGATATAAGAGGAAGGTTGGGAGTAAAAGGGGTGGTTCCTCACTTTCAAACAGTCAAAGTTGAAGCACGTGTGTCTACGGAGGCAAGCGAAGAGCGCCTTAATGAAGTGGTAGAGGAAACTGAAGCACGATGTCCGGTATTCAATCTGATAAAGGATGCGGGTGTTCGGATTAACATAGTCTGGGTGCGTGTATCTGATAATTAGGAACAAAGATTTTTAAGGGGAGATGACATAATGAACACATCTAATGTTGGGTGGATAGGAATGGGTCGTATGGGGGCCCCTATGGCTGAGCGGCTCGTTAAGGCAGGTATTAATTTAAGGATATGGAATAGAACGCGTTCTAAGGCAGAGTCTCTCGAAAAAATAGGAGCTTCAATTGTAGAAAGTCCGGCTGATTTGTCAGGTGTTGATATTCTTGCAACCATGGTTTCGACCGGCAGTGACGTCGAAGCAGTTTATTTCGGTGAGAATGGTGTGTTGTCAGGCTCAGGTGTCCCAAAAATATTTGTGGACTTTTCATCTATTGGTGTTGATCAATCCGCTAACATAAGAGCTCGTTTAGCGCAGTCGGACGCCGATTTAGTTTGTGCTCCAGTGTCTGGTAATGGCAAATGCGTTAAAGCAGGAAAGTTATCAGCAGTTGCGTCAGGGCCAAAGAAAGCGTTTGATCAAGTTGAAGATATTATTTCTACGATAGCCGGCAGAGGTGTCTCTTATGTAGGCGAGGGAGAACTTGCGCGATTTTGTAAAATTGCGCATAATGTAATGCTTGGCGCAGTAACTCAAAATTTAGCTGAAATCACTGTTCTCGCTCAAAAAGCAGGAGTTCCAAGACGTGCATTTTTGGATTTCATGAACAACTCAGTTATGGGTTCCATTTTTACTAGATACAAAACAAATGCTTTTGTCAATTTGGACTGGACTACTACTTTTACTCCAACGTTATTAAGAAAAGATCTAGATCTTGGGCTTGCGGCAGGACGAGAATTGGGAGTTACAATGCCTGTGACGGCCGCAACCCGAGAGGCCCTTCAGGCACATTTTGGAGCAGCATCGCTGAAAGATAACCCGGAAGGATATCTTCAAGGAGATTTTGCTGCCTTGCTGGAAACGGTAGCTCTAGCAGCTGGGGAGAAATTAGTAAGTGAGAATGATCCATACCCTACAGGGCTAGAGTGATTGGAAATTTCAATCTTTATATAAAACCAGTATCTTTTATAATTAATATGGAAAATTTCATACTTTATAATGCTTCACAGTCAACCTGTAGTCAGAGAGTCAGATACGCTCTACACGCAAAAAAAATAACATTTGAGGATAAAAAGCTTGATTTATTTTCAGGAGATCAACTCGCACCTGAATATCTAAAGATAAATCCAAACGGTGTTGTGCCTACTTTGGTGCACCGCGGGGAATCGATTACAGATAGTGCAGTAATCTTAGAGTATTTAGAAGATATTATTCCTGAAGTATTCCCAATGCGTCCGAAGAAACCAGAAATTGTTGCTAGAGTACGGGCTATGATGAGGTTTGTCGATGAGGTTCCAGGACCCGCAATTAGGGTTCCGTCTTACAACTTAGCTTTTCTTCCGCATTATCAGTCAATGACAGAAGATGAATTTCAGTCTCTTTGTGACAGCAAACCGCTCCGACGCGAGTTTTTAATGAAAATGGGTCGTACTGGTTTTTCTGAAGCGGATATGAATGAATCCCTGGCAAGGCTTAATCGCGGGATTCAACGGATGGCGGAATGGCTCGATTACAGTAAAGGTCCATGGCTAAACGGTGGTCAGTTTACCATTGCAGATCTGTCAATTATGCCTGTAATTGTTAGAATGGCTGATATTAATCTTCACTATATATGGGATAAACTACCAGTTATTGAAGGGTGGTTATCAAGAATTCAATGCTCAGAAAGTTATAATGCAACATTTTATCATGGCTCATTGCTGACGGAGAAATATCCCCACTTAGCAAATATGAAAAAGTAAACATGAAAAAAGTTAATCAGTTGGAATTTTAAAATGTATCCATATTGGATTTAATAGAAATAAAAGCTTTTTCGTTTTCTGGTTATAAAAGTAAAGGCTAATTTAGTCGTTGTTGAAAGAAAAAAATGCCTCATCATGAAGAAAAAGATCCAAAGATTACAGCAGCAGCTACCCATTGGGCACACCGAATGGTGACTAATGGTGTTCCATTAGCAGATTTCCAAGACGTCACAAATAATCTGTATAGTTGGGAGGATTGGTGTAAAGCTTGGATGAAAAGAGGTGAAATTCATGCATTGATGGGTGAAAGCTCATTTTCTGCTGGCCAGCTGATATCAGCCTCGGAACATTTCAGAACGGCGGCAGTTTGTTTTCATTTTGGAAAATTTTTATTTGTTCATAATTTAAGCCAAATGAAAGAAGCGCACAATTTAACTATATCTAATTATAATAAAGCCTTACCAATCATGGATCCCCCAGGAGAGCGAGTCAAAATTCCATTTGAAGGGAGGTTGCTGTATGGTAATCTACGAAAACCAAATGGAATAGAGAATCCACCAATCGTTATAATGTGTATGGGTTTAGATAGTACTAAAGAAGAGATGTATACTTATGAGACACCATTCTTGATGCGAGGGATGGCTACTCTGGCTTTTGATGGTCCCGGGCAAGGTGAGGCTGAATTCGAAATGCCTATTAGGTTTGACTATGAGGTGCCAGTAGGCGCTGTCATAGACTTTTTGGAATACCGGACTGATATTGATCTTAATAACATAGGGATTTGGGGAGTTAGTCTGGGCGGCTATTATGCGCCTCGTGTAGCTGCTTTCGAAAAACGCGTTAAGGCTTGTATTTCTTTAACAGGTCCCTTTGATTTTGCCGAAGCTTTTGAACGAGCACCTGAATTGACAAGAGAAGCATTCATTTCCAGAACTCATAGTGAAGATTTGTTATCGGCACAAAATGCGGCGAAGAAAATGAATTTAAGCTCTGTGGCTCACAAAATCACTTGCCCGTTGTATATTGTGGGCGGTGCATTAGACAGAGTAATTCCCCCAGATCATGCACAGAAGTTGGCAAATGCTACTTCCGGCGATGTAACTTTGAATATGGTGGAAGACGGAACACATGTAGTAAATAATCGACCCTATAAATATAGATCACAGAGTGCTGACTGGATGGCGGACAATCTTACTAGATAAATGGAGAAAATTATGAATTCTACGACCTTGGCTCTTACACCGAATGTATTAACCCCTCAAGATTTAGAAACGAATTGGAGATGGGAAGGTCGACTCCCAGCATGGGGGCACACTAGTGTTGATTTTGAACGTCGTGTTGATCATGACAGATTACGCCGTTACCGACTGAGCAGAACGAGACAAGCTTTACAAAACTCACCTGCAGGTACATTGCTTCTATTTGACGTTAACAATATTCGTTATGTTTCGGCCACCAAAATTGGTGAATGGGAACGAGATAAAATGTGTCGTTTTTGTTTATTGACTGGTGATGATAGCCCTTACGTTTGGGACTTTGGTTCAGCAGCAGTGCATCATCAAAAATATTCAGATTGGCTTGAACCAGATCATTGTTTGGCTGGTGTAGTTGGCATGCGAGGGACTATCCCGCCAGAGTTTGGCCTTATGAGGAAGTATGCAAAGCAAATTGCTGATCTTATCCGCAACGCTGGAATGGCTGATATGCCAGTAGGCGTGGATTATGCCGAAACTGCTATGTTTCATGCTTTGCAAGAGGAGGGTATTAAGGTAATTGATGGACAACAAATTATGTTGGCAGCTCGAGAAATAAAAAATTGGGATGAAATTCAATTACTTACGCAAGCCGCCAGTATGGTAGATGGAGTTTATCATATGATTTACGAAGAATTAAAACCTGGTATTAGGGAAAACGATATCGTGGCTCTTTCAAATAAAATGCTTTACGAAATGGGCTCGGATGATGTTGAAGCTATCAATGCTATTTCTGGGGAGCGTTGCAATCCGCATCCACACAATTTTACTGATCGCTATTTCAGACCAGGTGACCAAGCTTTCTTTGACATTTTGCAGTCCTATCAAGGGTATAGAACTTGTTATTACAGGACATTTAATATTGGTCGAGCCACTACGGAACAAAATGATGCATATATAAAGTGCAGGGAATGGTTGGATGCTTCGATTGCGATGATTAAGCCAGGGGTTACCACTGACAAAGTTGCGAAGGTATGGCCGACAGCCGAAAGTCTGGGTTTTCCTAATGAAGACGCGGCTTTTGGATTACAGTTCGGTCACGGGCTTGGATTGGCCTTGCATGAGAGACCAATCATTAGTCGAGCCATTTCATTAGAACATCCAATGGAAATAAAAACTGGGATGGTTTTTGCCTTAGAGACTTACTGTCCGGCTGCCGACGGTTATTCTGCTGCTCGAATAGAAGAAGAAGTAGTGGTTACAGACAAAGGGTGCGAGGTGATCTCATTATTTCCTGCTGAAGAACTCCCAATAGCCAATCGCTATTAGGATCTTAACTTCTTATAATGAATTGATTTTAAATTGTTATAATATTTAATTTTATTGGGTGAATAGTGAAAGAAAAAAAACACAACACAGAGTTTTATCTTAGAATGTACACGCAGATGGTAAAAATCCGCGTTTTTGAGGATAATGCTAACCAGCTTTATCTAGATGCTAAAATGCCCGGACTGACACATATGTATTCGGGTGAAGAAGCCGTGGCAGTAGGAATTTGCGAAGCATTAAGAGTTACCGATAAAATAACCTCTACCCACAGAGGCCATGGTCATTGCATGGCAAAAGGTGCAGACTTCAGGCAAATGTTTTGTGAACTTTTGGGAAAGGTTAAAGGTTATTGCAGAGGCAAGGGTGGCTCTATGCATATTGCAGATCAGACGAATGGTAATTTGGGTGCGAATGCTATTGTAGGAGGGTCCATGGGTATAGCAACGGGGTCCGCCCTGCGTGCTAAGCTACAAAAGTCTGATGATGTGACGGTCTGTTTTTTTGGAGATGGCGCAACTGCCCAGGGTTTAATGTATGAGGTTATGAACATGGCAGCTTTATGGAAACTGCCCGTTATTTATGCATGTGAAAATAATGGATATTCTGAGTATACCTCGACAGATGAAATTGCGGCGGGTGAAATTCTGGAGAGAGCTCGTGCTTTTGGTATAAAAGCTTTTAATGTGGATGGACAAGATGTGATTGCAGTCAACAAATTGGCCTCTGAACTTGTAGAGAAAGCTCGAAAAGGTAAAGGCCCATTCTTCATAGAGTTGATGACTTATCGATACCATGGGCATCATGTTGGTGATATTAATAGGACTTATTATAGATCTAAAGAGGAAGAAACGGAGTGGAAAAAAAATAGGGATCCGATTGAAATATTGGGTACTTTTTTGAAAACAGAAGGGATCGCTAATGATGATGAGCTTCGAGAGCTCTATTCAAAAGTACGTAGTGAAGCTAGTGAAGCTGTCGATTACGCCATTAATGCAGATTATCCAGATATATCAGAAGTAGATATGCACGTTTTTCAAGAGGGCTAAAGAATGCCAGAAATTACACTTTCACAAGCAGTTAACCAAGCTATCGCTGAAGAGATGCGGCGAGATGAGACTGTTTTTCTAATTGGAGAAGATGTGGCAGAGGCTGGCACCCCTTTCAAGGTAACCTCTGGTTTGGTTGAAGAGTTCTCTACCGAAAGGATTATAGATACACCTATTTCTGAGCCAGGTTTTATGGGATTGGCAGTAGGCGCTGCAATGACTGGTTCAAGACCCATTGTCGATTTAATGTTTGGTGATTTTTTGTTTTTAGTTATGGATCAATTGTGTAATCAGGCGGCAAAGATACACTATATGTCGGGGGGTAAACTAAATGTCCCACTTGTATTAAGAACAAACCTGGGAGCCACTAGACGATCTGCCGCGCAACATAGCCAATCTTTGCATGCTCTAGTTGCCCATATTCCTGGGTTAAAGGTTGCGATGCCGTCGTCGGCCTATGAAGCTAAAGGATTATTGAAAACGGCAATAAGGGATGACAACCCTGTTGTAATTTTTGAAGACAAACTCATGTACCAGGATAAGGCTTTTGTCCCCGAAGAAGAATACTGTCTACCATTTGGGAAAGCCGCTATATTGAGAGAGGGCACTGACGTGACTTTAATTGGGACATCGTCAATGCGTCAGGTTTGTGAAAAGGCAGCACTGCTTTTAGAGCAAGACGGGATTAGTGCTGAAGTTATTGATCCCAGAACACTCGTTCCCCTAGATGAAAACACCATCTTGGATTCTGTTAAAAGGACTTCAAGAGCAATTGTTGTTGACGAGGGGCATCAAAATTTTGGAACTACAGCAGAGATAGCTGCACGAATTAGTGAAAAAGCATTTTATTTTTTGGATGCTCCAGTAATTAGAATGGGAGCAATGGATGTTCCTATTCCTTTCAGTCCGGTACTAGAGGACATTACGGTACCAACCGCTGCAGTTGTTGCGGAAAAGGCCAAAAAAATTGTTGCTGGAGAATTGATACATGCCCTTTGAAGTTAGAATGCCACAACTCGGAATGAACCAAGATAGCGCAACAATTGTGGCTTGGCTCAAGAATGTAGGTGACAAAGTCACAGAAGGAGAGGCAATTTTTGAGGTAGAGACTGATAAGGCAACTATGGAGGTGGAGGCACGGTCAGAGGGTTATTTGTCAGATATACAAGTTGAACTAGGTGTCGATATCCCAGTGGGAGAATTGATTGCGACGATTGTAGAAAATAAGAAAGACATTGTTAAAAGCACCAAAGCGCCAGTTCTGACAAAAGAAGACGATTCAAAATCAGATGGACAACAAAAAGACCCAATTGAAAAGGAAGTAGTCGCTAAAGGAAATGATGCGCCTGCAAGTGATGATGAGAATAGGACTGAAAGTCAAAAACTTGTTTCTCCAAGGCCTGTTAGCGAAAAAGTCTTAGCATCACCGAAAGCTAAAGTTATAGCAGCAGAGAAGGGAATTAGGGTCTCCAGGCTTCGCTCTTTAGGCCTTTCAGAACCAATCCATGCAGCAGATGTCATGAGTTTGTCCGTTGGGGGGCAATCTAACTTAATGGCTGTTGTTGACGATGGGTATTTTCTTGAGCTAGTCGAAAGATCAGATAAAATGGACAGAACTGAAATCTTTATATCATTTTTGCATGGTTCTTGGCGTTTTTTATATCCCCAAAAAGCACTAAGCTTACAGATTATAAATTTCGATGGCTCAGTATCTTCGTCATGTGGTTCCGAATCTAGAAAAAAAGAGGCCTCTGCGATCTCAATTTCACTATTTGATTTGTGTGAAACAAATTTATTCAGCTATGGGTCAGGAAGAAGTGAAAATATTCTCAGCGTAAGCCATAATAATGGTACTTTTATATTGAATTTTTCATACAATGATACGGACCTTCAATTATCTGATGCTACTCAATTAATTAATGAAATGGCGGAAAGGGTGGGGAATCCTATTCGCCAGCTACTTTAGGATCAAAGATGCAAGAAAAAAAAAACCAATTATATATCAATGGTAAATGGTGGCCCGCTTCAGATGGTGGAACTTTTCCAGTATTGAACCCAGCCACAGAAGAAGTCATAACTAATGTTGCCAGTGGAACTGTCGATGACGCAATGTCATGTCTAAAGGCTGCACAAGATTCCTTTCCTATATGGGCATCGAAAAGTCCTCGTGAAAGGGGAGAAATATTAAGAAAAGCTTTTGAATTAATTACAGAGCAATTACAGACAATAGCTAACCTAATTACATTAGAGAACGGTAAAGGAGCTTCTGACGCTATTGGTGAGGCACGATATGCAGCCGAATTTTTTCGTTGGTACGCTGAGGAGGCCGTTCGTTCAGAGGGACATCTTGGGATGGCACCATCAACAGGTGCGCGTGTACTCGTACATCAAAAACCAGCGGGAATTGCAGTTCTCGTAACTCCTTGGAATTATCCTGCAGCTATGGGTGCTCGAAAAATTGGTCCCGCTCTTGCTGCAGGTTGTCCAGTAATTATAAAGCCAGCGTCAGAGACTCCTCTGACAATGTTAGCATTGATGCCAATTTTAGAAAAAGCAGGAGTACCTCCCGGCGTCGTAAATGTGTTACCGTCACGCTCTTCTGGTAGTGTTGTTGCTGCGATTCTGAAAGATCGTCGAACAAGGGTCATTAGTTTCACTGGATCAACCGAAGTTGGGCGGCAAATCTTACACGCAGCGGCTGATAATGTTATTAAACCTGCAATGGAGCTGGGCGGAAACGCCCCATTTATTGTTTGTGAGGACGCAAACTTGGAGGCAGCAGCAGACGGTTTGATGGTTGCAAAAATGCGTAATTTAGGTGAAGCTTGTACTGCCGCAAATAGAATTTACGTGCACGAGAACGTAGAATTAGAATTTGTCGAAAGATTTGTAAAAAAAATGGCTAAGCTTAAAATGGGTAATGGAAGTGATGCCAGCATTGATGTTGGCCCCTTAGTTAATGCGGAGACAAGAGATAAAGTTGATTACTTTGTTCGTGACGCTGTTTCCAAAGGTGCAAAGATTAATTTAGGTGGGAAAAAACCGGAAGGTAAAGGGTTTTTTTATCCACCTACAGTCTTAACAAATGTTCCTGACAGTGCTGATTGCCTCTCTGACGAAATATTTGGGCCGGTTGCCGCTATTCAAACATTTAGTAGCGAAAATGAAATTATTGAAAGGGCAAATAATACGGAATATGGTTTGGTTGCATATGTTTACACGACTAACCTAAAGAGAGGTATGAAGATATCAGAAAATTTAGAATTTGGTATGATCGGTTTGAATCGAGGTCTTGTTTCTGACCCAGCTGCCCCTTTTGGGGGTGTAAAGCAATCGGGATTGGGTAGAGAAGGTGGTAAAGAGGGAATGTTAGAGTTTCAGGAAACTCAATACATTTCAACTGAGTGGTAAACAAATGGAAATAGAACCTCCTCGGAATGGTCAAAATACATTTCTACTACGAGGGTTCCTATGGATTTAATTTCTGAGTACCGTATTATAAATAGAGTAAATGCAGCTTACTTCTCTCAACACTATAGAAATCTCTTGGTGATTCCCAATGAACTTTTAATTGATCAACTTGAATGTTATTGGAAAGATGATGTCTAAGACAAATGAGTCTATATCTTTGATCATTAATGGATTAAAATATAAGATAAAAGTGGATCCGGACACTCCTCTTTTGTTTGTGCTTAGAGACAATTTGGGTTTATGCGCTACTCGTTATGGCTGCGGTGAAGCAACTTGTGGAGCGTGTACTGTTATTGTTGATGGGCAAGCAGTAATGTCTTGTGATATTTCATTGGGCGCTGTTGCGGAAAAATCAGTTCAAACAGCTGAAGGAATGCAAGCCATGCCTAGCCACCCTTTGTTAGAGTCTTTCATTAAATACCAAGCTGGTCAGTGTGGGTATTGCTTAACAGGTATATTAATGGCATCAAAAGCTCTCCTAGAAAAAGAGCCCTTAGCAACTAGAAAGAGAATAGCAGAAGTTTTGGACTCCAATCTATGCCGTTGTGGGGCTCATGCAAGAATATTGGATGCAGTTGAAGAAGCTGGGAAATTTATGAGTAAGGGGCTATGAAATGATACCTCCACCTCCGCTTGCAGATGCGCCACATTTAAAGAATTGGTTGCAAGTTTCAGAGGATAAAGAATTAATTTTTTTCACAGGTCGTGTGGAATTAGGCCAAGGTAATACCACAGCACTTTTAATGATGATAGCAGATGAGCTGGATGTCTTGCCTTCCTCAATAATTTTGGAAACTGCTCGCACAGATCTAACACCGAACGAAGGTATTACTGCGGGGAGTATGTCTATAACCATTGGGGGTCAGGCATTACGTTGGGTAGCATCTGCTTTAAAAATGCAGCTTTTAGAAATTGCTTCAAAACGATTAAGAATTCATGCCAAGAACCTCTCCATTTATGAAGGTCATATTTTTAATAAAGGGAAGAAAACGGAATGTTCTTTTACTGATTTTTTTGATGGACTTGATTTAACTAATAAAATTGTTGATGATGCCAAACCCAAGACTTTCGGAGAAAGACGAAAGTGCTTTAGAGACATAAATAGAATTGATTTAGAATCCCAGCTCTTTGGAGCTCCCTTTATTCATGACCTCAAATTTGATGGTATGCTGTATGGTGCTCCAGTGCACCCCCCTAGTGCCCATTCTCATTTAGCTGATTTAGATCTTGAAATATTAAAAGGTCGTCCTGGTGTTATAAAGGTGGTTAGAGACGGTTCTTTTGTTGGAATAATAGCTTCAACTTCATACTATGCAAAAAAGGCAGCAAGCTGGGCTAGGAATAATGGAAAATGGGAGAGTAATATCAAAGAGCCGTTTAATCTCTTTGAAAACATAAAGAATTTAGACACAAAGCCAGAGACAGTGATTGAATCAAGTGACGTAAATAAAAATTCGGGAACTTGGTTTGAAATTACCGCATCAAGGCCATTTATTTATCATGGTTCAATAGGTCCTGCTACTGCTGTCGCAAAAGTTGGCAATGATAAAATCACTATTTATACGCATAGTCAGGGAGTATTTCAATTAAGACAAGCTATTGCAAAAGTCTTAAATACAGCAGAGGAAAAGATTTGCGTAATACATAAACCTGGTTCAGGTTGCTATGGTCATAATGGAGCTGATGATGTGGCCTTCGATGCTGTTCTAATGGCTAAATCTATACCTGGAAAATTTTTAAAGGTTGTCTGGTCCAGATTTGATGAATTTCATTCATCACCAATGGGAGCCTCCATGGTGACAAAATCAAGAGCCTTGCTTTCTTCTGATGACCGACTTGTTGCTTTCGATGTTGAGTTAAATTCCACACCTCACACAAATAGGCCCAGTGCTAACTTCCCAAATTTGCTGGCGGCAGGATATTTGGCCAATCCTATTTCTCCTTCGCGAACACCTGATGTGCCAGTAGCGAGAGGAGGGGGAGCCGATAGAAATGCTATTCCATCTTATGAAGTGGGGGGTGTAAGGGTTAGAAAACGGATTATATATGATACTCCATACAGAACATCTGCGCTTCGATCTTTGGGAGCGTATTGCAATGTAGTAGCCAATGAGGCGCTCTTAGATACGATCGCGAAACAAATTGAGGTTGAACCTATTGCTTTTCGCCTTGATCACACAACCGACCCCCGATCTCGGGATATACTGGAGCGTCTCGATTATGAAACTAAGAAAGATAGGGCAACCACCAATGAAGAAGGTATTGGTTGGGGCATTGGCTTTGCGCGTTATAAAGGTTTGGGTGGCTACTGTGCAGTAATGGTTAGAGTTCACGTAGGTGAAAATGTAAGCGTTACAGATGCAATATCGGTTTCCGACGTGGGAGAAGCCGTCAGCCCAGATGGAGTGAAAAATCAGGTTGAGGGTGGAATTATTCAATCAATTAGTTGGACGTTAAAGGAGTGTGTGCCAGTGGATGGATTTTCGGCAACTGCTGAATCATGGACAGATTATCCTATTCTTAAATTTAGCGAAATTCCAATTATGCGCACAATTCTTATTGACAGACCTGAGGAAAAGCCACTTGGGGCAGGAGAAATTTCTCAAGGTCCTACTGGCGCTGCTATAGTTAATGCTGTGGCCGATGCTATTGGATGTCATGTGACCAATTTACCAATTACAAGAGATGCTATAATTAGCACTATAAATGCTGAAGATTAGCCAATTGCAGCAGCTTTTGTTTTTTCATCTACAAAAGGTAAATATTGTTTAAAATTATCAGAGAATAATTTAACTAATTTGGTAGCTTCTTTATCGTAAGAAACTTTATCCAACCAATTTTCTCGTGGATTTAAGAATTTGTTATCTATGCCTTGAAGAGCAATAGGCACATCAAAACCAAAGTTTGAATCTTTACGAAAAGAACAACGATCTAAATGCCCCTCTAGTGCCGCATCCAAGAGTGCTCTAGTTATATGGATTGGCATACGTTCCCCGCTGCCAACCCCTCCTCCTGTCCATCCAGTATTTAACAACCAACACCTCGTATTGTACTTTGTGATTTTTTCTCTTAATAGCTCTCCATATACTTCTGGTCGGAGAGGTAAAAACGGCGCACCGAAACAAGTTGAAAACGTTGGCTCAGGCTCATTCACCCCTTTTTCAGTGCCCGCCACTTTTGATGTAAAACCTGACAAAAAATGATACATAGCTTGAGCTGGTGAAAGAGAAGCTATGGGTGGCATGACTCCATATGCGTCACAAGTCAACAGAACAAGATCCTTTGGATGTTTTGCTAAGCCATCTTGAGCCGAATTAGCTATATAATGCATTGGATAGGCAGCACGCATATTCACCGTCAAGCTATCATCTTGAAAATCCAATTGTTTAGTGTGTCTATCACAAACCATATTTTCGATCACAGTGGAAAATTTCGATGTTGTGGCGTATATCTCTGGTTCATTTTCATAAGACAGATTTATAGTTTTGGCGTAACACCCACCTTCGAAATTAAAAATACCATTAGCGGACCATCCATGCTCATCATCGCCAACCAAAACTCTTTTACCATCTGCTGAAAGGGTAGTTTTCCCTGTCCCTGATAAACCAAAAAAAATTGCCGAGTCCGATGAAGTATCAGAAATCCTATTTGCGGAACAATGCATTGGCATTATGCTTTTTTGCGGAAGGAGATAATTAAGCAATGTGAATACGCTTTTTTTGTTTTCGCCTGCATACTCAGTTCCTGCTATTAGCACAATCTTTTCATCAAAATTAATTGCTATAACAGTTTCGGATCTGCATCCATGCTTAATCGGGTCGGCAAAGAAAGTCGGCAGGTTTATAATTGTGAAATCGGCGACAAAGTCTGCAACTTCAGATTTATTGGGGCGAATTAGTAAATGTCTTATGAACAAGTTATGCCATACAAGTTCAGATATGACTCTAATATTGATTTGATGATTTTTTTCTGCTCCCGCAAATAAATCTTGTATGTAAAGTTTTTTCCCTTTCATGTGATGAAGCATGTCAGCATATAGAACATTGAATGATTCTTGTTCCATTTTAGCGTTTTGTTCCCACCAAATTTTTTTCTCAGTACTTGGAGAAATTACGACATGTTTGTCTTTAGGGGATCGCCCAGTGAACTTTCCTGTATTAACAATTAACGTGCCACCAACACCTAATTCACCTTCATTTCCTTTGACTGCGTGTTCCATCAAGCTAGGTTCTGTCAAATTATAGAAAGCTTCATCAAAACCATTTATGCTCTGGTTGCTGAGCTTAAAAGATGGGTTGAATAAACCACATTCTCGTTCCATCAGTATGATTCCAATCTATCCAAATCAAAACATAGTTTAACTCAATTTTTTCTTAATTAAAACATTCAGTTCAAGCTATAAGCAAAATATTCTTGCAATTACCTTAATCACTAGGCATCATTTCTCAATGAAACTAATTTTTCCACTTTTCAATATCAAATGAGAAAATATATAACTCTTACTTGTGATAAGATTGTATAATAAATTACTGTTTATTCTTTAAATCAGTGAGTATAACTTGTGTCGCAGTCAGCGAAGATACCGTATATGGAACAAAAAATGTTAAGATCATACGTACCCAGGTATCTCCAGAAATCGAAAGAGTTAGCAGCTCGTTACCATGATTTATGAAAGCCAGAATTAGCCCTACTATTAGTGCAATCTTAATTGCTTTCTTTCTTACGCGATAACTAAAAAATATTTTGGTAGCTATTTTTAGATCCGGAAATGTCACTAAAATCTGCCTTTCAACTTCACTTATTAATTAGCATATTTAATTACATATGAGAGGTAAAACACGGTTTATCTAATCCTACAAAAAAAGACTAACACTTTCAAATGAGAAGTTGCATAGATAGCCATAGGTAGCAATTCCCAACTTTTTTTAAACTATCATAAAGCCTGTTCTTGTCAGATTTACGATTGACCCATGCACTCTATCTTGGGAAGAACATGATTTCTATCGAAGCTATTGATCCTCCACAAACAAATAAATAACTTCTTTCATAAGCACTCAGTAATTTTATTTTGTCTTATACTAGAGATAAGTATGTTCCACATAGGATTCTTCACTCCCAACAATTGGTGTGCTAAGTATTGGTTATTATTTAGCGAGGTTTATTATGAATTCACCGAAGAAGATTATGGCACTAGATTTACCGGTAGTTGACCCCATGCCAGAGTCCACAAAGAAATATTTTGATATTTGTCAGAAAAAACTTGGAATGGTACCAAATGTATTGAAAGCCTATGCTTTTGACGTATCTAAGTTGGAGGCATTTACAGGTTTTTATAATGAGCTCATGCTGGCAGATAGTGGTTTAACCAAACTAGATAGAGAAATGATTGCTGTTACTGTTTCGTCTATTAATAATTGTTTTTACTGTCTTGTAGCACATGGTGCAGCCGTACGACAACTATCAGGTGATCCTATTTTAGGTGAGATGATAGCTATGAATTATAAAGTTGCCCCGCTAGATAAGAGGCAACTTGCTATGTTGGAGTTTGCAGAAAAAATTACAAGAAATAGCGCTGGAATTGAAGAATGCGATAGGGAAATATTGCGTGATGCTGGTTTTAATGATCGAGACATTTGGGACATAGCTAATGTGGCTGGATTTTTTAATATGACAAATAGAGTAGCGGCCGCGGTAGATATGCGACCAAATGATGAGTATCATCATCAACACCGCTGACAATCATTTAGATTATCAATTCCTTATGATATTGCCATGAGTACTTCTGCTGATTTCAAAAACAATGAAAAAGGTTCTTTGCAGCGCGCCAAAGGACGTTTAGAAATGTGTTTTGTTGAGGCTGAAGGAGAGACAACTATTTCGCACTTACATCAATCAGGATCTTTGAAGGCATTGATTCCCAAATCTTATAAACGCAGTAAGGAAGCTATTATTGTTAATACTGGGGGTGGAATCGTTAGTGGTGACGAATTTTCATTATCTATTCGAAATGGGAGAAACACGGCAACTTGGATCACAAGCCAGGCCTCTGAGAAGGTCTATAAGTCTAATGGCGATATGAGTAGCCTAGAGATTAACTTAAAGTTAGGAGAAAATTCCTCATTATATTGGTGTCCTCAGGAGACCATTTTATTTGAAAGATCTAGGCTATCTAGAAAAATAAACTTTAATATTGAAAATACTTCCAATCTACTCATTGTTGAAAATGTCATTTTTGGTCGCATTGCCAGTGGTGAATGCAGTACAAATTGCTACTTTTCTGATCAATGGCGTATCAAAAGAGATCAAAAATTAGTACTAGCAGAAAATTTCTTGTTTAGTGGGTCTGAAAGTCTATACGGTAAGGCAAACTTGGGGAATAATAAATGTTTTTGTACAGTCACCTATGTTTCTTTGAATTCCGAAGGATATCTTAAGCAAGTGAGAGAAATAATTATTCAAAGAAACCTTACTGGAGGGGCTAGCTTTTGGAACAATTGCCTTGTCGGTAGAGTAGTTGCGGAAGATCCTGCCTCAATAAAACATTTTACTACTCTTTTGTTGAAATTATTTTCAAATGATACAGGATCTATACCGAGAGTATGGTTGATGTAAGGAACTGACATGTATTTGACCCCCAGAGAAAAAGATAAGTTACTTATAAGCTTGGCAGCAATGGTGGCAAAGAACCGTCTAAATAGAGGAATAAAACTAAATCATCCTGAAGCTATCGCTTTGATATCAGACTTTGTAATTGAGGGAGCCAGAGAAGGAAAGTCTGTTGCTAAGTTGATGGAAGAGGGTGGAAAAATTATATCTGAAGATCAATGCATGGAGGGGATATCTAAAATGATCAAAGATATTCAGGTAGAAGCTACCTTCCCCGATGGAACAAAATTAGTTACCGTGCATTACCCAATTAGAAAAAAGGAAAGTGAATGAATCCAGGAGAAATTTTTACCATTGAGGGTGATCTTGTTTTAAATAAAGATTCGGAATCAGTGGAAGTAAAAGTAGCAAATACTGGTGATCGGCCTATACAAGTAGGAAGTCATTATCATTTTGCAGAAACAAATGAGGCATTAGATTTTGACCGTACAATAACGCGCGGTTTTCGGCTAGATATTCCATCTGGAACGGCTGTGAGATTTGAACCTGGCCAGATAAGGTCTGTGAGCCTTATTCCTTTTAAAGGTAAAAGAGAAATATATGGTTTCAACGGAAAAGTAATGGGGAAAATTTGATGCCTTACCAAATCCCAAGGACACTGTATGCAGATATGTATGGTCCTACTAAGGGAGACAAAGTTAGACTTGCTGATACCGAACTAATTATAGAAGTGGAAGAGGATTTCACTACATATGGGGAAGAAATTAAGTTTGGAGGTGGGAAGGTCATTAGGGACGGAATGGGACAATCTCAAAGAACTCGAAAAGAAGGTTCCGTTGACACAATTATTACAAATGCTCTGATAGTTGATGTGTCTGGTATATATAAAGCAGATGTCGGAATCGTTGATGGACGGATTTCTCAAATAGGTAAGGGAGGAAATCCAGATATCCAATCCGATGTAAATGTCGTAGTTGGACCAGGTACTGAGGTCATAGCAGGCGAAGGTAGAATTCTGACAGCTGGTGGTTTTGATTCTCACATTCATTTTATTTGTCCACAGCAAATTGATGATGCATTGCATTCTGGGTTGACTACCATGCTAGGTGGAGGAACTGGTCCAGCTCATGGTACCCTAGCAACAACATGTACCCCAGGAGAATGGCACATTGGTAGAATGTTGCAGGCAGCAGATGGATTGCCTATGAATCTTGCCTTTGCCGGCAAGGGTAATTCCAGTTTACCCGTCGCTTTGGAAGAGCAAGTTCAGGCAGGCGCATGTGCACTTAAGTTACATGAAGATTGGGGAACGACACCAGCAGCAATAGATAATTGTTTGTCTGTTGCTGAAAACATGGATGTACAAGTTATGATCCATACGGATACTCTCAATGAGAGTGGTTTTGTAGAAAAGACCATTGAGGCTTTTAAAGGCCGCACTATTCACGCCTTTCACACAGAAGGTGCTGGTGGGGGGCATGCACCTGACATCATTAAAGTCTGTGGCGAACCAAATGTAATACCAAGTTCTACTAATCCTACTCGCCCCTATACAATCAACACCATAGAAGAGCACCTTGATATGCTGATGGTGTGTCACCATTTAGACAAATCAATTCCTGAGGATATTGCTTTCGCAGAAAGTAGAATTAGGAAGGAAACGATTGCTGCAGAGGATATTTTACACGATTTAGGTGCATTTTCAATTATAGCATCTGATAGCCAGGCGATGGGGAGAGTGGGAGAAGTCATTATTCGTACCTGGCAAACTGCGCACAAAATGAAGGTTCAACGAGGTAGTTTGTCAGAAGAGAATGGTGAGAATGACAATGTGCGTGTCAAAAGATATATAGCTAAGTATACTATTAATCCTGCATTAGCCCATGGAATCAGTCATGAAATAGGTAGTATTTCCAAAGGAAAGCGAGCGGATTTAGTTCTCTGGAACCCAGCTTTTTTTGGAGTGAAACCGGAATTAGTCTTGCTGGGTGGTAGCATAGCCTGTGGGCAAATGGGAGACCCTAATGCTTCCATTCCTACACCTCAACCAGTTTATATTAGACCAATGTTTGGTGCTTTTGGCCGTTCACTTGAAAATTCTTCAGTCTCGTTTGTATCAGAAGCTGGTTTTTCTAATGATATTGGCAAAGCTTTACAACTTAGGAAAAAGATTGTTCCAGTAAAGGGGACAAGGAGTATCACTAAATCAGACATGGTATATAATGATTTGTGCCCTAATATAGAAGTTGATCCAGAGACTTATGAAGTTAGAGCAAATGGTAGTTTGTTGACCTGCGAACCAGCTTTGGATTTACCAATGACGCAAAGATATTTTCTTTATTAAGTTAGGTTCTCATTAATTAGCAAAGGTAATTTAAAATATTAAATGATAAAAGGTAACAAAGTAATAGCTCATAATGTGAATCCCGGGTTAAAGCCTTCAGACTCCATTACCCTTTCCTATGACGACAGGTTTCGGAGGAGAATAGTCATGAGAACTGATGGGGGAAAGGAATTTTTATTAGATTTAGTAAAGACAACGGAACTTCGTAGCGGTGACCTCATTGCATTAGATGATGGTGAATATGTTGAAGTGAAAGCAGCTTATGAAAAACTAATGAAAGCCACTTCAAACGATCCTAAATTGATATTGAGGGCAGCTTGGCATATTGGCAACAGGCATTTATCGTGTGAAATTCAAGCGAACAAGATACTTCTTCGTTTTGATCATGTTATTTTGCAAATGTTAGAAAATTTAGGGTTGACTCTAGAAATTATAAACCAACCATTTAATCCGGAAGGTGGTGCTTACGGTGAGTTTAGGACAGCAAGTCACAAACACTAGTTTGAACTGTCATAAAGTAATGGCGTGGCTTTCCCCAAGCTATCCAATGGGTGCTTTTGCTTATTCTCATGGTTTGGAGTTTGAAATTTCCTGCGGTAATATAGGCACGGCGAAAGATGTGAAGGACTGGATTGAAACCCTTCTAAGAAACGGTTCAGGTTGGAATGAGCTGGTTTTATTTAGTCAAGCTTATAAAGCGGACAGAAAATCGCTGGGTGAAATCGCTAATTTGGCTAGAGCCTTAGCTCAAAGTAAAGAAAGGTATGAGGAGACTTTAGCTTTAGGTCGTGCATTTGAGAAGGCTACTTCAGCAATAATGGGATTAAAATGTAATGATATGCCCCTTCCAGTTGTGATGGGGTTCAGAGCAAAAAGTGAAGACATACCATTAGAATATATCCTACCTCTATACGCACATAATTTCGTTGCAAATTTGATTAGTGTGGGGGTTAGATTGATCCCGCTAGGTCAAACTGAAGGTCAGCAAGTATTATTTAATTTGTTCCCTGTCATGGAAGAAATAGCAAAGGCAGCTTCAATTGCTAAACTAATAGATGTGAGGAACAGCTGCATATTATCAGATATAGCATCAATGCGACATGAAACTCTTGAAACAAGGTTATTTAGATCCTGATTTATTATTATGATATATTAATTAAGATTAAATGGTTTTAGGAAAGAAAATGAAAACTAATGGCCCCCTAAAAGTAGGCATCGGTGGCCCGGTAGGAGCTGGAAAAACAAGCCTTACCGAGGCCCTATGTAGGAATTTGAGTAACGAGATTTCAATGGCGGTAATAACGAATGACATATATACGTCGGAAGACTCAGAATACTTAATGAGAAAACAGGTTCTACCATTAGAACGCATCAGAGGTATAGAGACAGGAGGCTGTCCTCATACGGCAATTCGGGAAGATGCATCGATCAACCTTGCTGCAATAGACGATCTTTTATCGAAAATCCCAGACCTCGAGCTAATTCTTGTTGAGAGTGGGGGAGACAATCTTGCAGCTACTTTCAGTCCTGAATTAGCAGATATTACAATCTACATGATCGATGTTGCCATGGGAGAAGAAATTCCTAGGAAGGGAGGACCAGGAATAACCAAATCTGATATTCTTCTTATAAATAAAATCGATCTAGCGGAGTATGTCGAAGTCTCTATTGAAAAAATGAAAATAGATACCATTAAACAGAGGGTTGGCAAGCCGTTCCATTTTACTGATTTAAAAGCCCAAAATGGGGTCGCGGAAGTTGTTTCTTCGTTGAAGCTTTTAGGAGGGTTTTAGCAAACAGAGATCAGGACCTTGACGAAGGGAAGATTAGCTCTTAGACATTCAGTAATCCCAATCTGTGAAAGATTTTTTATCTGGGTTGGATTCAAAAGAGGAAGCACGTTCTTTTATTAATTTTATAGACTTTTGTCACACTGTAAGTTAGCACCCAATAGCCCTCAACTTGGCAAGTTCAACTCAATAAGGGTTAAATAACCTTGTTTTCAAGAATATACTCAGACACTTCCTTGAGCTTATTAATTGTATTAAGCGCTTCCGCTTGGGGTTTGTACTGGCTGCCTTTGAGGGCAATTGAGTACGCTGGAATGGCTGGATCATGGAGCATTGTGTTGGTTAATGCATGTCCACTAATAGTTCTCTTTCCATTATTAATATTCAATATCAAGGGACTGAAAATTCACCCGGTACCAATGACATGTGCTGGTTTCATGATAGGCGCAGCATTTACATTATATGCAAATGGATTGGTTGAAACTACCGTTATAAGAGCCACACTTTTATTCTACCTGAGCCCTATCTGGTCCACTATTTTAGGTATTTTTTGGCTTTCGGAACGTTTAACTAGCGCAAGAATAGTTTCAATATTTGTCGCTGTTATTGGTCTTTTTCTATTGCTAGCAGACCTCAATAACTCAGACAACATTAAGCTAAATATAGGCGATCTTTTTGGATTTTTATCGGGGATATTTTGGGCAATAGGAGCAACTATTATAAATAGGTGGCCAAATGCTCCTACTTTACCACTAACAACTATAGTTTATGTTGCCACAGCAATCCTTTCTGTTCTCTTTGCCGTATTCCTTTACCAAGATCCAATTCCAAATATTGATGTTATAAAGGGTAGTTTTTTCACAGCGGCCATATGGTCTATAATAATTTTGCTCCCAGGTTTTTGGATTATTTTTAGGGTGTCTCAGTTGCTATTTCCAGGAAGGGTTGGAATTCTCATGATGTCAGAAGTTATTGTGGCTATTGTTAGTGCAAGGATTTTAATTCCTGAGGAAAGCATGGCTTTCTTACAGTGGGTAGGTGCTGGGGCTATTTTATTTGCAGGAATCATAGAGGTCTTTTTTGGTGATAGTAAGATAGAAAAAAATCCTGAATCACTGAGATCGTCTCCATCTAGATAACAGTTATGGTTATCAACATTTTATTTTTTTTCCTGTTTTCATACAAGAATTCAGTACCAAGACTGTTCCCGAGAATGAAGTTTTCGTTGGGTAAGTCATTCTCTAAAATCTTTTTTCTCCTCACCTCTTCAGTGAGAGATTTTCAACGATGTTCAAGTCTTTCTCTGATAATATTTGGTGAAAAATTTATAAAAATTGTAGTATCATAAAACTTTAGTAAATCTGACCATGGTTTCTCTTTCAACATGAGATAATTACCCTCAACTATTAAATGCCTGACAGAAGCTTCAATTATGTTAGAGCCATTTCGCGAAACCTCTAACTCTCGGTCAAACACTGGAACAGCTATGGATTTTTCTCTGTTTTCGAATAATCTTTTTAGCATGAAGGTAAAGCCAGGAATGTCAAACGTATTTGGAGAGCCTTTTTTGCTTAACAAACCAAGGTTATTTAAGACAATATCATCATAATGAAATCCGTCCATTTGGAAAATATCTGCACTATTAAGTTCGTAGCTATTAATCCGTGCGCGCAGATCCATAGCAAGCGTTGATTTGCCCGAACATGGAGGTCCCGCTATTGCAGTTATGCTGCGATGTTTTTTCCCCTGTCAACAATGATGGAAACTAGTTTGTCAAAATTCACTTTCATCACACTATTAATTTGATTCAGTCTACCCACCAAGTTTCAAGCAAATAGGATACATATAATTCTAGGTTATTAATTTTCAGTTTCCGCTGCGATGCTTGTAATAGTGAGTAACAATTCAGCAGCGGCATCCATGTCTTTTGTGGAAATCCATTCTAGTGGGCCATGAACATTTTGCATTCCTGTAAAAAGATTTGGTGTTGGCACGCCCATTTCAGTTAATAGAGAACCATCTGTACCACCACGTATTGGTTTTTTTATGGGCTTAATGCCTAATTTTTTTATCGCTGTTTCAGCCAATTCAATTGGTTTAGGATCTTTGTCTAGCCAATATCTCATGTTTCTGTATTGGGGACGAATATGGCAAAATATTTGTGACCGTGGCTCTGATTCCTGCACAGTTTCACAAATTCTTGAGAGTAAATGACCTTTATCTTTTAATCCTTGCAGTTCGAAGTCTCTCAGAATGAACTTAAGTCTCATTTCAGATGAGCCCCCAACCATGTCTGTGGCATGTATAAACCCATCACGGCCATCGGTAACTTCTGGCGTCATGGTAGTTTGAGGTAGATTATTAATTATTCTTGATGCAAGATGGATAGCATTGACCATTTCGCCTTTAGCTTCCCCAGGATGTATTGAGACGCCTTTGATAGTTACTTCGGCTAAATCTGCCGAAAAGGTTTCAGCATCCAGTTCACCAACTTTTCCACCATCAAAGGTGTAGGCAAATTCAACACCTAAATCTTTTGGCAATGCCTTGTGCACACCCTTTGCGATTTCTTCATCAGGATTAAAGGCCAATCTAATTTTCCCATGAGGTATATTGGGATTTTCGAGCAAGTGTCGTGCTGCAGTCATGATTATTGCTATTCCTGCTTTATCATCTGCTCCTAGCAGAGTTTTACCTGATGCTGTAATAATATTGTGGCCTTGTTTCTCATTTAAATGGGGAAAATCTCTAGGGGAAAGTACTAGAGAAGGATCATCGGGAAAAGTAATATCTCCACCGTTATAACCTTTTATCATTCTTGGTTTTACGTCGTTTGCATTAAATTGTGGTGCTGTATCAACATGGGCAAGAAAACCAATTGCAGGTCCTTTTGTATTTGCTGGGATTGTAGCTAGTACTACCCCGTAATCGGTAATTTGGACATCGTGGGCTTTCATATCGTTAAGCTCTTTTTCCAGAAGCTTAAGCATATCATATTGGATACTTGTACTGGGTGTTGTTAGTGACCCCTCTTCACTTTGGCTGTCAATAGCCGCATATCTGATAAGACGATCCCCAAGTTCTTTTTCAAATCGATTTGTCATGAATCATCCTATTGATTAGGCAGTTTAGTAATAAGTGGAACAATATTTTAGAAAGTTGAATATTATTGGGATAAAAGCCTGCGTGGGTATTATGATGATATCCTTGCCACTATAAATCATAATGAATATGTAAATCATAATGAATATGTTGTGAAAAGGAAGACAGAAAATGGATATTTATGATAAATTGATGAATGTTCTGACAATATGGCTGTAGATGCCAAGCTAGAACTCTACCGTCCTGATTATACTTTCGCGAGAGATCAAACGAACACTGGTTTCATTTTATCTGAGTGCCTCCCTATGATGAAGGGTATAATGGAAAGCGAGATATAGAGCCTTACAAAAATTTACCCAATTAAAATGCAATAGACATAAATGGTGAGGTGGCCACGGGCTTTAATAACCAATCCGGAGGAATTAAGTGTAGGCTTCGTTTCCACCCCAGAATCCACTTATCATAGCTTCTAAATTTTGCAATGGATCATGATGTCACACCGATCAATTGGTGGGAGGAAATTAGACCTTGGTACTATCTTGGGGCTAAATTTTATTGTAGTTGTCGGCATGTGGCTTGAAGCGATGATTTCAGTATATCTTTGTGGAATAGCGGAAGTGTTTTGTTTTGTGTCGGGGACATTAAGAAGGATTTGGGTAGCCCATAATTCGATTGTTTAAGCCTGTACTCGTCCAATAAATGATACACTGCAAACAAACAATGCGACTATTTGTGATACTTATACCTTTTGTAATGCTATTCAAAATTGGTAATTTTACAGTCCTTTTTAGCAATAATTATATGTGCAATAGTTCCAGCTATCCGGTATTCAGAACGTGGCATACGTAACTTGCCTGAACACGTCATTGAAGCTGCTCAAATGATGGGAAGTACTAAATGGCAGTTGCTTTGGCAAGTTAAGATGCCTCTTGATTTACTAGTCCTCATGCTAGGTCTTAATCAAACTATAATGCACGATATAGTAATGCTAGTAACTGCTACTTTAATTGGGACAAAGGGATTGGAACAAATAGTTTTCATGGGTTGATTGACGGTAATATGGGTAAAGGATTTGTTGCTGGGATATCCCTGGCAATCATTGCGATGATAGTTGATCAAATGAGAAAGGCAGTATGCGAAAGAAGAAGTCA
>CACKFK010000011.1 GCA_902599445.1 uncultured Alphaproteobacteria bacterium
ATAAGGATGCTTCAAATTACTTAACTGATCTAGAAAAACAATCCACATCCTTTCCTGAGGAACAGATTGCTAACTTACAATTCTTCCGTGCGGAAGCTAATAAAATGAAATATGGCCTGGTTGATCCTGCTGTTGAGGCCGTAAAAGCTGCTTAATAAAAATAACAATTAGGCCCGTTCTCATTATGGGACGGGTCTAATTTTTCCTTAAATGTGAAAAGGTTGTGTAAGATGCCCAACGATGGTGCCGCTCAGAATGATCCTGATGATATTGTTCTACCTTTAAGCAAATCCACGTTATGGGGGCGCATGACCAACTGGCATCCGTATAGGATTCTAGTAGAGTTTATCACGGCATCTCCACGACGCCAATTTATAATACTGGCGGCTTTTCCACTTATATGGTTACTAACACAACACCTTGGCCCTATGCTCCAGATGGCGAGAGTATCCTTACTTGAGTCCTATCCAGTTGCTCCAGGGATTGAAGAACAACCTATACCGTTTATGTACACAAGCTTCTCAATGGGACTTGGCATAGTTTATCTAACAGCTTTATATATGCTTTTACCCCTTTATTCTGCCCTGGAAAAGCTACCAAAAAGTTATACCGAGGTAGCGGCTGATCTTGGTGCAGGGGCATGGAAACGATTTTACCGTGTGACATTACCGCTTACGATTGAGGGTATCTCGTCAGGCTGCATTTTAGTCTTCCTTATCTCAACTGGGTTTTATGCCACCCCTGTACTTCTGGGGGGGGCCATCAACCACAGTATTTGCTGAAACCATCGCAGGCTTTTTTCATTACGCTGGAGATGAGTGGCCTACTGGTGCTGCGTTTGCAGTAATCATGTTTGGCGCTGCCCTATTAATAACAGGACTATTTCAAAAACTAATGAAAATGCTAAGAAAAGGTGACACCAAATGAACCGTGGTAATAGAATTGCTTTAGCTTGTGTTTATTGGGCATTTGTTCTTTACATCTTTGTACCCCTCGTTCTGATGATTCTAATGGGATTCAAGGACAGTAAGTTTATAGGCTTTCCGATCCGATCTTGGACACTTGACTGGTATATTAGTATTTTTTCAAATACGGAAATCCTCTTTACTTTCGGTTATTCTATACTAATAGCTATTTTATCAACGTTAATTTCAGTCATAATAGGAACTTGGATTGCTTTACTGTTGGAAGGACGTAAATTCTGGGGTTGGGCTGTCACATTCGGCCTGATGGTTTTACCTGCACTGGTACCAGGTATTATTTCTGCAATCGCATTTAGAATTTATGCTCGCTGGTTGGGCATTGAACCCGGAATGGGAGCAATTGTTTGGGCTCATGCCGTTCACAACGTGCCTTTCGTAGCACTTGTAGTAATGGCTCGACTATCAACTCTACCAAAGAGCCAAGTTGAAGCTGCTCGTGATCTAGGAGCAGATCCTTTTATCGCCTTTTTACGTATTACCCTACCTTACTTGGTTCCTGCTATTTTAGGTGCTAGCATATTTTGCTTGCTGCTAAGTTTTGACGACTTTGTTCGCTCATTCTTTCTTGGTGGTTATGAAGAAACACTCCCCGTCTTGATCTTTGCAATGCTTAGGTCCGGCATGTCCCCTGAAATCAATGCCATTGCTACAATAGCTCTTATCTTAACCGCCGCAATTGGGGTTTGGGCAGAACGTTTTACTCGCCGAACCAACAAGGAGAGCCAACCATGACTTCATTACCTATTGTTCATATAAAGGAAATTTCTAAACGATTTGGTAATGCTGTAGCAATTGAAAACTTGTCATTAGATATTGCCCAGGGCGAGTTCGTTACATTCCTTGGTCCATCTGGATGTGGTAAGTCTACTACACTACGAATACTTGGTGGTTTTGAAAAACCGGATAGTGGTTCTGTGATCTTAAACGGAAAAAATGTTACACATCTCCCTCCTGAAAAACGCCAAGTAAATATGGTCTTTCAAGACTACGCTTTGTTTCCGCATATGACTGTTCGACAGAATATTGCATTTGCTCTTGAACTTAAGGGATTAACAAAGAGTACCATAAAGGCTCGCCAAAAAGAGATAATGACTTTTCTCCAAATAGAATCCTATGGCGACCGTTATCCCAGTCAATTATCGGGAGGGCAGCGACAACGCGTAGCACTAGCTCGAGCTCTTGCCCCAGATCCAGCCTTACTATTGCTTGACGAGCCATTAGGTGCATTGGATGCCAAGCTCAGAGGTCAAGTACAAAGGGAACTTAAATCCATTCAGCGCCAAACCAACAAGACTTTTCTATTCGTTACTCACGACCAAGAAGAGGCTTTGACCATGTCGGATCGTATAATAGTAATGAATAATGGGAAGGTTGAACAGGATGGCCTCCCAGAGGAGCTATACTTTAAACCTATAAACCGATTTGTTGCTGAATTTATTGGTGAAACTAATCTTGTTTCTGGAACGATAACCGGAGTTAATGGCTCAACCATTGTAATGGACTGGTATGGCCAGAAGTTAAAAGGACATGCACCATCAGGAATGCCAAGTGATGGTGCAATAATAACAGCAGCGTTGAGGCTTGAAAAAATAAGTTTCTACAAATCTAAACCTGACTTGCCTAATGCTATCCAGGGACGTTTGATAAACCAAACTTTTCTTGGAAGCCGGATGGTCGTCGATATATTGACGGACAAAAATGATAAGGCAAAATTACGTGCTTTCATTGATGTAGATACCAGTAAATCTATAGGTGATAGTCTAGTTTGGGCAGGCTGGGAAAGCAGTAGCATGGCAATTCTGCGAGATTGAAGCTGACAAACACCTAAATCATTGGGATATAGCTGGAGCAACTTTTGAGCTTTTTCAAATGCAACTTGAAATTGATCCTGATTATACGGTTTTATTAATTCGTTAATCGCCTCTTAAATTTAATAATTTTTTATGCCTATATTTTGCTAACCATTATATTTTATTATTTTTGTAAAAAGATTTACCTGTTTAATAGTATAGTATAATTATATTATTCCACTTTGATAACCAACATGACAAATTTATTTTTGACGGATAGGAAAATCACTCATGGATTTAGAAGAAGTTTATTTGCGCCAGATAAATCAAAAGTTAAAAAAAACCAATGAATTACAAGAGGAATCTAATAAACTACTAAGAGAGATTCTAAGAGCCTTAAAAGAGACTTAGAAAGCTTTTCCTTTGATACAAGCCTATTATTAAAAGTTGAGTGCCCATAATGTGTAAACATCAAGGGTAGTTACTGCCTAAAACATAACTGACTGTAATTATCTAATTTTTTTTGCGTTCCCAGTATCAGTACCCACTTTTTCCCCCCACATTAGAAACAGCCTCACACGGGCATTATTGCTTTACTCGCAGGGTTTCCCAATTCTAAAGCACGTGACCCAGGGCAAAATTAACCAATGAATCTATTTTAGAATTAATCCATCATTAATTGGGAAAAAATGCGTTGTTACATTCTTCAACGAATTAGCAGTTAAATTTGAAACACCATATATTTCTGTATTAATATTATATAGTGTCCTTATTTTCTTGATTAAAATGTCAAAATCACCATCTCCAGATGCTAAAACAATGACATCAGACTTATTGGCGTATTCCATAATATCAATAGTTATCCCAACATCCCAATCACCCTTAGAAGAACCATCTGACCTAGTAATAAATTGTTTTAATTTTACGTCAAAACCGATTCCTCTTAGAATGTTTTGGAATTGAATTTGCTTTGAATCACCTTTATTTGTGGTGTAAGCAATTGCAGTCACAACTTCTCGTTCATGGGTTGCTAATTTCCAAAATTTATTATAGTCAAAATTAGAATTAAATTGTTGCTTTGTTGTGTAATAGATGTTTTGAACATCAACAAAAATAGAAACTTTTTTCATTCTTTAAATACTCTTTACCTGGTATTATGGTTTCCTTAAATCATACTGCCTTATTGGAATTCGTTCCAAACATACTGTAGTTCACCTATAAAAAGTTTTTTTAGTAAAAACAGACAAAGGTAAGAGTCCGTTACTTGAGAATACAATAGTTGTTTATGGGTCATCTTGGCTCAACAATCTGAAACTTTAATTTTGAATATAGTAATCACATTCTTCTTTTTATCCATATAACGATAAGTCATTTTTACTTCATTATTTTTATACAAGCCATAGCTGGGTTTGTGCAAAGTCTCTTTAAAGCATTATTTTCAATATAATCAGGTACTTGGAATACATTCTTCAGATCATCTTGATCCAATTTTAGCTTATAATTTAGAGGATTCCTCTTGTGGTTGGGCGAGATCCAACAAGAATGGTTAATTCATCTCCCATATCTTGTGGAAATTCTTGAGTGCTAATCCACTCCTGGATAGCATTTCTCACTTCAATCTTGCTAAGAGCATTTGCTGCCCCACCTAAAAGAAGAAAAATTATTGTCGATAATATTTTGAAAGCCTGCACCATTTTGAAACTCCTGTTAATCGTAGATAACCGTCTAACGGTATCACGATTGTCAGCAAATTCAATTTGGACAAATATTTCATAATCTGAGTGAGTAAGCTACTAAGAGAAATCTCAGGAGAGTTAAAAGATTTCTTTTTATACATTGATAGTGCCCAAAAGAACTCTTTGTCGTTATGCTCAAACTCTAGAACTTCATGAAAACTATTCATATAGTTGGATGTTTAACGGCTTGACAAAAGTACAATCAAAGCCGATCACATTGCTTTGCTGTGTATCTTATTTTGATCTTTGGTTATTGATAAAAGAGGTTTAATAGGCTTGGAAAATTTTCGCGGCATACTTTTTATGACACTTGCAATGGCTGGGTTTGCCTTAGAGGACCTGATACTTAAGATACTATCAAACTTTATCCCGATATCGCAGTTAATGATTTATTTTGGGCTTTTTGCAGGCATTTTTCTTAGCATAACTGCTAAAATAACAAAAGTTCCGGTGACTTCACCAGATATTTTAAAAAACAAGCTAGTAATCCTTCGTACAGTAGCCGAAATGTTAGGAGCCGTTTTCTTTCTAACTGCAATTTCTTTAATTCCTCTTTCAACTGTTTCAGCAATTTTACAAGCTGCCCCGCTCCTAGTTACTTTGGGTGCAGCATTGTTTTTCAAAGAACCCGTCGGGTGGAGACGGTGGACTGCAGTTTGCATGGGCTTCACAGGGGTCATTCTAATTCTGAAACCCGGACTGGAAAGCTTCCAACCGTCATCTCTTCTTGCCCTACTGGGTGTTATATTTCTTTCGCTACGCGATTTACTAACACGACATATAAAGGATGATATAGCGTCTTTAACTGTATCAATTTATGCCTTTATCTCTGTCGCTCTAGGTGGGTTTATACTGATACCGTTCAATGGTAATTTTGTGATGCTAACAATATCACAATGGTTGATGATTATAACAAGTACATCCGTAGGATGCTTTGCTTATTTGTTTCTTGTTTTAGCCACTCGAGCAGGCGACATTTCTGTGATTGCGCCTTTTCGTTATACGCGCCTAATTTTCACACTAATTTTAGCCGTCTTAGTCTTAAGCGAACGCCCAGATGGACTAACGCTTATTGGTGCAGCCATTATTATTGCATCAGGATGCTATACATTCTGGCGCGAAAACCGCCGAAGATTTCAATAAATTATAGTCACAATAATTCTTCTCATATTAGGCCCAAACCAACGTTATGCACTAGTCTAGAAGGCCTATTAAGTATTCAGAGGGACAAAAATCTCGAGACAAATTTTATTTTGTATAGAAAAAATTTGGGTTTTGTTTTTGTATAGTTTATCTTAAATTAGGCGTATCTGGTTTTATTAAACAATGAAACTAGGACAGAACATTATTCATCGAATACTTAAGTTGAAGGGGAACAATATCCCTATTTATCTGGGCACTGAATCTCTTGGTTGGCATTGGTATTAATTTCTTCTAGCGCCTTAAACGCCCTGTTAGAAAACTAAGACGCCTCAAGAGCGTCAGATTATAAGTCAGAATTATATAAATCTAGAGCCATGTAAACTCTAAAATGAAGCTTATATTTCGTGTGATTTTAGTTATATTAAGGGCAACTGTTTTTACAGACAGTTGAATCTTTTTAGAACAAATGCTTACAAGGTGCTTAGACAATGAAACAAAACATAGTTATTATATTGCTTGGAATATTAGTATTAATACAAATCACAAACACAAAACATACCCACGATAACAGCTACAGATTGAGTCAAATCGTAAAAAATACAGGTAATATTTAGAAGGTTATGGGCTCAGTTACTCATGATAGAAGTGTAAGCACAATTAGATGCTGTATTTAATAATGAAAAAGGCTTCAGCATAAATAACCAAAGCCTAATTCAATTTTCAATTTTAAATAAGTAGAAACGCACCGCGTTCACAGCTAATGTGATTTAATTCATGGATGCTATAAATTCGTCTACCTCAGTTAATGATAAGTATTCAATCTCCTTTGTTCCAGTATCTGTAAATTTCCATACAACAGCTGGTGCAGAGACATCCCCATTTTTGTCAAAACGGACGTTACCCGTTGCTCCTTGATACATTACATTTCCGCCTTCAGCCAAAATGGTGCGTGCTGCCTTAAATCCAGCTGCATCAGCAGTAATTGGTGTGCCTTCTGGATCTGTTACACGACTCACCTGAGACGCAATTTGATCCCCCGTCGCACCCTTGCCTGCTGCTTCCATGGCTAAAAGTGCAATCATAGTAGCATCGTAGCTATTTGCCAAACCAGGTCCACTGGGCTCTTTTCCAAAATGGTTTTTATAGAGTTTCACAAATTCGTCAGCACTTGCAACGCGAGGTGAAGCAGTGTCGGTTCCAAACGCATTATCTAAATATTGCAAACCAACATTTTCACGAAAATCCTCCGACTTAAGTGAATTCGCCATAATCATATTTTGGGTGCCGCCGAGAGAAAGCCATTCACGCACGGCAGCAGTTCCCTCATTCGGATACAATCCTAAATAAAGAGCCTCAGGGTTACCTGAGAGCGCATTCGTTACCTCAGCCTTGTAGGAAGGTTGGCCGTCATTAATCGCCACTGCTGATGTTACCTTAATACCCAACGCACCAAAATCACGGGTAATTAAGCGGTTCAAATCTTGTCCCCAATCATCATTTTTATATAATATTGCAACTGTTTTAAATCCACGATCCTTTGCCACTTTAGCACCAACGGCAGACTGTACCCCCGTAGTCGCAAATGTACGATACCACAAACCTTTGGTCTTACCGTCTTCAGCAAGTTTACTAAAAGCCGTTGAAGATGAACAACATGACATTTGCATTACCTTGCTCGGCACCGAAACCGAAGTCAGGATTGGCATTGAAACACCTGACGATACCGCACCCAATAATAGCTGCACCCCGTCCAAATCTACAAGTGCCTTAGCTGCGTCGACACCCACTTTAGGATCTACCTGAGTATCACGCAAAATCATTTCAATTTTACAACCTGACACACCCCCCGACTCGTTAACTTGCTCCACAACAAATTGCGCAGTTTCTGCAATAGGGCGTCCCCAATCCACTGATGTAGGGAGTACGGCACCAACCTTAGTAGTGCATGCTTGCGAAACCGAGTTGCTAGCAAAAAGAGCTAAGCAAATTGCTACACACAATTTTAAAGCAAAACTTCCATTTTCCTTTTTCATCTTCTTTTTCCTTTCTTTTCATTGGATTAGTAGGAACTCTAGCGTAAACTAGATTGGGACACAACCAGTCGCTCAGGAAACAATCCTTGCGGTCTCCAAAGCAACATAGTGACAATGACCAAACCTATTAGAACATACTGAATCGATCCTGTATATAACTGGGCTTCTATAGGTGCAAAACGAGAAAGGGCCCAACCACTAAAGGTCCAGGCAGCCCAAATTAAAAAAGCTCCTAAAACTGCTCCCTTATTATTACCGGCACCACCAACTATTAGCATAGCCCAAATCTGAAAAGTTAATGTAGGTAAAACATCCTGGGGGCTGACAAAGGCATAGAATGTTCCATAAAGCCCACCTGCCAAACCCATAATGACAGAACCACAAACAAATGCAGTCAAACGAATTTGTGCTGGGTTTTTGCCCAATGAGCGAGCAGCATTTTCATCCTCTCGTATAGCCCGTAAAAGCCGGCCAAACGGTGAAGAAACAAGATATTCTAAAAACCAATAGGTTGCTAAGAGACAAAAAAGAACGAGAATTAGAAAAACTGAGTTATATAGAAAACCATCCCCAAGAGATTCTCTAAAAGGACGCTCAAAGCCTCGTAACCCCTTGGCTCCACCTCCCAACCATTCTGCATTACGCATTAGATTCTCGAAGGCCACCGCCACACCAAAAGTTGAAATAGCTAGGTAATCATGACGCATTTTAAGTGTTAAAATCCCAACGACCCAAGCCAAAATACCTGCTATGGCCATACCGCCAATAAGAGCTATAGGGTAAAATAGTTCGAATCCAGCAATATGATCTGGTTGCGGTGAGCCTCCTAGAAGGAGCGTTCCATAGGCACCAGCTCCAAAAAATGCAACTACTCCTCCATTAAATAGTCCAGTATTACCCCATTGAAGATTCAGTCCTAGAACTGCAATTGCCAATATTGAAGCTATAGTTGCAAAAAATACGATATATGAAAATATGCCAATCATGCCCTCGCCTCTCCAAATAAACCGTTTGGTCTAATTAAAAGGACAGCAAGAATAATAATAAAGGGTACTGAGGGGCTATAGCCAGACGGCAAGATAATCAAAGCCAAGTTAGATGCCAAACCAACAATAAAACCGCCAAGTAGAGCGCCATATATAGATCCAATGCCCCCCACAATCGTCGCGGCAAACACTGGCAGAACTAGATCCCGACCAATCATTGGATTAATTTGATTGGTCAGACCATAAAAGACACCTGCCATTGCAGCCAAGCCACCTCCAATAATCCATACGGCCATTATAGCCCTTTCCAAATTAATTCCATTCACTTGGGCTAATTCTGGATTTTCACCAACGGCCCTAAGGGAATAGCCAAAGGTAGTACGTGATAATACAATGTGTATAATAACCATTAACACTAGTGTTATAGAGAAAGTTGCTAACTGATCTAGCTTTACAACTAGTAGGGGATCACGACTTAAGACAGTGGCAAATACTATATCTTGGCTGTAAAGTTTGGTGTTTAAACCAAAAATAAGTCCTATCAGGTTTCGAACGATTAGTGCCAGGCCAAAAGAAGCAAACACCATTGAAAGCTCCTCTCCTTTTTGTCTAATTCTTCGAAATACCAACCAGTCAAACAAAACTGCACTGACCCCGGTGAAAACGATAGAAAAAATTGTTGCCAACACAAGTGCCCACGTCATTGAAAGTGAACCGATTGCATTGGCCATTAAAGGCATAGTAACTTTAAACATTTGATCAAAAACTAGGGCAACATAAGCTCCAATAGAAAGGAGCTCTGCATGACTAAAATTTGCAAACCGCAATATATGCATAACCATAGTTAATCCAATAGCACCAAGAGAAAGGATGGATCCAACAAGTATACCGTCAAGCAAATGTTGGATCATCCTCCTGCCCTCAGTCTTTTACCTCCTAAATAAATTTCGCCAACGATGGGATCATTCAAAAGTTTAGATGCCTCGCCATCGACCTGATTGCGGCCTTCCGCAAGAATATAACAGTGATCAGCTAATCTTAATGCTTGATTAACATTCTGTTCTATCAGAAGTATAGCTACACCGCTATTACTCAACTCTCTTAATAGCTCTAGAATTTCCTGAGCCGCTTTTGGTGCAAGACCCGCGGACGGCTCATCCATTAAGATAATGTCTGGATAGGTAGCTAACGCCATGGCAACAGCTAAAAACTGACGCTGCCCTCCTGATAACGCTCCTGCTTTCTCTTTCATTTTTTCAGAAAGAATAGGAAATTTTATTAAGAGTTCAGTCAACCTTTCATTGGTATTTCTATCAGAACTACGGAGGGCGAGCTCTAAATTTTGTCGAACTGTGAGCGTCCTAAAGATATTATCAATCTGGGGCACGTAAGATATTCTGTGCCTGGCTATCAAGTGAGGTTTAATCCCACCCATTTCTTTTCCTCCAAGTAGGATACGGCCTTTAGACACAGGAACCAAACCAACTATAGCTTTAATTAGTGTCGATTTTCCAGCACCATTTGGGCCAATTACTACATTAAGGGAGCCACTCTTAACTTTAACAGAAACACCTCTTAAAATTGGTAGGTCAGGGACATATCCCGCAAAAATCTTTGAAACTTCGAGTGCGATTTCAGGCATTTTCCTTTGCTCCCAGATAAGCATCAAGGAGAACTTGGTTTGACTGTGCTTCCGCAGGAGTACCTTGGAATGCAACCTGCCCTTGAGTTAAAGCGATAATAGGGTTGCAGTGGCCCATAATAAAATCCATATCATGTTCAATAATTAAAAAGGTTTTACCAGCATGATTTAGTTCTTTAATCTTTTCAATAAGCGTTACAGCAAGTGTGGGATTGACACCAGCGGCTGGTTCATCAAGAAGAATAACTTGCGGATCACCCATGAGAATCCGTGCTAACTCAAGAAGTTTCATTTGACCCCCAGATATCTTACCTGCTGGATGATCTGCTAACTGTCCTAAGGTCATGAAATCAATGACTTCCATTGCACGTTTTCTAATTGTACTTTCTTGCTTTTTTACAAGTCCATGAGAGAAAAAAGGGCCCCAAAGCTTCTCTCCTCTCTGTCCTCTCGGCGCCAACATTACATTTTCTAAAACTGACATTCGTGCAAAAGGACGTGGAATTTGAAAAGTCCTGCCCAAACCTTTTAGGAAAAGAGATTCTGGAACCCCGCTAGTTACATCATTACCATCCAGAATAACACGCCCTGACTTTGGCCTGAGACCACCGGCAATTACATTAAATAGGGTTGTCTTCCCAGCACCATTAGGACCAATTAATCCTGTGATAGAACCCCGCTCAATCTGCACAGAAACCCTATCAATTGCACGAAACGAACCAAAATCATATGTTAGGTCCTCTATTTTTAAAATAGGATCACCCACGAGAACCACTCTTAAGTATAGCTTCTCTGGGCATACTATTTAAATTATATTTCATAATTCTTCCATGTCGTGAAGATCTATCACCCTCAAGACCGTAAACCGGTCCCATAGGCCCAGATGATTTATTAAGTAACATAGCAATAGAGGCCTTATCTGATGAAGTGAGTTTAAATTTAAAAACCTCAAGAGTTTTGGAAAGGTGGGAAGCATAACGAGCTCCGACAATTGTTGCAGCAACTTGTGGCTGTTCCAGAACCCATCGGATAGCAACTGAGCTTAGAGAAACCTTATGAATCTCTCCTATCTTTTTTAAAAGACGAAGTAATTCCTGAAAAAGATCCCAAGATCCAAACTCATCAATTATTAAACGATATTTTATAAGGCTTCGGTTTGCAAAAGAATACCCAGGATCTGGTTTGCCCAACCATTTCTCTTCCAAAAAACCACCTGCCAACGTTCCATAGCATAAAAGATGTATGTTTTCATGGCGAGACCAATCAGTTAGCCCATTTAAAGGACGACGATCAAGAATTGAAAACTGGACCTGGGTAGAAATTAGGTTGAAGCCTGCTTCTGTAAAATGTGATATCTGATCACTATCCCAGTTAGTTACTCCAAGGTTTCTGATTTTTCCTTTTAATTGACATTCTTTTAATATACCAAGCATTTCGGTAGCTATACCAATAGACATATCCCACCAGAAGAACTGAACTAGATCGAGCTGTTGAACTTTTAGGCGTATCAGCGATCGATCGACAATATCTTCAACCTCACTAGGCTTAATATCTTCTAACCGGGCAAGGTCAGGAACCAGCTTAGTATGAACTTTCAAACGGCTGGCAGTGTGGTGGCCACATTCCTTTCGAAGTTTCTCGATAAAAGATCCAATAATTTCCTCAACACCAGTATATATGTCCGCGCAATCAATCGTATTAATTCCAGAATCTAGGAAAGTTTTCATATCCGAGACGGCGGCTTTCTTATCTACAGGACCATGCCCACCTGACAATTGCCAGCCTCCCCTGATCACACGAGAAATATTGTAGCCAGGGCGAAGTTCTATTGTTTCGACTGTGCTCATGATTTTTGTTTTTTCATCCAATAGGGTTTGCCCCGAGAATCAGGGAGACCGGTCGTCTCTGAATGTGAGAACCAACGTTTATCCTGTCGGATAATACGAAAACGCCCTCCACAATTAGGGTCTGGACAAGCTACCTCTGCATCAGTCGACATCCAATCATAAGGACTAGTCATTCGCTGTTTAGTAGGTAAAAGAGGTAAAAGAGCAGCTAAAGCATACATAGAAACCTTCTGCTCTGACTTGAAAATTAAGTTTTCGCCTTGAACTTGAAAATACTCACCTTCTACATGCCTGCAAACAGGCAGTCGATCATCTAATACGACCTCTATTTTTAGGTCATAGAGCCAAAACCCCTCGTCATCGGTCATCGCCCCACCGTCCCCTATTTGCAATTGAGTAAGTTATCTGTGATGTTTAAGACTAGATACCATGTTCACGCCTGTCAACGTGTGAATTTAGAAGGTTATGCTGAACAAGGGATTTGATAAAAAAGGTTATAAATGAAAGCCCAATCCGATACGCTAGTACCCGAAACAGTTAATCTTACACCTAAATTAAAAATTAGTAGGATACTAACCGGGTTATGGCAGATTGCTGATATTGAACGTAAATCTGGTCCCATCGACAAAGAAATAGGTGCCAATATGCTGCAACACTATGTGAATGCAGGCTACAATACTTTTGACATGGCAGATCACTATGGAACTTCTGAGATTATTGCTGGGAATCTTTTGAAACGACAGAAAAAATTAACCTACCAACCAATTATTTTTACCAAATGGTGTCCAAAACCAGGGCCAATGACTAGCAAAATCGTGCGCGCTGGAATAGAAGAGCGCCTCGCAAGACTTGGGAGCTCTTCTATAGACCTATTGCAGTTCCATTGGTGGAATTTCCAACATCCCGCCTGGCTTGATGCTCTTCATGAAATTTCCAACTTGAGAGAAAAAGGACTTATTAAAGAAATTGGTGTTACAAATTTTGACGCAGCCCATCTGCACCTTGCCATAGCTGACGGCATCCCTTTGAAGACAAACCAAGTATCTTTATCCCTTGTTGATCAACGCGCAACTGGATCACTTGCAGATGTGTGCAAAAAGTCATCGGTCAAAATACTCGCTTATGGGACACTATGCGGCGGATTTCTGACCAATAAATGGCTCGGAGCTCATGAACCGACAGAAATAAAAGACTGGTCTAAAATGAAATACAAAAGATTCATCGATAGCGCTGGTGGTTGGGCACAGTTTCAGAACATGCTTAGGACTGTGGGGCAAATTGCAAATAAGCATAATGTATCTATCTCTAACGTAGCTACGCGCTGGGTTTTAGAACAGTCAGGCGTCGCGGGAGTAATTATTGGTGCTCGAATCGGAGAAAATGTGCATACCGAGAATAATTTGAAGCTCTTTTCTTTTAAACTCGATGAAAAAGATTATGAAGGATTGAAAGTCGCTTTTTCCACATCTCTGAAGATTCCAGGAGATTGCGGCGATGAATACCGAAAACCACCATTTTTGACCGCCTCAGGAGACCTCAGCCATCATTTAAAAAAAATGTCAAATCCATATAAAAAAACACCGATACCTAACCGGTCGGGAGGCATAAGGATTGAAACTGGGTCCGAATGGGAAAGTATCGCAGGTTACTGTCGAGCCCAACGCATTGGTAACCAGATTTTTGTGTCAGGAACAACGGCAACAACCGGATCCAGTACAATAGTCGCAAAGGGTGATGCTGGTGCCCAAACCACATTTATCTTAGACAAAATCCTTGGAGCTATTTCTGCACTTGGGGCTTCAGTTGCCGATATTATTCGCACCCGTATTTATATTATCAACGAAGAGGATGCTTACACTGTGTCACAGGCCCATGGCCGTGTATTTGGTTCGATAAAACCAGTAAATACTTTGATTGTTGTTAAAGATTTAATCGGGGATTATCGCGTTGAAATAGAAGCTGAAGCATTATTAGACAACTCTCAAAAGTAGCACAAAAAATTCCAGCATAGCAGTTATTCAATTTTTTTATATTTTAATCAACGCTTATTACAGAAACTTTTACTCCTAGGTGCCTTTCCTACTTTAAAGTTATATTCTGTTTGGAAAGGCACTTGCACCCGAGTTTCATTACACCTCGCATAAATTGTGAGCAGTTCAGGGTGGCATCTATAATTCTTTCATCCAACTTTATATAATTAGATAATGTCGGGGGCCCCACATACAAAAGTAAAGGGCAACACGGAGTATGGGACCGGCTACCCTATATGTTTTTCTTGATCATAGCATGTAACACCCCTCAATGACTCTCAGGAGCCCCAGGAACAAGATATTGGATGTTGGATGTATGAAGTGGTTTATAAGGATCCAGATATGAACTTGGGTCTGTATGGGCTTTTAAATCGGTGTGAAGTTTTGTATAATTTAATTGTGATCTCCGTCATAATCCATGTATACTTACATCTGTTTTGCAAAGATGGTTGTCAGAGCAAGAGCTTACTAGGCAAATAAAAAAATGACTATCAACCAATGTATTCGATATTCACTGTTAGACACTTAAAAATGAAACGTATTTCATATTTAATGATAGTTTTTGGTCTATTAATTTTCGTTAGTGCTATTCTAAATACTGAAATAGATTGGGTTCAGCTAATGTTTGGTTCATTCTTATGCGTTGGGGGTTATTTTACTCTCAAAGAAAAAGGATAACCCTTTATCAGGGATAGTACTCTAAAGGTAAACCTGGGTCTGTATGGATTATAAAATCGGGTTAGTTTTCTTAATTGAACTCATTTAACTATTTCATGCTGACCATTTGTAAGCACCTACAATCTTAACAGTCCAACAGTTATCCAGTTTTTATGCCCTTCAAATTGGTTTTTTAAAATGAATTAAAGATAGTAATCATCGTCCAGGACTTGTTCCAACCAATTAGCTACCTTCCCGTCCAAGGCTTCCTGAATCGCTATATGTTCCATTGGGGAATTTTTTGTAGCCCCATGCCAATGCTCCTCACCAGGAGGAATCCATACTGTATCTCCTACATTAATAACTTTGGGGGACTCATTTCGGAGACCTACAAGGCCAACACCACTTACTACAAAAAGAGTTTGTCCCAAGGGGTGGCTGTGCCAAGCTGTTCGTGCTTTTGGCTCAAATGAAACTTTTATTGCTCTAACCCGTGCAGGTTCAGGTGTTTCAATGATTGGATCTTGCAATACACTTCCGTAAAAGTAATCTGATGATGCTCTTTTTTGTGGCCTACTCCCCACCTTAAATATCTTCATTACTTATCCTCCCTTACAAATGCCGCAATTATAAAATATTTTCGTTTATGAATTGCATTTGATCTATTGTGAAAGAAAATTCTAAATCAACCCCTAATTACCAATTTCACCTCCTTTTCCCCTCTCATTCACCTCTATAAAACTTTCAGTCACTCAAAAACTCTCAGGATAGTAGCCCTATTGAGTGTCTTAGCCCAGATGATTAAGGGGAATCTTGAAGGTAATAGTCAGAGTAAAAGTCCACGCGAACAGATTATAAAAACTTCATTCATTTCAAAACTTCCGTTATTACCGAATTTAACTTATAAGAATGGCAAACAAATAACTGTTAATGAAATATGAAACCAATACTAATCACACTAACGATGATACTAATGCCATTCATTTCACCTGGTTTCGGTAAAGATATCGAAATGATTTGTAAACACTCATTTCAAGGAAACTATAGTGGAGGCGATGTATTGCTAAAATACGAAAAAAATTTTTTGTCCAATGATAAAGCATACATCAAGAAAAAAAATGACTGGATAGAAATTTGCACTGATGTTAACACCCATGGGAAGGTACGGATCGAGGATTTCGTTGTCCACTGCAGTATATACTTAGCTAACTGGATGGATAATAGAAGAAAAGACTTTATATGGAATTTCAAGACAAAGGAGCTTTATGTACAGACCTTATCAAAAACATTAAATCCTAATACGAAAAAGAAAGAATGGAGTTGGGTATTTTCAATTGGTCAAATAGGTTCGAAAGATTGGAAAGTAATAAATGGATGGGAATCAGAGGGCGTAAAATATAAAAAAAAACAATGTAGATAAATGAGATATTTAAAGTGATGGTCGAAAAACTTTATCTTGGAAGATGCCGCACTTACTTATGACTTAGATTCAATAGCAAAACTTGTTTATCAAAAAGCCATTGTAATGAGACACTAATGAATTGTATGTTTTATAACAAATCTTGATAGTTCCCATTAAATTATATTGATCAGCCATTTTCTGGCAGATAGGTTGCTGCAGAATAAGTGTTTTTAGGTTACTTAGGTGGTGGTGAGAATGTTTCTGTATAGATTTGTTCGTGATGTTACGAAATTTGGATTGGTAGAAGGCTGGAAACGACAGGATAGTTATACAAAGTGGCTTCTTATAATCTTCGTTCTTCTTATAGCATACAAACCGGTAGTTAATGTATTAGGTATCTAGATTCATAAATTAATCCTATTTGGTCACACGTTTTTTCTCACTAAACCAGTGGAAATTTTAAGCCTTTGGTCAGTTGAATAGTAATCTAACTTCCCTTTTACAAAAATATTAGAACTAGTTTTTAATTTTGTCTTATAATCAAACATACCTGCTGAAACAATAAAGTAATCACTTTTATTAAATTTAAAGAATAGACTTTGGCCACAGTTTAAACAAAGTCCTCTCTTTGCAAAACGTGTGACTGAAACTACCTAAGGGTGCTTTCTTAGCAAAAATTATGTCTTTTCAGAACATTCTGTATATGCAGCAACAATACATTTGTTTTCACACATTGGGAACAGTGGCAATTGAGGACAGGGCATACTTTACTAAAACTATTACCTTTACACCACCGCAAAGACAACTACTCGTGCGACTAATCTTTTTTCCATAGTTTTATTGCACTATTTATTCTTTGAAACCTAATGAGGTTAATTCTTTTTTTTTATTATAATATCTTATACAGATGATCGGTGACACTATATGCTAATATGACTACTTATTAATTTACCAAAATCACAATATAAAAAGAGGTGAGAAAATATGGCTGGTATGATTAACTGCATGAGGTTTAGGCCTAAGGAAGGTCAAACGGGGGCTTTGTTTAAGGCTTATGCAGAATACGTAAGAGATTATCCTTTTGATGATATAATGCATCAAATAATTGATTTAGGAACTGGAGAATACGCACTTATAGGGATTCATCACAGCATCGATAGTTTCGTAGATATCATGAATAGGGATAACCCCGTAAGTACTATGATGCGACAATACATAGAGCCATATGAAGATGGAGAAAGTTTTCACTCCTTCTCAGGCCCTGTAGTAAACTATAATGATTATCTCTAATCATATACGTGCTGTACTAACGTACTGTGTTCGTGCCCATCATACGAGAAGATAATAAAATTTAACACCTCTAACCTCGCTAATCTTCTTGAATCGGTCGCCCACCCCATAGGTATATATGATCAATTCCCTCACACAAATCAGTAAGACAGCCGGTTAAGTAGTTGAGGTGTATAAGGAATTTAATCACTTAGTATGCTTAGTTATTAAGCTTCTTCTCAATAGATTCCGGGGGAATTTGGGAGGCCTCAGCAGTAATCTATTGGTTGGAAGCAATGGCATTGGATCCTAGAGATATGCTTTAGCCTGCGTGGCCTTTAAAATGGAAGTTAGTTTTCGTATACTATCTATCAAATTTTATGCAGCTGCAATTGTACGGGAGTTAAACTATAACAAAACAATTGTTTCTAAAGTATTAAGATAGAGGACTTGAATGAATTGGAACTTTCACATATTGCAGTTTAATTCAAACATTTTAAATGTTTGGATTAAAAGACGCTTGGCAAAACAAGGGTGAAACTAGTAAGATTTTCATTATAGTTTTCCTGGTTTTTATACTATTCAAAATATTAGGTGTTTGGGAACTTCTAATATTTATTCTTGTAAAGATAATACTAGAACCTTGTATTTAAGGATGAGGTTATGAATAGAAACGATTTATTTATTCTTATTGAGGTGATTATTACCTTTACACTAATAGTAACACTGGCATTATTTGTGAGTTCATATTCGGCAACTGCAAAATTAATGTCTGAAAAAGAAACTGCTGATTTACTAAAGCAACAACCTAAGATTATTTTCTCTCAGAACAAATCCTTCCCTAACGGACATTTAGTCGAATATTGGGTGATAGACAAAAATGGCATTACATATTTATGCAGATCATGGATGGAGGAGAAATTGGTCAAAGTTCAAGCGAGATGCTTTGATGGCAGGTGAAAATTAGCAAACTCATCCACCTATACAGTGGAGGGTTATCAATTTAGCAAAAGTTAAAATATATAAATATATTATATAAATATAAACAATGGGTTATAGAAATTATTTAATTTGAAAAAAACTGTATGAATAAATACAATAGAACTTAATAGCTTTATTCTACTATTGTTTTTGACCCAATTGAGGAAATTGCGCTTGTGTTCATATAAGATTACCCTTTCCCATTTTTGGGGCATTTTTAGGTTGCTGTGAATTAGCTACTAAGTATAAATGAGTTTATAGTTACCTTAAGGAAATCCATTGGAATACAAATACGACCAAATAAAACATTACTTCAAGGATTGGGCAATAGCATTTGGCAGTCACCACCTAGAGATTCTTAAATTTCTTAAAGAAAATAAAGATATCTCTCTTACAAATACCAAAGATAGCGCATGGATTGATACTTATGATATCATCCACCAAGAAGTATTTCCAACTAACAAACGAATTATAGAGAGTCCTGAAGCTGCTAAAGCATTTCTTGGGAATGAAACAAAACAAATTAGAGAGTTCGTTAAAAAATTTGAAAAAGAACACTATGGTGATCTTGAGGATGATAACATATGGAAGATCAATGAGACTAACATTCTTGATGATGTTGAATTAGTAAACAGGTACTTTTTCATCATTGGAAAAGATATAGTTGCTAAGTGGATGGAAGATCCAATCAACTACTAGAAGGTAATTGGTGAGTAGTTGCCCAAGAATACATTAGTGAGCATTTTTACTTTCTAATCCATAGTTAAGTCACTTGAATAGTTTCAACTAGCCAGTAAAGGTGATGCGTTGCGGATTAGTCAATTGGTAAGGCATCAGGTTTACAATTAAACAATCCAAACTTTTCAAAAATGTTTCTTAATGCCCTGATATATTAAGCAATTTGGTATCTTTAAGATCAAAACTTGAAACTACCATAGGTACTTGACTAGCTAGCGTAACAATCAGTTCATGAGTTCCAGACAGTTCAATCGCAGAATGTATAGCCTCCTCCGAATCCGCAAACCAATGACAGAAAAAGAAGTCATCCTGCCCTAACCAGGTTTGAAGTAATTCTGCTTGCTCCGTGGACACTGCTGCTAGATATTCTCTATCAGTCATTTGGCCAATAATATTTAGAAACTGATCTCTTGCTTGCTCATTTGTCCAGGTATGAGTACATAAAAAATGCTTTTTTCCCATTTTAAGCCTCCTAAATTGAAAGGATAGTAAACAATAAAAATATCGGCGACAATTATCAAGAACAGTAAACCTGTTAAAGTAAAGTTGCACGCCCACCCCTAATGACCACCCACCCCCATGCGTATGTATACATAACCTCTGCCACAGATTACGTTTTAAATTGGAGAGCCGATCGGTGCTTCAAGTCCTAAAGCAGTGTCCATTATTGGATAGTTTTAAATTGTCCGACCTAAGACTTATTGTTCTAGGTAATTATACTTTTCATGAAAGTAGCTTTTATGCTTGTTCCATCTTTCTACATAACCTTTACATCTATCAGGTGATGCATGTAATTTGGGAATACTATCTAAATAATAATCTCCATCAATTCCTGTTTCACCAACATAACTCAATATATGGTCTTTCCAAGCTAAGGTTTTAAATTGATCATATTTGAAACTAGAATTTTCTAATATTCCTGTAACCCATTTAATTGCTGTATTCATATTATTGACTAAGAGATCTAGTTGCTCTTTCCAAATTATAAATGAATCATGGATACATAAGATAGGTATGTTACGTTCTGTAAAATCGCTCACTATGTATTCTACTATATTACTATCCCATTGCAGTAGATCTACTCCAACACCTGAACAGAACATATCATCTATTTGATAATGACGATCTCTTATGGAATCTAATAATTCTTTTAAAAAGATATCAGAAAATAACCCTATATATGGTTGGTCTATATAATCCCATTGATCTCTAAATGCTTTAAAGCATTCTTTTTCATTCTTAGCATTAAGTGCTGTTAGGAATAAGAGTTTAACTACTGTCCTACTATCTTCTTTATCTTTTATTCCCAAAGTCGGCACATCATAAAAATCATTAAAATAACCATATTTTGTTACATTCATGCTTTGCCAAAAGTCTATTCCTTTTTTGGCATAAGCTAATACAGGATGTAATGATTTGTAATCTATTTCTATTGTTTCTTTATCATCTATCAAGATTTTATCTCTTTGTTTCTCGCCAATGCGTTGCCACCAGCCACCACAAAATATGCCACCTTTATCAAAAGATCCTTTACTAAATATCCTTCTTACTAATTTAGAGTGTTGATTGATGTTATGTTTTCTACCTTTGTACTCAAGATAAGTTTTCTCTAAGAATGGAATATCTATAAAAGTTTGTCTTAGTATTTCATTATATCTTTCTAATAACTTGCGCATATCTTTAGTCTTAGAGTTATCTTTATAATCAATATCTTTCTTCTCTTTATCTCTAAGTACTAATAATTCTTTTCTCTGATTGATATCAAAGATACTCGTTCTTATATCTGCGAAATAATTTTCTAAAATAGGAGAAACCGATATATATGATACTCTATGATTAGCTTCTGAGCCTTTATGAAAACCAATTACATTGTGGTTTCTTAATGTTATTACCACATCAATCATTGTTCTTGTAATATGTAGCTGATTATACCTTTTGACTGATGCATAAGAATTAGGTGACATATGAACACCTATCTCCAACTTAGGGTCAGTTTTCCATGCTACATAAAGATCTAGTAGAAGCACCTTTAAATGTTTCTTAGTAATTTCTTTCTTCCTGGTATTGAAGTATTTATCAAAGATAATATCTGATAGCTCTTTAATTTCTGAATGATTAGTAGTGAGATGGACATCTAAAGGTCTACTGTAATTGTGATTTCTAGGTTTATTACTAAAATAACTAATATGCATAGAACTATCATAATCACTATCTCTCACATTACCAATACTGATTCAGAAAAGAGCCCTAAAAAGAAGGAAATAGAATGTGTTATAGATGAAACATGACAAACGCTGATATCTACATGATCATAGAAGCAAGTGTATTACTCACCTTTGTTGGCTATATGTGGTGGAGGTCACAACCACCCAAGAAGTAGCGTTAGGTCCGACATCGCACCATTAGAAGAGTTTCTTTATTGGAAATAGTTGAATTGCTCCAGCAGTTATGAACCCATTAAGCAGAGTAAATTAGTACAACATGCACTGAACTAGATTGTAATAAACCTCGCCGACAATGAAAAACTGGAGTATGCATGACTGATACGAAAATCACAGGATTATGTGGTTCATTACGAAAAATTCGTTTAATCGAAAATTGCTTTACAAAGCTGTTAGGTGATATGGAAATTGCATATTTAAGGAAGCAGCCTTAAACCTTCCTTTATATTACGGTATGGATAGCCAAGAGTAACAAACTTTTTTAAACAAAATGTGAGTATCGTGACTATTACTAAAGAAACGTAAAAAATCTCTTCCCCTACCCCTCTAATACCTCTTCAGAGACTCTAGGAATCCTCAGAATAGTCCTATTGGGTGTTCTGAATTGATTTTTATGGGAGTCCGAAAAGAAATGGTAAGTGGGTGGGTTGCCAACAGGTTTATAGCTATTCTTCACTCACTCTCTTGCTAGTCTTTTTGCGTCTTCAATTTGGGAATTAATCATGAGCTCTGGTTACAATCCCGTAACCTGTATCACCATCAGTCCTAATTTGATATTAAATATCCCTGAAAATGCTGTCAACTTATTCTCTCCCTATCCATGCTACTACTTTTCTGGCAGCCCTATGAGCTTCTTGGGAAGAGTTGTATAAAAAATCGCTTTCAAGCCCATAAGGATACCATCCAGAATTATCCTCTGGATCACGTCGAAAACATTTGAACGAAAACTTACCTTGACCATTTGATATAATATCAACACAAAGGGAACCCGTAATATCATTAATAGACTTCACTACTGTCATCACTATATCCCACAATGGGTGCCCTAATATTTCCCGACGAATTTGAAACAGTTCTTGTTTAATTAGCCCTCAGTACTTTTTTTCTTGTCGCTCCTAAGGCTTAATTATCTAAATTAAGTAAGTCACCCTTAAAATTCACTGTAACCTTGAAGAATCGTTATAGTTTGAAAGGGATGAAAAGGGCAAGATCAGTCCAAACATACATTATTATGACTGTAAAAATCATCATTATCAAAAAAGGTAAAACACCCTGTGCAACGTCACCTAACTTACATTTTGCGACCGATTGAATTACATAAAGATTTAAACCGACAGGGGGAGTTATTAAAGCACATTCGACCATAATGACAATAAATATACCAAACCAAATTGGATCAATTCCCATACTGATTGCAGCAGGAAGCAGAACTGGAACCATTATAAGTACCATTGACAAGGTTTCAAAAACAAGTCCCATTGCAACCAATACCATGCAAACAACTGTAATAAAAAATGCCTTGCTATCAATGTACATTTGAATAGCCATAGAAATGTCTTGTGGTATTCTGTAGAGAGCAACCGCCTTTCCAAAAATTTTTGCCCCCGCTATAATAATTAGAATTGCTGCCGTAGTGACCATGGATTCAAAAACAGCTTTCTTAAAGTCTTTAAATGAAAGGGATCTCATAACAATTACCGTTAATACCAGGGATAACGAAAAGCCAACCGCTGCAGCCTCGGTTGGCGTGAATACACCACTATATATTCCTCCTAGTATTAGCGCAGCCAAAGAAATAGTTGGAAAAACATTAATTGCACTCTTCCACCGAACAGTCCAACTTGCCTTCTCAGTTCTTGTATATCCACCAAAAAACTGAGCATAAATTATCGAAAAACCAATGAACAATAGAATCAGAAATATTCCCGGTCCTATACCTGCCAAAAATAATGATATGACACTTTCTTCAGTAATAAAGCCATACACAATCATTGGAAGACTTGGCGGAATCAAAATCCCCAAAGTGCCTCCAGCAGCAAGTAATCCGTAGACAAATTTTCTATTATAGCCTCTTTCTATCATTTCAGGGATTGCTACAACACCGATTGTAGCTGCTGTTGCAACGGAGACACCAGAAATAGCAGCAAAGATGCCACAGGAAATGATTGTTGCGATCGCAAGACCACCAGGCCAATGACCAACCCAAGCTTGTACAGCTTCATAAAGATTTCTACCGCAACCACCATATAAAAGTATGTTACTCATTAACAAGAAAAGTGGAACTGCCAATAAAATGAACCCGTCAAGCGTCGAAAGTATTGCTTGGGGAGCCATAAGGGGAGAGAACCCTCCCGTTACTAACATTCCTAAACCTAGAGTCCCCAGAGAAAACGCTACTGGTAGACTTGCTAGCAAAAGAGCGAACATAACCAATAATGTAATGGTCAACTTCATTACGTTTCACTTTTGAAAACTGAATAGCTAACCAATATTTTCCAAGATTCGATAATAGCTTGAATTAGTAGAATAAAAAAGAACACAGGCACAGAAAGCTCTGCGATCCAAGAAGGAAGGTCAAGTAGGCTACCAGTCGTTCTACCTCTTTCATAAGAATCATAAAAAATTAACCAACCATAAATAGTTACATAACCGCTAAAAATCATAAGTATAAACAATGTTAATAATGAAAGAAGGTGTTGGATCTTCTTGCCTAACCGCTCAGTGACAGCATTGATTTGAATGTGTCTACGATTTTGCAGCATCCATGGCATAGCCAAAAGCGTACCATATATCAAACAAAGCTGACTTAACTCGGCAGCCCATTTAGTGGGAGAAATGAAGAAATATCTCATCATCACTTCGTAACTAAGCATAATGCCTGATAACACAAATAACCAGGCTGCAAGCCAAGCAAATGCTAGAGACATTTGTTCAAAGTATTTAATTAACTTCACCATTTAACCACCAAAGGGTATTGAATAGCTGAGCCTGCTAAACAGACCCAGCTAATTTAACTACAGATTGGAAGCTGCTTTAAGAAGTTTTTCGCCCAACGATCCAGCCCTTGATTTATAGTTATCATAAACTGATGAAGACGCTTTTTTAAAGGCTTCAATATCGGCTTTGGAAGGTATAACTACATTCATGCCATTAGCTTTTGCTATTGCATAGGCTTCAGCTTCAATCTCAGACATCTTATCACGAACTGATTTCTCAGCGATAGCTGCAGATTCAGAAATGATTTTTTTCTGATCACTAGATAAACCATTCCACCACTTTGTATTAACCACAACTATAAATTCAATATCAGCATGATTGGTAACTGTGATAGTATCCATGACCTCGTATAACTTTCGGGACTTTACGCCCGATACACCCGTCATGCCCACATCAACTGTACCACGCTGATATGCAAGATATTGCTCTGATCCAGAAATAAGAGTTGGAGCTCCACCGGTTGCTTCAACAAACTGACCAAGAGTTTTACCAAATACACGTACTTTTTTACCCTTCATATCGTCAGGGTTACTAATTGGACTACCCTTTGACAGCATGATTGCACCGCCATAAGCTTGCCACCACAAGACAGTAGAACCAGTACCTTCTATGGCTTCATCGATAGGACCTCGAATTGCAGAACCCTTTGCCACCGCTTTTCGAACTTTTTCCTCACTATCGAACAAAAAAGGTTGGTAAAAAATATCAACAGCTGGAATATCTCCTACATACCTAGTTAGTGATGCTACGCCAGATTCAATTGAGCCCGATCCAACTGCGGCGGGGACTTCTTTATCTTTGTACAGTTGTGCGGAGTCATATATTTCAATTTTGATATCACCATCAGATTTAGATTCCACCTGTTCCTTAAACAAAAGCAAATTTTGTCCTAAGTGGCTCTTAATTGGCAACTGCAAAGAAATTCGCATGGTTACATCAGCAGCGAAAGACACATTAGTCAAAAAAGCCGACATAAACCCTACGAGAAAAAGCTTTATTAGTTTGTTCATTTAATTCTCCCTGTTGAAATTCTAATAAGATCAAAATTGCATTATAGTTGAGATTATTGCAAACAAATAAATTTAGCTTAACAGATTTAGGTAGATCTAGAGGTTTTAGTATTCCGGCTACCAATTTCCTTTAAATTCAATCGTTTAAACTAAGATTACTAAGGAATAGCAGAAGTACCAAATGTTAAGGTCAGGAGAGTCTACAGGGGTATGGGTCGTGCTACTCCTATCAGCGCCTCTGGGAAACCTCAGGAAAGTCTTGTTCAGGTTTTGAATGCAAATGATAATGTTGCGGAACTTAGCGTAACTTGGATAAAGATTTAAGTTCCCAAAAATTTTCCTTTTCTCAGTTGTATTTAGATAATAATGAAATAAAAACTACTCTTTTCTAATCAGTAAACAACTACTCTTTGAATGCTATTTCTCGAATGATCATTAATATCAATTTCTTATTAACACTAGTTACTTTCTATTTTGTGATGTATGTAACCCCTGGACCAAATAACGCGATGGTCCTGGCCTCTGGTCTCAAATTTGGCTTTCTGAGGACCATTCCAGTAATTTTAGGAATTACATTAGGGCATATTTTGCAACTTATTTTAGTTTGTCTAGGTTTGGGTAAAATCTTCCAAATCTATCCTGAAATACAATTTTTGCTAAAGCTAATATGTGCCGGTTATATGTCATATCTTGGCTATAAGATTATTGGTTCTTTTGGTAAATTTGAGATAGGAACTTCAAAGCCAATTAAATTTCATAATGCTGCATTATTTCAAATCGTAAACCCAAAAGCCTGGTCTATTTCAAGTATGGCAGCCTCTGGTTTTATCATAAATGAAATACACTTAATCGCTTCCATACTAGTTATAGCGCTAGTTGCTCTAATTGTTTGCCCTTTATCGATATCGCCATGGGCTATTTTTGGATCAGCAATAAGAAAGTTTGTCAGAGGCCCTAGATTGAAAATTGTAATCGAGTATTTTCTCGCGTCTTTACTTTTATTTACTGCAGTATTAATTCTCCTGCAGAACTAAATCCCTGAAGAAACATATATTTTATCAATCTTTAGGGACTGAAAAAGAAGAGCCCTGGAAGCGGGCAAATCGGAACAGGAGCCCTATAGGAAAGAAAAATATAAAAGATGTTAGTAATAAATACTGCAGAAAATCCAAATTATCCCCAAACCCTAGCATTAAGTAGAGAGTTTTAGATTGAAGTCAGATAATACCCTACAAACCCTACCTAAATGACACTCAGTGACTTTAGAAAACCTAAGGGATACTCAGTTACAGCTGATCAAGATAAAGTAGATTGTGTTATAATTTATGGTAATTTAATTGTTGAGTTCTTATGTACTTTGGGTTCAAAGAAAATTTCCGTAGCATTATAAACCCAATAGTGTAGACGAGACATAAGCTACATTTTGCTCAAATGTTGATTAACTTTATCCGCTATCATTAAACTCACTTGTTTGTTTGACTCAATTGTAATTCCGGCTATGTGAGGAGTTAAAATTATATTTTCCAAACCATCAAATTTTTTTGCCGCCTCCTTGTCCAATGGTTCATTAGTAAATACATCTAAGGCGGCTCCTCTTATTCTACCTTTTTCAAGAGCACTCGCTAATGCGTCTTCATCTATTATTCCTCCCCTAGCCGCATTAATTATAATTGCAGAAGGCTTTAAAAGTTCTATCTTAGTTTTATCGATTAAATTCTTGGTTTCTTTGGTTAATGGTATATGAAGACTAATTATATCGGAATATTTCAAAAGCTCATCTAAAGTTAAGTTGTCTGTTCCTTCCCATATTTTGCTGTGAGGTTGTAAATAAGGATCATGCGCAACTATTTTCATTCCTATAGAGAGCGCAATCCTTTTAACTTTTTGAGCAATTTCTCCGAATCCAATTAAACCCATAGTCTTACCATTAACTTCTGAACCAGAACTTTCTTCTCTGGGCCACAAACCAGAAACCATTTTATTTTTTTTAAAAAAGGCTCCCCTCAATAGTAACATCGAGGTGCAAATAACATATTCTGCAACACTATTAGAGTTGGCTCCAGTAGCCGGATAAACGGTTATTCTTTTCTCTTCACATCCTTTGATATCAATATTATCTAATCCCACACCTAGTCGCCCAACACATGCTAATAAAGGTGCCTTGTCCAATAAATTACGTGTTATCAGTGTTTTATTTCTAACAATAATTGCTTTGGCATCCACAATTATCTTAGAAATTGCAGATGGATTTTCAAATAATGTACTATCATAGATAACATTATATCTCTTCTCTAACTTTTTAATTGCAGTTTCATCCATAAACTCTGTAATTAAAATCATTTTTCTCTTCTTAGATATACAAAGTTGGTAATTTCATTTCAGTCGCTACCTCTGATAGTAATTGAACATGATCTCCATAAGCAATGGCTACATGGTGTTCCAGGCCAGCCGAAATAATGTCATCAAGAACTTGCTTTGCTCCTCTATCAAACATTACAACTCCAGATGTTCCAGTATATGGGAGTCCTCTTTTCACCATTTTTCCTTTGGAAATTACCATCTTTTGCTCTCCAAGAGATTGGGAGATTCGCATTATGGTTACAACACCTTCCTTAAGTGGAAACTCAAATAATAATGGCATCTTCCTATTAGTGTGGATAGTAGCTTGGGGCTTAAAATTAACTTCACACATTGAAATAGGTGCTTGTCCGCAATGCCAAAAAACTCCAGTATTATCATCAACATCTATATCGACTATGTCCGTAAGAAAAACTGGTTTTTGTGAAACTTCTTGAAGTATGAGTTGACTTACAGCGCCATATACGTCAGCTTCGCACGCACAAGGAACCTTATTCTCAGTCATAATAGAAGCTGGACCACAGATAGCTCCACCATATTCTGTAAACATCTCAGGCCAACATCTTAGGGCAAAAGCATGGTAGTTAGCCCGATCTCTCAACTGAAAAAGATATTCCTTTAATTTGATGGACATTTCAAGTTGCCCTTGATCAACTTTATCCAGTGATGACAATTGATTGTGAAGTGTTTTAAAAGTCGGTTCTATCCCTTCTTTTTTTATTTTTCTTGCTTCTTTTAAAAAACTGTTAAGTTCTATTTCATCAACTTTAATTCCACAAAGTTCACTAAGTTTTTTTTGATTAAATTTGCACGTATCAAAGCCTTTGGGATGATCACCAATTTTTGCTATCTTAAATTCAGAAATCTTTTGCTTTATCAATTTCGCTTTTTTGGACGTTACCTTATTAAATTCTCCTGCTCGCAATCTTTTTTGGACACTTTGCTGGTCAATTACATTATTAAAGTTCGCAGGACTGATTGTTTCTGGGTCTTCGTAAATCCAAGAAAAATAAAAATCGTTTAAGCCCAGAGAATGTGACGCTAGATTTAAACCACAGAAAGCATTCAGCCTCAATCTTCCCCCAAGGCGAGGTTCTGGAAAAGCCCAAATTCCTATCGGCTGATTAAAATCATTTGCTACTTTTAACACCGTAGACGAGTCTGTAAAAGTCACTTGTAAAATTAAAATAAAATCAAAATTTTCTTGCTTTAGACTATCAATTTCACTTGAAGCATCAAAATCATCTAATAGCAATTTGCCATTACCAATAATAATGTGTTCGGTTAACTCCAAAAATTTTTTACACTGATTTAGTTTTTTGTTTGCGTAATTTATATCAAATGTAGAACGAGCCAGAGCTAGTAATCCGATTTTCATAACTAACCATTCTCCATATAAAGATGTCTAAACTTAGCTGTCTTATATGGGAAAAGATTACCTCCTTTACTAAAGCATTCATGCTTATACCACGGCATAGCCTGTTGTTCTGCCAACGAAACTATCTCACTAAGGTAACTTGCTGAAGAACCTCTTAAAACCGTATTTATTTTTTCCCAGTCAGGATAATTTGCCAAAGCCTCTAACCAAATTGCTCGACCCGCGAGAAATCCTGAACAACCTGCCTGAAACGCGAGAGATAAAACGTTCTTAAACTCAGCCTTGCTTACACCTGCCGATAGCATCACCCAGGGTCTAGCAGCTATTCTACCCATTTCTTTGAACGTATCTAGAGAATCTCTATCGATTAACTCAGCATTGACTGGGCTTTCTAACTTAAAAATATCCACTCGATACTTTTCTTTTGCAAACTCCTCAATCGACCTGAAGACATGGTCAGTTTTTTTATTTTTCATTTCTTTGTATTCAGTTGTTTGAGATTCATTTGTTAATTTGGGCAATGGATAAACCAGTAACTCAAGTAGAAACAAAATATCATATTTCGCACAGTCTTCTCCTACCCTCTGTATATAATCTTTTTGTTGCTTCAAAACTTCCTTGTCTGCATCAGGTCGATACCAAGCTAGAACCTTGACGGCATCGGCTCCCATTCTTTTGATTTTAGATACACTCCAATCATCAATATTTTTTGAAATTCTACCATTTTTTGTTTCAATAAAGGCGGAGTCCTCCAACGTAACCACCAAGCCTTTTCTGGGATCAAATATATCCATGGAAAAAGGAAGAGCGAAATGTGGGTCTAAGAGTAATGCGGAGCTATATTCTTGAAGACTATCAATTAAGGCTCTTTTAAATTTAGCGACTTCCTGCCATGGCGCTTCTGATACATTTAAATGATCCCTAATTGGATTTTTGATTGGGGGTCTCTGATCCACTGCTGTCATGAGAAAAATACCATTGCATCCAGAGAGTCTCTTCATCCCCATAAGTTTACCTGGGCTCAACTGCATATTCTTTGCTCCACAATAAAATCAGAAACTTGCTCTCGGGTTGGAAAACTATCCCTACCTCCAAAGATAGTACATTTTAAGCTTGCAACAGAATTTGCAAATTCTACAGCTGCAAATTCATCACTCCCCTCTGAAAGGCTGAGAGCAAATGCCCCGTGCCAAACATCACCTGCTCCTAAAGTATCTTTAACTATTACTTTTGGGGGCGGCACATTAATTACTTCATCTTCCTTAAAAAGGAACACACCCTTTTGTCCACTGGTTACACAAAGCCAGGAATCAGTCAGGCTTCTAACTTTTTGTAGTCCTGTCTGCAAATTGTTTTCCTTGGTGAAGCTTTTCAACCCAAACTCGGAAAAAGCTACATGTGAAGCTAAGTTTAAGGCTTCTTCAGTAACTTTATCTTCTGCGTCCAATACACCTGGTCGATTGAAATGTCTAGCAATCTTCAGCGTTTCAATGGCTCCGCCAATCCACCTGGTATCTGCAAGGTATACATCATGCTCTTCTATTTTGTTAATCCATGAAGCATTTTCAGGGAGTTTTGGATCTCTATAGTTTACTATTTGTCTTTCTCCAAACTTATCGACATAAACTGATGAAAAAGAGGAACGGTAGCCTTCACATTCCTTAATATGATTAATTTTTATACCCTCATTTAAGAACTGGTTCTTTATAATACCTCCTATCTCGTCTTTTCCCAATCTTGAAACAAGTGTCACTTCGCCTCCTAATCTATTAATTGCCACGGCCGCATTTGCTGCCACTCCACCGCCAGAGATAGAAACGTCTTTAGCTCTAAATTTTTCTGCTTCCATAGGCATAGCTTCAAGCTGAAAAATAAAATCAACTACTGAGACTCCTGTTACCATTATTTTAGTCATTTAATCTACCGGGAACCCACTCGGAACTGCACTTGGCCTACCTAAAGGTCTATTGTTCTTACTCTTTCCAGTTAATGCATAAAGAAAACCAATTATTTCATCAATTTCTTTTTCAGTAATTTCGGTTGGCTCAATGTCAATTCTAGATAATAGCCTTTCTGTTTCTCTTTTGTCAGACAATACTACGAAATCTATATCCTCTAGCCATGGTGCCTCCGGAAGTTTAGCCATTGAAGGGTCCCACTTTTGATACATTTCCAACGGTTCAAAATGATGTTTAACTATTCCTTCTAAACTTGGATAAGCACCATTGTGTCCATAAGGAGAGGTAAGAGTAACGTTTCTTAAAGAGGGTGTTTTAAAACGATATATATCTTCGATTCTATCACTTTCACCCATTCTCCCAACGTCTCGAGTGAAAGGATCCATTCTGCGTGTCCTTCCCGGACCAAATTGCGGGATTGCTAGAGCATAAAATTTTTGATCTGTAAGTAAATTACCTGAATGGCATGTAGAACATTTTGCCTTACCATAAAATAAGTCCAATCCTCTCTTTTGATGTGGCGTGAGTGCATACTGATCCCCATTAAGGTAATCGTCAAACGGAGAGTCAAATGATGTCCATTCCTTTACTATAAAAGCAGCGATTGCATTGGCAATATGAACAATTTCTATGTCCATCGAATGCTCTATATCATCAAAGGTATCCACAAAAAGACTTTCATATTCTGGAATACCACGAATTCTATTTTCGATCACGGGCCAAACCGCATCTATCCTGCGACTATCCTTACCAATTTTGGAAACTAACCCTATTATTTCATTTTCACCAAAATTACCTGCCATTTCAAATTGTCTTGTCATAGGAAAGAGTGCCTGAACAGACAAAATGTTATCTAACCCTGCAGGCAACCACTCCTCCGCTGGCGTATTAAAACCATTTCCAAAAATGTTTGATTCACTTATCCTTCCATCATGCATAAGTGTGTGGATCTCTTTTGCTCCTAAGTTCCAAAGGCCAGGAGCATTTCGTGGAATTCTCTTTTTTATCTTATCCGCCCCCTTTCCCGATGATCTGTTACTCCCTACTCCAAACCCACCTTCCCCAATTCCAAGTGATAATCCATCGCCGCCGGCAAAATCATGATGATGACAAGTACCGCAAGATATATTATGGTTTCCAGACAAAATTTTGTCATAAAAAAGTAGCCTGCCCAAAGTAGCTTTTTTTGGATCCGAGTAATGAAAACTGTTGTTCGTGAGTGGATTAGGTATCTTTTCAGCGTTACATTTATTAGATAAAAGTAACAATAAAACTAAGACAAATAAGGACACAAGATGCTTAAATACGTAATTATCCTTATAATACTGCCAATAATGGCCGCTGGTGAGATCGAGCATGCTCGTGATCTTATGGAGGAAGGAAAATTTGAAAAAGCTATGCAAGAATTGCTTCCTGCCGCCAGATCTGGGAATGCAGATGCAGAGGAACTTATTGGGATAATGTATGCTATGGGCCTTGGAGTTAAACGAGACGATATCAGAGCCTTCGACTGGTATCTTAGAGCCTCCATGAAGGGACACCCAGGAGCTCAATCTGGTGTGGGATGGTACTATGAAATTGGGCGGGGCTTGCCTGCTCCAGATCTTATCAGAGCTTACACCTGGTACGTTCTGTCTGCTATCGGTGGTGATCCGGACGCAGCTATTTCTCAGGAAGAAGTTGTAAAAAAAATGACCCAAGAAGAGATTGAAAAAGCCCATGTTTTAATTAATGACTACAAAGTTTGGATTTATCCATTTAGATGAAAGGGTGAGTATCTTTCAACTCACCCCCACAAAGTAGATCTATTCCAATCAGTCTAAGTCTTTACCGTAAGCATCGGCCATTCTTGCCTCTGCATCGGCTACAGCAGATGTTAGTGCATCAAAGACTTCAGGACCTCCCTTAACATTTGCCTTGAACCAATCATATACTGGCGAAGCAGCTGTCTTAAACCTTGCTTTTTGATCTGGTGAAGGCACATAAAGATTGCCACCACCAGCTACAAAATCTTCATAAGCTTGGATTGACTTTCTTTTTGGTGAAGCAAAAGTAGCTTGCTGAAGTGCATAAAAACCGTCGGTAATTACTTTTCTCAGATCCTTTGGCATTGATTGATATTTAGCATTATTCATCCACCAAAGGGCCCCCATATATGCGTGACCATCTAATGTAACATACTGAAGACCTGCGTCAGGAAACTTCATATTCATGATGTCAGTAATACCGTTCTTAGAGCCCTCAACTACACCCGTCTGAAACGAGGTAAACAACTCTGGCCACGGTATTGGGGTTGGAGAAGCACCTAAGGCTTTCACCAAAACCTGAGGTAGATCAGCAACAACTGTTCTAATTTTCAGTCCACTCATGTCTGAAGGTTCTGCAATTTGTCTTTTGGTATTAGCAAAATTTCGCCACCCACCAGTATTACCAATGGTCATGAGACGGATAGTATTTCCCGAATCAGCAAGTGCCATTTTTCTTACAGTTCGCACGAAATCACTTTGCATAACATCCTCAGCAATTCTGTCATCGGACATTAAATACGGTAAATCCAGAACCTGTACATAAGGAAAAACTCCTGCTGCACCGCCAGAGGTGGAAATATAGATATCAATACTACCATCACTTATTCCTTGCAAGCATTCTGCGCCCTTAGAACACAACTGAGTTCCCACAAAAAGTTCTACAGAAATGGCACCATTTGAGGCTGATTCCACATAGTTTTTAAATACTATTGATCCATCATAGTCTTCATCTTGGTCATTAGAATTCATAGTCATTCTCAGGTTATAATCAGCTGAAAAAGCTGGTATACATACCCCAAAAACCAAAGCAAAAGCACAAAAAGATCTTATCAATTTTCTAGTAAACAAATCTCTCTCCCTTAAAATAAGTTTATTTTTTTCAAACAAGTCTTAATCAAAACACATTTGAACAATATCAAAGAGATAGAGTGTTGCACATTTTTTCTCATTTGGCAAAGCCAGTCAGCAGCGGAATGGTCATAGACAACGCAGGAAAATATGTAATTAAAAATATCACGACAATTTCAACTGCCAGAAAAGGTAAAATAGCCTTAGAAATCGTTTCAACTCTTTCTCCTGAAACTGATGAAGCAACAAACAAAACAAGACCCATTGGTGGTGTGGCAAGACCCACTGTAAGATTTACCGACATAATGATCGCAAAATGTACTGGATGGATCCCCAAGTCTGTAAAAACAGGACCAAGTATAGGACCCAAAATGATAATGGCGGGACCCGCATCCAGAAACATTCCTACAATAAATAGCAATATATTTATTAAGAATAGTAGAATGTATGGGTTATTACTCAGGCCTAAAACAAAATCCGCTAAATACTCAGGAGCATGAGACAAGCTTACGACAGTTTTAAATGCCATAGCGGCGCCTACCAAAAGTAGCACGACAGAAGAAACCATTGCAGCTTTTGTGAAAACAATTGGAATATCGCGCCACTGAAGACTTTTCATCACAAACAAGCTTATAAAAAGGGCATATGCAGCTGCCACAGCAGAAGCCTCGGTAGGAGTGAAGACTCCTCCCAAGATTCCTCCCAAAATAATGACTGGAGTCATTAGAGGAAAAAATGCTTTCAAAGAAGCCTGACCTTTTTTCTTCCAACTAGATCTAGGAGTAGCAATTGGAAAATCATAGCGGTTAGCCATTAGTTTAACCATGACCATTAAGCCAACTCCCACAAGTATCCCAGGGACAATCCCTGCTAAAAATAATGCAGCTACACTTTCTCCCATGACGTATGCATAGATGATCATTATGCCTGATGGCGGAATAATCGGACCAATGACTGAGCTTGCAGCCGTGATAGCTGCAGCAAATTTTTTAGTGTAACCCTGTTTTTCCATTGCTGGAATTAACATAGAGCCAATCGCAGATGTGTCTGCGACGGCTGAACCGGAGAGACCAGCAAATAATATTGATGACAAAATATTAACATGGGCCAACCCACCTCGAAAATGACCCATCATGGCTTGGCTAAATTCAACTAACCTAAAGGTTATACCACCCCGATTCATTAACTCCCCTGCAAGCATAAAGAAGGGAATTGCCATCAATGGAAAACTATCAATACCATTATATATATTACGGTACAGCATGGCAGCGTCTTGACCTTGTCCATTTAGCCATAGTAAAATTCCAGGGGCAGCAAGAAGACTAAAAAAGACTGGCATCCCTATTAAAAGAAAAATCAAAAATAAGGGTAGGAACCAAACTAGCATTTTCTATCCCTCTAAACGTGCTTGGTCAGGATCAGCAGGTAATTTAGTTTGATCATTACAAATCAACAAAATATTTCTCATAATTAATTCACAATTGACTAAAATTAATAAAAGGATGCCTACAGGTAATGACATATACATCCATGCCAATTTTATTGCTTCTGGTTTACCTCCAATTAAATTAAAAGGGATCTTGATTGACGAGGACTGAAATATCCAGCCAACCTTGACGTGCTGAAGTCCGAGTTTAAACCCAATCAACAAAATGAATAGCGAAAGAGATAACAATACCAATGTTAAAAAGTTACCTGCCATTTTGGGTAATGCATTAGATAGCATACCGATAGAGACAAAACCGCCCCAACGATAAGCGGATGGAGCAATTAGCCCTGTCATCCATAGCATCAAGAATCTAGCAACTTCATCAGGCCAAGGTAAAGCTGCATTCAATATGTACCGAAAAAATACCTGGAGTAAGATTACCAACACCATTAAGCATATGGCGATCCACGCAATTTGCCTACCAATCCTCAAAAGAAATGAGTTAACGTGTGTTAATATCGTGAATGTCGTGAAAAGTAAGGTAACAATTATCTCCAATAGAAGTTTTAACCAAAATTTTAAGATCTTTGGGAAATTATGTAAAGTCTGCATTAAAAAACAGTAATTAGAATTGATGAATGCTAAGTTTTCTAATCATGCGAGGACATTGGACCTATTTTTTCGGGATATTAAGCAGTATTCGACAGACACAGGGTTCTTTCGCTTTGCCTATTAATCTAGAGCTAATTGGATGTTAACATGTATTATCGGAGCGAATAGTGACCATGGTAATGCCCTTGAACCGATTTGCGAGCCTGAATAGGAAAAGTTACTACTTAGTATTGCAGCTAGTATTATTCTGATTATTTTCTAATTCGACATGTATTGGAAGTTGGGCACATAATTACCCCTAATCATATCTTTAAGATCACGATTACACTCCTTGAAAACGTCGTTAGATAATTTAACTTCTTCAGAAAGAAACTGAACTTTAGCATCAGTCCTTACTTTTTTAACAAAATCTTTTTTTGCGACATTTGTATTATCCATCATTAACTCAACTATGCCTATTTTATAATATAAATGGTCTGCTAATGCTTCAGTCCTCATGAGAAGTTTCTCATTTATTTTTAAATCAGCGACCGAAGCAGTGGGCAGATCACCCCTTGTTTGAGTAGCCTCATAACACCATGCCCATCTATAAACTGTCTTCAATCTATCTGATAGAGTATTTAGATCTATTGTCTGGGCCTCACCAATCAAAGGTGTTGAGACAAATAATATACTTATTGCTACTATTATTCTCATCATTATACCGATTATATTGTAATCTAGCACATACCAGTATTAGGATTTAAGGTCATTGAATTAAGGTGATTACTAAAGCAAACTAGTTAAAGCTATTCTTGTTAACCCTAGCTTTTACTTTTTGAAAAGTAGTTTCAGGCAAGTTGTAAGCATTGTAGATAAAATTGCTGATATTCTCTCTGTTATTTCTAACAGTTTTGAATATCCATCTAGCACCTAGTAATGCCCCATAACCAAGAAAAAGTAGTGTTGTAAATGTTGATATAATGCAAGCCATTTCAGTAGTGTAGCAAAACTGATTAGCTCTTAGCAAGTGACAAGGTGACACATAATCTTATTTAATTTCCTGAAGAAAACAATTTGTAGCAAACTGCTTCCATCCCTCTCAACTGCTTAGTGTGGTGATATTCACTACCATTTTCAGATTTGAACACTAAAATTTCATTCTTTTCTGCTTTGGGTGGATAATCTCTAGGGCGACCTTGATAGAACTCACTTAAGCATTTTTCTAGCTTCTCATAATCTCCACCATTCTCTGCAAGGCTAGGAGTTGACACACCTAATAAACTAACAACTAGTATAACTCCGATCATTACCTACCCTACTAGTTTTCTTGTCATAAATACTAGTGCTATCATATAGTCATGAAAAAACAAATTCGCCTTCAAGTTTTATTAGTAGATTTTACAGCTAAAATTTAATAGTAAAATTATATTATATTAAAGTCGTTTTAATGATACGATTCTAAATACTAAACTAGGATACAGGATTGCTTTAATGGCTCATCCGTTTAATACATATGCGAAGACGCTTAACTACTTTTTTGAGGATATGAAGGAGTATTCAACTGATACAGGCTTTTTTCGCTTTGCTTATCAATCCCGTGCTCATTGGATGCTAACCTGTATCATTGGTGCAAGTACGGCAAAGGGAATAGCCTTCGAAAGCATTTGTGAGAAAATTCCACGCACTCTCATTAGCCGCTCGTCCATTAAGAACATTTTAGATAGCGCCGTCAAGCAAAACTATTTTATTAAAAATACTTCAGCTTTAGATAAAAGAGTGCAGCTTTATCAATTATCTGAAACCGGAAAAAAAGCCGTTTCTTCATGGGTAAAAAGACAGAAAGATATCTTTAATAAAAAAAACTAATGATATTTCATTTATCTTGAAATAGCTCCCTAATTTTGTGCCTTCTCGCTTTTTCCAAGTTTTTTAATCGCAATACCACACCTCATTTTTAAGCAAAGACTAAAACATATAAAACGGTCAGAGGAATAATGAAAAACCAGATTAAGGCTACCATTCTAAGAAAATTGCTCAAAGTTTGTTTTCTTCGTAGCGCTCGCCCCAAAGCCAATAGTATGAAATAGACAATGCCCGCTGGTATTGAAGCCAATAAACCAAAAACTGCCACAAAACCAACCGCCGCAGATGCTGAACTTTCCCCATACATGGCTAACAAAAGCATAGTCGCCAAAATGATTATCAGCCCATAAAAGATACAAACACAAACTGATCTAACAAAATCCCCGAGATATGATTTTCCAATAATTAGTTTTGCAAAGCTTGTGTCTAGTATTGGGTGACTTGATGTTTCTGTATTTTCCTTCATTATTAAATTCCCAATTTAATGTTATTCCATTTTTGTAAGTCTGGTGGAAAACGGAGGCTTCGTGCCCTTACTGCTCTATCCTCAAATTCTTTATCTGACAGTAATAACGCACAATCAGGAATATTAGAGAAATTACCCTCAAAATACAGTAGAGCCTCAAACCCTACTGAACCCACACCAATAATTAATTTCATTGATAGATTATGCATTATTAACTTCTGTATGAAAAGATCATACTAAGTGCCCCTCCCAACCAAAATGTGTAAACGGTAGCACTTGCTTGGATGAGGGCATGGTCTTTTGGGATAGGGGTATCCCACCCTCCAGATAGCAGGGGCTGTTCTATGTATATTTATATCTAAATGGTTAGCTAAGTTAATACAGTTAACACCCCTTGTAGTTTGCCTTCATACACTCTCATACTAGTCTTTGTGCTCCCTTAATTTGGAAAGGTATAAGTTAAAACTTTTAAAATTCTATTTTTATATTATTGATTTTGGGTTATATTATGAATGTTATTTGTCATTTACCCAGGCATGGATAATGAAAACTTCTAAGTTTTACATAGTCTTACTTTTTTTACTCTTTTCTTTTTTTCCACATACTTCTTTTTCAGCTGAAGTATTTGATGAAAAATCACTTTTTAAAAAGGGGGATTGGGAAGTTGTTTTATTGCGATATGATGATAGAACGACAGCATGTATTGCTAGGAATGGTTCAGGTAGCAAAGAATTTCAAATATATGTAAATGCTGAAGTTGACGAACTAGCCATTTTTTATGATGACTCAAATGTGAACGAAACCTTAAAAATTTTTCAATTTGCTGTTGATGATTACGCAAGTTGGTACAGTGAAAGCCCTTTTCTTGATTCTGGATGGTTGGTAATGAATCTTAACTCAGGTTCAGAGAAAGCAGTCACTGAATTGATTCAAGAAATTCGCAAGGGCCAAGAGCTTTTTCATTTAAATGATAATAACGAGATAATTAGTAGTTTCTCACTAAAAGGCTCTGCAGCATCTATCTCTGAATTAGTAAAATGCATTGAAGATCAGGAATTTTAGAAAATTATGCATTAAAAGTATTTATGGATTTATTAAATTAGATTGCTAGGAGTGCGCTACCCCACCTACAAAGATAATTCTTAGGGGTGGGTGATATGTTCAACACCTCTATAACCCCCCTGACTAGTGTGACTACAATGACTACTCTTTTGAATTAGTAGTCAGAGTTGTCAGGGTAGTCATGTGTTTGTAGTCACTTGAATAGGACAATTATTCACTATTAAATTGTAGCTGTAAATTATACTAATAAAACTTAAGAGAGAATAAGTGACGAAAACCACGTAAAAGAAAACAATTTGAAAGGCGCTTTAACGTTGAATTTACAATTTATTAGTTTCCCAAACGTGGTAACCCAAAATGGTGGATAAAGTCGTCATCTACAAAGGCGAAGGCAATGATACCGTAACCTTTGGAGCGGGCAATGATACTCTTAAGGTAAGTAATATCACAGGCTGGAGTGAATATAGGGATGGTGATGATCTTATTATCTATGCTGCCAATGGTACAAATTTCATAAAAGTCGTAGGGGCTTATTCAACAGCTAATCGCTTAGAAAATATCGAATATACAGAAAGTTCGGTTGTAAGGCTGGTCTCAGTTAATAGTTTAATTCCCTTATCAGGCATACACTTTTTTGCAGGAACTTCTGGAGATGACACGATTAATGGGGGTTCAGCCTCTTCGGTCTCAGCTACGGGATATGATGGAAATGATACGTTAATTGGCACATCAGGTAGGGATTACTATGGAGGCAATGCTGGGAACGATACTATCAAAACTTTAGCGGGTGATGATGTCCTGATTGGTGGAACGGGTAATGATACCTTAGAAGGTGGAGATGGCAGTGATATTATCATAGGCGGTGATGGCGATGATACCATCAAAGGCGGAGATGGTAATGATGAACTCCAGACAGGAGCTGGAGGTGGTGCATTCTTTAGTGTTTGCCCCGGGAAGTGTTTTGCTAACTCTCCAGCCAAATAAGTTGATGGTTTAGTAGGAAGCCCTCGTAGTATCATTTTCTCGGCCACACTCACTAAAACTGGCATTGGAGGAGTGTTTTGACTGGGTGGTAGGTTTTGAACCACAAAACAACATTCTTGATCAAAAAAACCAGCAGAGAACTGTTTGAACCTATTGTTAGGACTTTCAGAAGAGGCCATTAACTAAACTCCAGACAAATCATTCTGAATATTAATACCAGTTAGCCAAATCTTTTAACTAATAGCAAGTCGACTTGAAAACCGTTCCTTCAGATTCCCTCGTCTATATTAATATAACTAGTTTATGGCAGGAGTCCCAAATACTAAAGTGGGGGGTACCCCTACTATCCTGTTGAAAATCAGAGTAACAATCCATGAATATTAGAATTTCATAAGTTTAAGGTGAACTTAATGTGGGTCTCGATGTGGGCCTGCATAACCATAATAAAACTAAAGCACTGTTTTTATTAGCTTAATTACAAAGCAATGGCGGAGGAGGTGGGATTCGAACCCACGGTGGACTTGCACCCACGCCGGTTTTCAAGACCGGTGCATTCAACCGCTCTGCCACTCCTCCTAGTTGAATATTTGCCCTATTTTGTGGCTTTCTGACCTATTGTTCTTTAGCTTCTACAACCCCACGAAAGTGTTTTTCTATAAACATTCAGGTTTGTATTCAAAAAGTTGGTTACTTGCAACCTCAATATCAGCATGCCCTATTAGATTTTGAAAATGGTTTCATCTCACAACATAATAAAATAATAAAATGTATCAATTATCGCACCTGTTCAGAGGGGATTTATTTATTTGCGCTAATATAGCGGGTCCCTTCCTCTGTAAACAAATGCTCCTTACCTTTTTCCAGTTGAAAAAACACCTCTTGACCTTTCTCAATTAATGGGTTTCCAGGAATCTTCACTAAAATGTTTTGGCTCAGGTGACCTCCGACTATCTGTGCATAAACCAACGCATATTCACCAAGTGACTCAACTAATGATATCTTTGCCCTTATAGAATTATCAGGTTTTTTTGCGAGCACTAAATTTTCAGGTCGAACTCCCAAATTGAATTTTTTGTTCATATCTTTATTTTGTATATTGTAATTCAAAGCCAGTCTGATTTCCTCTGTAACCTTAGCCTCGCTATCTTTCCCAGTTTTGGAAATGCTAACTGGAATTATGTTCATTGCAGGCGAGCCAATGAACTTTGCGACAAACAAATTATTTGGCCTCTCGTATAATTCCAAAGGAGACCCTATTTGTTCAATTTGGCCTTCCGATAAAACTACAATCTTAGTAGCCAAAGTCATTGCTTCTACTTGATCATGTGTAACATAAACCATTGTGGCGTCAGGGATTGAATCGTGCAATTTTGCAATTTCAATTCGAGTCGCTACCCTTAAAGCAGCATCTAGATTAGACAAAGGTTCATCAAACAAAAAAACCTTTGGATTTCGAGTAATAGCTCTACCGATTGCAACCCGTTGTCTTTGACCTCCTGACAACTGTTTAGGTTTCCTATTTAGGAGATCCTCAATCTGTAATATCCTGGCAACATCGTTTACCCTTGTTTTGATTTCTGACTTCGTTTTTTTTTCTAGTTTTAACCCAAAAGCCATATTATTAAAAACAGTCATGTGAGGGTACAGGGCGTAAGACTGAAAAACCATAGCAATTCCCCGATCTTTCGGAGGAAGATTATTGACCACGTTCCCAGCGATTTTAATTTGTCCTGAATCAATCTTTTCTAAACCAGCTACCATTCTAAGCAAGGTTGATTTTCCGCAGCCACTCGGGCCAACAATCACTGTAAAAGACCGACTCTCAATAGTTAATGACATGTCTCTAATTACCTGAGATCGGCCAAAAAACTTGTTCAAATGATTAATCTCTATCTCTGCCACAATTTAAATTCCATTTAATATAAAAATTTAAGCCAAATACGATAGATACTCTTCCTGCATCATCAACATATTATCTAAAAGCTTCTTAGCCTCTTTGGCATCATCTACTACTGGGTCGGCAAGTAATGCCAGATAGGCTTTATGCTTAGACTGTTCCAGTACTGCCTCCGTCGTTAATTGAATCACTCCAGCCTGCAAATTCAATAAGCTTCCAAAAGACTTAGGATAGTTTTTTAAATGAACGCCCTCAATCCCCTTATTATTTATAATAGCAGGGACCTCTACCACGATATCACTAGGAAGACATTCTATGAAGCTCTTATTAGGGATATTTACAGAGTCTTCTCTTAAATTCTCATCGCCAATAACTGCCTCAGCGATAGGAACAAATCTTTCATGAAAATCCTTGTTATCCATGTTGAAGAATGACCCATATATTTTATCATTATCAAAAAACGATAGACACTTCTTCTTGTAGCTCTCATAAAAATGCAAAATTCCTCTGTGATCTGCTACACTGTAAGCCCATTGAATATATTCCCCTAGATGGCTATCTGTTGTAATTGGCAAATAATTGTAATCCTTAAATAGCCTAAAAAATACACCCCGTTCGGCTCCAGGTTCTGATCTAAAACCTTCATGATCATTAACTAGATCAAAAAAGTAATTCTCAAAATTTTTCCTGATCGCTGGATAACCATCAGCTCCTGAGTCCTTATATTTGGCTTCTAATAAAATACTGAAGTGATTCAGACCTCCTGCAGAGAATTCAATATTTGAGATGTCAGTTTGCATAAGTTCTGGCAACTGACGAGGCATCGATTTGATTTCATGGCATAAACCGATAAATTTTAGATCCGGGTATTGAGTGGTAACTGAATGGCAAATTCGTTGCATCGGATTGGAATAATTGAATACAAATGCATCTGGACAGATAGCCTGAATATCCCTACAGATCTCCAAAATAGGAGGAATTATTCTTAGAGAATGGAATAAACCTCCTGGCCCACCATTTTCGCCATATACCTGCCTTATCCCATACTGAAGAGGCAACTTCCAGTCCTGATCCCAAAGCTGAAATCTATCACCAACCTCAATTGAGATAAGGCAAAAATTGGCACCTTTCAAAGCTTCAGATCGGGAAGTTGTGGCCTGTAATACAACTTTCTTTCCCAATTCTTCTTTATATTTTTTTGCAATTTTGTAGGTTTTTTCTAATGATTCTGGGTTAATGTCATGTAAAACGATGGTAGAGTTCTGGAAATATTTAGATTTGAAAATATCACTAACCACACCTAGCCCAAAAACTGTACTACCTGCACCAATTAAAACTATTCGAGACATATCTGTCATCCTTTCACTGATCCCGCTACCAAACCTCGTATAAAATATCGTTGTAAAGAAAAGAAAATAAACAAAGGAACCGTCATAGATATAAAAGCCCCTGTTGTTAGGATTTCCCAATTTTCACCACGGGACCCTAATAGCTCTTTTAATTTAGCCGTCAAAATTATTTCACTTGGATGCTTATCCAAAAAAACTAGACCAACTAATAAATCATTCCAAACCCATAAAAATTGTAAGATAAAAATTGATGCAAACGCAGGAATTGACAGTGGTACTACTATTTTTACAAAAGTGTCATAATGTGTAGCCCCATCAACTTTCGCTGCTTCTAACATTTCAGAAGGTAGGGATTTAATAAAGTTCCATAGAAGAAAAGTTGTTGAAGCAAGACCAAATCCTGTATGCGCCATCCAAATACCTGGAAATGATTTTGCTGCTATCCCAAATAATGCCCCGAGGTCATTATAAATAGTAAGGATGGGAATGAGTGACATTTGCAATGGGACTACTAGGGACGCGATTATAGCCGCTAAAAGTACATCTCTTCCATAAAAGTTCATCCAAGTTAAGGAATAGGCAAAAAATGAACAAATAATCAATGGTATTACCGTTGACGGCAAAGCAACTGCAATTGTATTTAAAAATGCTTGTCCCAACCCTTCTTTAAATAAAACTTCCCTGTAGTTATTTAAAGTTAAGTTGGGGGGGCTCGTCGCAGTGATAAATATTCTTTTTCCTCTCTTTTTCTTGAATTCCTTTTCAGACATCCATTCGTAGTCTCCATTTTCATAAACGGTGATGCGAGATTTGTCTTTCAGTATAACTGTCTCACCAATAGCAAATTCATTAATTCTCTTTGATGTTATCCCAAAGCTTGATATCTTTTTTCCCTTTTCATTATCAAACAAATTGCTTCTTATAACAAAAAATCCATCTTCTTTTATTTGCCCATCTTTACCCTTTGTTCTATGTATTTCATTCGCTTCAGTAGTCATTAAAGATGTCCACCAACCGCTAATAGCTAAATGGTCTTTATCTCTAAAAGAACTAATTAAAAGCCCAAATGTTGGAGTTATCCATATTATTACGAAAGTTAACAATAGTAATTGAGCCAATATTGACGGCAAATTAAATTTTGATTTCATACTGTTTGCTCTTGTTTGTGTCTATACAAATTCCATACTAAAATTGGAATAACCCCTATCATGATACAAAATGCTAAAACACTTCCTCTCCCTGAGTCTCCTCCCCCTCTAAACATCCAATCGTACATTAAGTTTGCTAATACCTCTGTTTGCCATTCGCCATTGGTCATTGCATAAATGATGTCAAATACCTTTAAAACTAGAATAGTAATGATTGTCCAAATCACTAAAATAGTTTGCTCAAGATATGGTATGATAATAGACAAAAATATTCTAAATTCACTTGCACCATCTATCCTTGCTGCCTCAATCGTTTCATTTGGGATCCCTCTCAACGCTGCACTAAATATCACTAAGGCTAATCCAGTTTGTATCCAAATCATTATGGCCATCAAAAAGAGATTATTCCATATTGAAATGGTGAGCCATGCTTGTGGCTCCATTCCAAGTGATACAATTATTGCATTTAAAAGACCTATTTGCTGATCACCAGGTCCTCTATAATCATAAATAAATTTCCAGATTACACCCGCCCCGACAAACGATATTGCCATTGGCATGAATATTATTGATTTGGCTATAGATCCCCACCATATCTTGTCTGCTAAACTTGCAATTATTAATCCTAAGAAAGTACTCATCGTTGGCACAATCAGTAGCCAACCTAAGTTATTCAAAATGCTACGTCTGAAATTAGGATCATTTATAGCCCAGACGTAATTATCCCAACCGACAAAGTCACGACCAAATTTATCATAAAAACTTAATCTTACGGTCTCAAATACCGGGTAGATTATGAATAAAAATAAGACCAGTAAAGCAGGCAAAATGAAAATAAGAACCCTAACTACATTTTCATATTCAAAATTATCTTTTTTAAGTCGAATAAAATAGTCAAGAATGAAATTAGAAACGCTAAAATAGATAATAAAAAATAGAACCCCCAAGAACATTGTTGTTATTAATGAAAAAAAACTCATTGAAATTATCTATAATAAATAAAAAAGGCGAACAAGGTAATTGTTCGCCTTTAGAGTTAGCATTATTAAAAAGCTAGCATTACTTTATAGCGTCCCAGCTAGCCTGAATTGCGTCAGCAACCTCTTTAGCCGACTTACCATTGGTGTAATCAACCATCCCAGTCCAAAAAGAGCCAGCTCCTACTGCACCTGGCATCAAATCTGATCCATCAAATCGAAAAGTGGTAGCTCCTACTAAAATGTCGTGAAGGCCTCTAAACGTATCACTTGCATATTTGCTTTTATCTACTCCTTTATGAGGAGTTAAAAAACCTCCCTTACCCATAAATCTTTCATGAGCTTCTGGGTGCATTAAGAACTTCATTAATTCAGTAGTTGCAGGATCATTGTTTGTAGCAGTGATAACTGTACCAGCACCAAGAACTGGCCGACCTAGATCTTTTGATGCAAATGCCGGGAAGTAAAAGAAATCATAATCCACTCCTGCTTCAACTCCTTCAGGAAAGAAAGCTGGGATAAAACTTGCCTGCCTATGCATCATACATTGGGGTGGAGAAGTAAATAAGCCTTTAGGAGAGTCTCTGAAACCAGTTGTTGCAACTGCCTTTGAACCTCCTGCCACATACTTATCGTTTAATGCAAAGGAACCAAAAAAGTCCATAGCTTCCATAACTCTTGCATCATTAAATGCCATTTCATTTGATACCCATTGGTCATAAACTGATGGTGGATGAGTTCTTAGCATAATTTCTTCCATCCAGTCAGTCGCTGGCCAACCAGTTGCACCACCTGACTCAAGTCCAATACACCAAGGAGTATTTCCGTCGGCGGCCATTTTTTCAGTGAGTGAAAGTAAGTCCTCCATAGTTTCAGGAACCTGATATCCATTATCCTCAAAGTTATCTGGTGAATACCAAACGAGGCTTTTCACATTAACTCTAAAGAAAATTCCATAAAACTGATCTTTGCCGTTTGCATCGGCATATGTCGTTAAATCAACCCAAGATTGACCCGCTGCATAGTCATCTAGCACCATCTGTTTTAAGTCATTTCCTTGTGGAGCCAGACATCCCGTAGCAGCAATATTTGCGGCTAATCCTGGCTGTGGGAATACTGCTATATCAGCAGGATTTCCAGCTTTACAGTCAATATTAATAATTTGCTCAAATTCATCTGAACCACCATACTCAACTGATGCGCCCGTTTCTTTTTCGAATATTGATAGCACATCTCTGAAACTTGCATCTTCTGGTGCTAACCAAGGTCCAAAAATCTTAACTTTTGCACCAGAAATATCTGGCCCATCATAGTGATAGTGTCCACCACCCGCAAATATACCTGTAGGTAACAGCAATGCAATAGTTGCGATCACTAAATTTCGTGTAAAAAATCTGTTCATAATTCCCCCCTTCCCTGTGTGGCATGAACTGTTTAAATTATCATGTGTAAGTTACACTCACATTTTTTCAACCTTTTTATTTAAGGTGATAAACAGTACTATGTTCTTGATAGGAGTTAAAGTATCTTTAACCCCACCACGGTCTTAGGAGCATTACTGTTAAGAAATAGGCATATTTTAAGAAAAATGATGGTATTTTAGGCAGAAAAAAAATGGAATTAGTTTGCTAAAGGATAGCTTTCAAGCAAATTTATCTAAAACCTTATAATAGACGAGACAAAATGAATGATTTAAAAATTATTGAGACATTTCCGTCAGATTTCGTATTTGGAGTTGCTACATCAAGCTATCAAATAGAAGGTAATTCCTACGGAGGATCAGGCACATGCCACTGGGATGACTTTGCAAAAACCCCTGGATCTGTCATTAATAAAGAAAATGGAAGCATAGCCTGTGCACACTATCTTAAATACAAAGAGGACATTGCCCTAATCGCAGATGCTGTTTTTTCTGCTTACCGTTTTTCATTTTCTTGGCCTAGGATACTCCCTGATGGGAAAGGCTCTATAAACAGTAAGGCCATATCCTTTTATGACAACTTATTAGATGAAATGCTCCAGAAAGGTTTAAAACCTTTTGGGACTCTCTATCACTGGGATTTACCAAGTATTTTCGGAAAGAATGGCGGATGGAAAAATAGAGACACAACCAAATGGTTCGCAGATTATACTGACATCGTTATGAGAAAATTCTCAGATAGATTATACTCATTAGCAACTATTAACGAACCTTGGTGTGTAGCATGGCTTAGCCATTATCTCGGGGAACATGCTCCAGGAGAAAAAAATGCTGCATCAGGAGTCCAGACCATGCACATGATCCTAGTCGCTCACGCTGAGGCCTTGCAGGTTATCAGAGCAAATAACTTTAATAATGCCGGGATTGTCCTGAATAAACAGTTTGTAAGCCCACATGATGAAACGGAAAATTCTTTATTGTCTGCTGCATTGAGTGATGAAATACATAATCTATGGTTTGATGAAGCAATCTTCAAAGGGAGATATCCAAATCAAACACTTGAATTATTTGAACCCTTTATGCCACAAAATTATGAGAAAGATTTGCAGCTTATTTCTCAGCCAATTGATTGGGTTGGTGTTAATTATTATACGAGATCAATAATAAAACCTGATAAGGCAAACCCTTTCCTAGGCTTTTCATCAACTAAAGGTAACCTTCCTACCACTGATATGGGCTGGGAGATTTACCCTCAAGGTCTCGAGTATATTGTTAAAAGATTACACGAGAGTTATTCTAAAGAAGTCCCAATATTCATCACAGAAAATGGAATGGCAAATCAGGATTTTATTGAAGATGGGATTATCAATGACTTTTCAAGAATCAAATACTACTATGAACATCTCAAAAAAGTGAAGAATTTAGTGGAGAACGATGTACCCGTCAAAGGATACTTTGCATGGTCTCTTTTAGATAATTTTGAATGGGCATTTGGGTACAAAAAGAGATTTGGCTTGGTTCACGTTGATTTCAATACTCTCAAGAGAACCCCAAAAAATTCTTACTATGCCTTTCAAAAAGCCCTCAATGCCAGGTAAAAATAATTGCACGAGGCTATACCGCCCAGATTGCTCAAATAATATTGCTTTCCTAAAAGATATTAAACTTAAATTATAAAAAAGATTATTTAATCAAATAAATCAAATTGGTGCTCTCTTATCTAAAAGTTTTTTTTCCATCATATCTGAATTAGGCTTTAAATCATTTACATGCTATTAATTTATTTATTTAATTTTCCGCAGCCACTCGGGCCAACAATCACTGTAAAAGACCGACTCTCAATAGTTAATGACATGTCTCTAATTACCTGAGATCGGCCAAAAAACTTGTTCAAATGATTAATCTCTATCTCTGCCACAATTTAAATTCCATTTAATATAAAAATTTAAGCCAAATACGATAGATACTCTTCCTGCATCATCAACATATTATCTAAAAGCTTCTTAGCCTCTTTGGCATCATCTACTACTGGGTCGGCAAGTAATGCCAGATAGGCTTTATGCTTAGACTGTTCCAGTACTGCCTCCGTCGTTAATTGAATCACTCCAGCCTGCAAATTCAATAAGCTTCCAAAAGACTTAGGATAGTTTTTTAAATGAACGCCCTCAATCCCCTTATTATTTATAATAGCAGGGACCTCTACCACGATATCACTAGGAAGACATTCTATGAAGCTCTTATTAGGGATATTTACAGAGTCTTCTCTTAAATTCTCATCGCCAATAACTGCCTCAGCGATAGGAACAAATCTTTCATGAAAATCCTTGTTATCCATGTTGAAGAATGACCCATATATTTTATCATTATCAAAAAACGATAGACACTTCTTCTTGTAGCTCTCATAAAAATGCAAAATTCCTCTGTGATCTGCTACACTGTAAGCCCATTGAATATATTCCCCTAGATGGCTATCTGTTGTAATTGGCAAATAATTGTAATCCTTAAATAGCCTAAAAAATACACCCCGTTCGGCTCCAGGTTCTGATCTAAAACCTTCATGATCATTAACTAGATCAAAAAAGTAATTCTCAAAATTTTTCCTGATCGCTGGATAACCATCAGCTCCTGAGTCCTTATATTTGGCTTCTAATAAAATACTGAAGTGATTCAGACCTCCTGCAGAGAATTCAATATTTGAGATGTCAGTTTGCATAAGTTCTGGCAACTGACGAGGCATCGATTTGATTTCATGGCATAAACCGATAAATTTTAGATCCGGGTATTGAGTGGTAACTGAATGGCAAATTCGTTGCATCGGATTGGAATAATTGAATACAAATGCATCTGGACAGATAGCCTGAATATCCCTACAGATCTCCAAAATAGGAGGAATTATTCTTAGAGAATGGAATAAACCTCCTGGCCCACCATTTTCGCCATATACCTGCCTTATCCCATACTGAAGAGGCAACTTCCAGTCCTGATCCCAAAGCTGAAATCTATCACCAACCTCAATTGAGATAAGGCAAAAATTGGCACCTTTCAAAGCTTCAGATCGGGAAGTTGTGGCCTGTAATACAACTTTCTTTCCCAATTCTTCTTTATATTTTTTTGCAATTTTGTAGGTTTGATCTTGCGCCTGGGCACAGCATAAAAACTCCTGGTTTACGGAGAGTGCAATCCCCAGAAGAAATTTCAACGGTTTATGCGGATGTTATGAGAAATTCTAAGATAGCTGATTTTGCAGCTGATTTAGTTGGGCCTGCTATAAGATTTCATCACGGAAAGATCAATTCAAAGTTACCTGGGACTATTACAGAAGTTAAGTTTCACCAAGATTTTTCATTTCAACCCATGACGAATGATGACATGATTACTGCACTACTTTTTATGGATGACGTAACCTTAGATAATGGACCTTTGGAAGTTGTGCCAGGTAGCCATAAAGGGCCGCTTTATACACACTGGCATGACGGTGTATTTACTGGTGCGGTGGCTGATGAAGTTGCTGCAGAAAACAAAGAAAAGATTATAAAATGTAC
>CACKFK010000012.1 GCA_902599445.1 uncultured Alphaproteobacteria bacterium
GTACCATCAGGAACCTCACCACGTAATCCTGATGGGGTAAATACAACCAAATGTTGTTTAATTTTGGAAATTTTTTTTACTACACCATTGGTCATGACAAACTCCAGTATCAAATATTATAAGACGGTTTTATAAAGTTTATCCTGTGTTCCTCCGTCGGCGACGTTCACTTCTTCTTGTCCCGTTTCTTTCAGTAATATTATTACTTTCTTCTGGCATACGATTTCTATTGATCCATCTTGAGCTATTGGCATCTCTATCCATGAGTAAATTAGCAGCAAATATGGCATCCATTTCGCTAGAATTAGTTGGGTTCATGATGGCGCTAGTCATCCCAGATGCTATAGCCATGGGAAGGAAGGTAGCATTAATAGCATGCCTATTCGGTAACCCAAATGATATATTTGAAGCTCCACAGGTTGTATTAACTTTAAGCTCTTCTCTCAACCGTTTAACAAGTTTAAATACCTGCTGACCTGCAGTTGCCATTGCCCCAATAGGCATTACCAAAGGGTCAACTACAATGTCACTAGCAGGAATGCCAAAATCAGCAGCCCTATGAACAATTTTTTTTGCAACAGCAAATCGAATGTCAGGGTCTTCTGATATCCCTGTATCATCATTAGAAATTGCTACGACAGGAACTCTAAATTTTTGTACTAATGGTAAAATAGCTTCGAGCCGTTCTTCCTCTCCTGTCACGGAGTTCAATAGTGGTCGCCCCTTTGCTATGCTTAATCCTGCTTTGAGTGCAGCGGGTACAGAACTATCAATGCATAGCGGGACATCAACTGTATTTTGTACAAGTTTTATCAACTTTTCCATTAATATGGGTTCAGTTTCATTAGGATTAGGATTTGAATTATAGACTACTCCAGCATTGACATCTAAAGCAGTTGCTCCTGATTTTACTTGATCCAACGCATCTCTTTCAACTGTCTCAAAGTTTTCAGCTTCCAATTCTGCAGCCAGTTTTTTTCTGCCAGTAGGATTAATCCTTTCACCGATTACGCAAAATGGCTCATCATGTCCGATGACCACTGTTTTTTTAGAACTCTCTAGAACGGTTCTGGTCATACTAGTCTTCGCTCGTTATAAGGATTATTATCATTCATCTTGTTGCACAAAAAGTTGTTATGCAAAAAGTTTGTAACAGGTGATCTTGGAAAGCTGATGGTCTAAAATCGACACATTTGCAATCTTAGACGACATGGCAATAAAGTTTTAAACCTGTTGAGTTAATCCGAAGTTTATATTACGGTGAATTCAAAGAGAAATAAGCTATCAATCGGGCTTTGAGTACACTGCGTAATAATTTGATTTATTCTAGGCCAGCTTATTTTTAGTGAAAGGAAGATTTTATGGTGAACTTAGGAGAGGGTCCTAAGTTGGTAAGGCATAAGAGTGAATTCAAAAATGGTGAAGAAAGAAGTAAGAAATCATTATATGCAGCATTAGATTTAGGAACGAATAGTTGCCGAATGCTAATCGCCCGACCAACTGGTCCCAGGTTCGAAATAGTAGATGCCTTTTCAAAGTCAGTCAGGCTTGGACTTGATTTAGAGAGGACAGGTGAGTTGTCTCAAGCAGGGATAACCAGGGCACTTCAAGCCCTGCATGTCTGTTCCAAAAAACTTAAACGTTTTAACGTAAGAAGGTCACGCTTGGTGGCAACTGAGGCATGCCGAAGATCGAAGAACGGTAAGAAATTTCTTGATAAGGTCAAGAGAGATACTGGCTTGGCTCTAGAATTAATAAAGCCTGAAGAAGAAGCTAGGTTAGCTGTGATTAGTTGTGCGCCATTGTTAGATCCTAAAGTTTCGCAGGTATTAATAGTTGATATTGGAGGAGGGTCTACGGAGTTGGTCTGGATTGATTTGTCTAATGTACCTAAAGAACTTCGAATAAGTGCTATGTTAGATTTGGAACTGGGGCTTCCTACTAAAGGAGAACTGACAAGTTTCGCTAAGAAAACTAAAAAAGTGAGAATAGTTGATTGGATTTCGGTACCTCTAGGTGTGGCCACTTTATTGCAACGTTATTCTGATGTTGAAGATGATAGTGCCAGATTTGCTTTGATGTCTTGTGATTTTGAACAAAAGATAGAAAACTTCTTACCATACTTTTCTGAGGATCTCATGAATAAGGAAGAGGATCTACAAATTATTGGTACCTCAGGAACTGTAACAACTCTGGGAGCAGTCCATTTGGGTCTGCGAAGATATGATAGGTTAAAAGTAGATGGTCTTAACTTAGGAGCGGCTGATATTGATGCAGTAATTAAGAAATTCTTAGATTTAGGGCCGGAGGGGCGAAAAAGGGAGCCTGGAATAGGCCGAGACAGGGCTGAATTGATTATGTCTGGATCAGCTATTATGCAAACCTTGCTAAGGATCTGGCCAATAACAAGTATGAGGGTTGCTGATCGGGGGTTGAGAGAAGGAATACTTTATTCTCTCATGAGTGCAGATAGCCATTTCAATGAGCCTAATGTGAAAAACAGTCACTAGCAATAGAAATAGGTCAATGGTCAATTCTAATACTGGAAAAACCCGAAAACGAAATATAGATACAGGCAAAAAAGTATTAGTCAAAACTGCTAAAGGACGCAAGTTGTCATCAACAAATTGGTTGAGGAGGCAGTTAAACGATCCATTCGTTAAACTTGCTAAGCAAAAAGGGTTTAGAAGTAGAGCGGCCTTTAAACTCTTAGAGATTGATGAAAAATTTTGCATGTTTAATCCTGGTGATGTCGTCGTCGATTTGGGATCTGCCCCGGGAAGCTGGGCTCAGATAGCTGTAGATAAAACTAATGCAAACAAACAGTCCACCAAAGAGAAGATAGGCCGGGTGTTGGGTATTGATCTTAAACCAGTATTACCTATTAGTGGTGCTGAATTTTATGTATGGGACTTTTTAAGCGATGATTTTCTCATTAACATTGACAATATACTATCAACCCCCGTTGATGTGATCATGTCAGATATGGCATCTAATTCGACAGGCCATAGAAAATCTGATCATCTTAGAATTATGGCGCTATGTGAAGCCGCAGCATTTTTTTCCTTTGATTATTTGCGACCTGGGGGTAATTTCGTTGCTAAAGTTCTTGCCGGTGGTGCTGAAAGAAACCTTCAAACATCTTTGAAAAATAATTTTAAGAAAGTTGTTAATTTTAAACCAAAGTCTAGTAGGTCGGATAGTTCAGAGAAATATGTAGTCGCATTAGGGTTTGGGAAAGTGTGAATTAGTGTGTTTGTCTACCGAGTATCAGATTGAAAATGAAAAGGTGAAGTGAATTAATGAAGATTGAAGAAGCTATTACTTTTGATGATGCTCTTTTAGTTCCAGCAGAATCTTCTGTTAGGCCCAATGAAGCAAAAGTTAATACGATGATTACTAAAGATGTTAAGTTGAATATTCCTTTAATTTTTCTTAGAGCATATGCGTCCAATATCTAGAGCAGCAGCTTCAATTGAGGTGATAGATCATTATCTTGCAGGTTCACCGATTGAGGCAGCTTTGAAGAACTGGTTTAGAGATAACCGTTTTGCTGGTTCTAATGACAGATATTCAATCAGAAATATAATCTATGATGTCCTCAGAAAAAGAAAATCACTCATCTTTCCATTTCAGATTACTGGGCGTAAAGAAAATGGGCGGCTCTTGATTCTATCCTATTTGGCTGATCATTATGAACAAATTGAATTAATTAAAGGAATTAATCAAAATAAATACTTTCAGGAGCCCCCAAGTTCAGACGAACTTTCTATATTGGAACAGAAAAATATGATTTTGTCAGAGGCTTCAAATTCAATAGCTTTGGACTATCCGTCATTCTTAACCGAAGGGTTGACACAATTTCTTGGTAAGAATTTCGAAATTGTCATGGGAAAAATGCGAGAAAGAGCCCCACTCTATTTACGTCTGAATAAACTAAAAGGTCGTATGAATGAAATTGAAGACCTCATGGCTAAAGAAGGTATTTTATGTTCTAGATTGAGTGGTTATTCGGATGCCATTCAAGTTGATGCTGGTAGAAGATTAGTGAAATCTTCCAAATGTTATACGTCTGGTATGGTTGAAATTCAAGATCTATCATCCCAAGTCATGAGCGATTTGCCTGAAATAATTGAGGGTGCACGTATCCTTGATTATTGTGCTGGGGGTGGAGGAAAAACATTAGCAATGGCTTCCAAAATAAACAACAAGGGCGATTTATTAGCTTTCGATATTAATCAGAAGAGGCTTGTTGATCTTAGACGCAGGGCAATTAGAGCAGGTGCTAGGGTTAGATTGTTGCAATTGTCAGATTTGAAGGATTACATTTCATCTTGCGATGTTGTTTTTGTAGACGCGCCTTGCTCCGGTTCGGGTATATGGAGGCGGGATCCTGAGGCCAAGTGGAATTTAACCACCAATAGACTTGAAGAATTAGTAGTGACTCAATTGGAGATCCTTGAGGAAGCGTGTAAATATGTGAGGGTTGGTGGAGTGATAATTTATGTTGTCTGTTCTATGTTGCCAGAGGAGGGGGACGTACGAGTTGATAAGTTTTTAAGCAAAAAATCTAATTTTGAAAATTTGAATCGATCTCTTTTACACCCCCTAGTTGCAGGGGATGGTTTTTTTAGAGCCGTTTTGAAAAGGTTAAAATAATCTAGAATTATCTTGCCTATATCTATAAAAGATACTAAGAACATATAGTGAACAAAAATAATAATAATACTATTTTTTTTAGTTTTAAGTTTGAATTATTGCTACGGAAACAAAGATGTGAAATAAGGAAATATAAATGACAAAGCTTATTAATTTCTCAGAAAGACTGGTGATGGATAAAGAAAAGGCACTTGAAACGGCAGTAGCCCAGATTGAGCGAAACTTTGGTAAGGGTTCAATAATGAAATTGGGGCAGGAAAATCCGGTAATTGATATTGAATCCGTTTCAACAGGATCCATTAGTTTAGATATAGCCCTTGGGATAGGCGGGCTTCCCAAGGGCAGAATTATAGAGATATACGGTCCTGAAAGTTCAGGAAAAACAACCTTAGCGCTTCATGTGGTGGCGGAAGAGCAGAAGAAGGAAGGTATCTGTGCGTTTGTTGATGCAGAGCATGCTTTAGACCCTAATTATGCAAAAAAACTAGGGGTTAATTTGGATGAATTACTTATTTCTCAACCTGATACAGGGGAGCAAGCATTGGAAATTACAGAAACATTGGTTAGATCTGGTGCTGTGTCATTGGTAGTTGTTGATTCTGTAGCAGCTTTAACCCCTAGATCAGAATTGGAAGGGGATATGGGTGATGCACAAGTAGGAGCTCAAGCCAGGTTAATGAGTCAAGCGATGAGAAAGCTTACAGGTGCTATAAGTCGCTCTAATTGCATGGTAATCTTTATAAACCAGATTAGAATGAAAATAGGGGTGATGTTTGGAAGCCCAGAGACCACAACTGGCGGAAATGCTTTGAAGTTTTATGCTTCAGTAAGGTTGGATATTCGGCGGATAGGGGCTTTAAAAGACCGTGATGAAATAGTTGGTAATGCAACCCGTGTTAAAGTAGTAAAGAACAAAGTCTCACCTCCTTTTAAGCAGGTTGAATTTGATATAATGTATGGAGAAGGCATCTCTAAGTCAGGTGAAATAATTGATTTAGGTGTCAAATTTGGCATCATCGAGAAGTCTGGTGCATGGTTTTCTTATGGTGAGGAGCGAATAGGGCAAGGTCGAGAAAATGCAAAGAAATTTTTAATTGAGAATCATGAACTAGCAGCAGAGATTGAAGGAAAGATTAGAAATGCAAATGGTTTAGGAGATGAGCATTCTACGGAACTTGTCGGAGAAACAGCTCTTTTAGAAAAAGATTGAGCCAAGACTAAACCTAATAAGCTTTAGGAAAGATATTTAAGAGCATCACAAACAAACTTTTTTTGTTAGCATGCTATAGGTTATAACGAGAGGGGTTATGGTTGGACTAGCAGAAATTCGCACAACTTTTTTAGATTATTTTCAGAGAAAAGGACACGAGGTTGTCAACAGTTCTTCTCTAGTTCCAGATAATGACCCAACCCTGATGTTTACTAATTCAGGAATGGTTCAATTTAAGAATGTTTTCACTGGCACAGAAAAAAGAAGTTATGAAACTGCTGTGACCAGTCAGAAATGTTTGCGTGCAGGTGGTAAACATAATGATTTGGATAATGTAGGCTATACAGCACGCCATCACACCTTCTTTGAAATGTTAGGTAATTTCTCTTTTGGACATTACTTCAAAGAGGAAGCCATTCCTCTTGCATGGGATTTGATAACAAAAGAATTTGCCTTACCAAAAGAGAAGTTACTAGTTACTGTTTACCATAATGATGAAGAGGCGATTAAAATTTGGGAAAAACATGCGGGATTATCTCGATCGCAGATAATAAAAATAAACAGCACTGACAACTTCTGGTCTATGGGCTCGACAGGCCCCTGTGGCCCCTGTTCTGAGATATTCTTTGACCATGGACCTAGAATACCAGGGGGGCCTCCCGGCTCTGCAAATGAAGATGGGGATAGATTTGTAGAAATCTGGAATTTAGTTTTTATGCAATACAATCAGTCAAAGGATGGCAATCGATCAAACTTACCAAAACCATCAATTGATACTGGTATGGGGTTGGAGCGAATGGGTGCTGTTCTACAAGGAACACACGATAACTTCAATACTGATCTTATGAGAGGACTAGTTGAGGAGTCAGCAAATTTGTCTTCCCAGGACCCAGATGGAGACATGAATGTCCATCATAGGGTGATTGCTGATCACATTAGGTCAATAGCATTTTTGATAGCAGAGGGTATTTTCCCATCGAATGAAGGAAGAGGCTATGTTTTAAGACGGATAATGCGGAGAGCCATGCGTCATGCTCATTTTCTGGGTGTGAAAGAACCTATGATGCATAAAATGGTTGGGGCATTAACTCGGGAGATGGGAACAGCGTTCCCTGAACTTATTGAAGCTAAGGAATTGATACAGGATAGTTTACACAATGAAGAGGTTAAATTCAAGACAACTTTAGATAGAGGGTTAAAGATTTTAGATTATGAAATCAATAAATTAAAAGGTGGAGATAAAGTATCAGGAGACGTTGCATTTAAGTTATATGATACATACGGTTTTCCGGTGGATTTGACGCAAGATACTCTTCGGGAGAGACAATTGCAGGTTGATTTAAAGGGCTTTGAGCGGGCAATGGAATTGCAGAAAGAAAGGGCAAGAAAGGCTTGGTCTGGATCAGGTGACAAAAAATTAGATGTTATTTGGTTTGAACTAGGCAGTAAATTAGGGGCAACGGAGTTCTTAGGGTACAATACGTTAAGATCAGAGGCAAAGGTTTTGTCTTTAGTAATTAAAGGAGTTGAGCAAGCGAAAGTTAGTACCAATGATTTAGTTGATGCAGTCTTTAACCAAACACCATTCTATGCTGAAAGCGGTGGTCAAGTGGCTGATGTGGGTAGAGCCTTTAATGATGAAATAGAGGCTATTATTGAAGATGTGCAGAAAATTGGAAATCTCTTTGTCCACAAATTAAGGGTGCTCAAAGGTAAAATTTCTGCTGGAGATCTTCTAAGGCTGGAAGTACATAACTCAAATCGAGAAGGAATATCAGCTAACCACTCAGCAACTCACTTAATGCATCAAGCTTTGAAAGATGTGTTGGGGCCACATGTAAATCAGAGAGGATCTCTTAATGATGCTGAAAAAATCCGATTTGATTTTTCACATGACAGGCCTTTGTCAAGCAAGGATGTCATCCTCGTTGAGGAAATCGTTAACAAAAAAATCTTACAAAATTCCATTGTTTCTACAAGGCTTATGGACTTAAATGCTGCTAAGAAACTAGGAGCGCAAGCTCTTTTTGGCGAAAAATATGACGACGAAGTGCGTGTTGTTTTGATAGGTAATGTTGAGGAACGTAAATCAAGAATAGAAAATACAAATCATTACTCTATGGAGCTTTGTGGTGGCACCCATGTTGAAAGAACCGGAATGATAGGTTCTTTTGTCATTAAAGCTGAAATTGCTTCGAGCTCAGGTGTTAGGCGAATTGAGGCCTTAACTGGATTAAATGCATTGAATTTTGTTCAATCTAACCGCAGTAATATTTCAGAAATAGCGGTCATGTTAAAAGCTCCGGTTAATAAGATTGGTGAGAGAATAAATACATTACTTTCAGATAAGAGATTACTTCTAGATCAAATTGCTGAACTGAAAAAAGGCGCAGGCAAGCTTTCTAATCAAAAAGAAGTTGACAATTATTCGAAGGAAATTCGTGGAGTGCATTTGGTGGTCAATACTTTAGATCAATTTGAAAGTAGGGAGATGAGGTCGTTAACCGATCAGCAAAAAAAGGAAATCAAGTCTGGTGTAATAATAAATTTATCTAAGGATCTCGATAAAATATCTTATACCGTTGGTGTAACTGCTAATTTGTGTAATGCTATTTCTGCTGTTGAAATTATTAAAATTATTTCAAGTTTAACGAATGGCAAGGGTGGAGGCCGACCTGATTTTGCTCAAGGCGGTGGACATGGTATAGGAAAAATAGGAAGTATAATAAAAAAAGTGGAAAATTTCCTCGATCAAACCTTGGGTTGAGAGCAACAATGATCGTTCTAAATATGTAGAGATTTCCTGAGATTTTCTTCAACTTTCTCCAAAAACTGAGTTGTATTAAGCCACGGTTGCTTCGGGCCAATTAAAAGAGCTAGATCCTTAGTCATGAACCCAGATTCAACAGTTTCTACAACTACGGTTTCAAGTTTTGTTGAAAATTTTTCTAAATCAGTATTTGCATCAAGTTTGGCTCTATGTTTTAAACCACCTGTCCACGCAAAAATTGATGCTATTGAGTTGGTAGAAGTTTCATTACCTTTTTGGAATTCTCTATAATGCCTCGTCACCGTGCCATGCGCTGCTTCTGCTTCTAAAGTTTTTCCGTCTGGGGTCATCAGCTGACTAGTCATGAGACCTAACGAGCCAAAACCTTGAGCAACAGTATCAGATTGTACGTCTCCATCGTAATTCTTGCACGCCCACACAAATGAGCCAGACCACTTTAGGGCTGAAGCTACCATGTCATCAATTAACCTGTGTTCATAAATAATGCCTTTTGCTTCAAATTTACTCTTAAACTCTTCCTCATAAACTTTTTGGAATAGGTCTTTAAATCTTCCATCATAGGCCTTTAAAATTGTATTTTTCGTAGACAGATATACTGGCCAGCATAGCTTAAGTCCGTAATTCATGGATGCTCTGGCAAAGTCTATTATAGAATTGTCAAGATTATACATTGCTAGAGTAACGCCACTTGAAGGTGCTTGAAACACCTCCTTTTCAATGATGTTTCCGTCATCACCCACAAATTTTATAGAGAGTTTTCCTTTGCCAGGAAATAAAAAGTCAGTTGCTCGATACTGGTCACCATATGCGTGTCTTCCTATTACTATAGGACTTGTCCATCCCGGCACTAACCTTGGCACATTTTTACAGATTATAGGAGCTCTAAAAACTACCCCGCCAAGGATATTTCTTATAGTCCCATTGGGTGATCGCCACATTTTTTTTAATTTGAATTCTTCGACTCTAGCCTCGTCTGGCGTAATCGTGGCACACTTTACGCCAACACCATATTTTCTGATTGCTTCAGCTGCCTGAGTAGTAACACGGTCTTCAGTTTTATCTCTTTCTTCAATCCCTAGATCATAGTAATGTAAATCGACATCTAGAAAAGGAAGGACCAACTTTTCCTTAATGAATTTCCAGATAATTCGGGTCATTTCATCCCCATCCAATTCAACTAAGGGATTTTCAACTTTAATTTTTTTTAGCACTTGTGACATTTTATTGTTTTTCCAACTGATTTCTGATAGCCAATTTTTTATTACTAGGAAGTTATATTTCGCTGTTTTTTTATATTTCTGCTCTCTATCAGCATGTTTACAATATCGATTCAAGTGTTTTTTTTTTGGAGTGAATTTTGAAGCCTAATTTTATATTAACTAGACCACAAATGGGAGAAAATATAGGTGCTACAGCCAGAGTAATGTGGAATTTTGGTTTGGAGGGGCTTAGGTTGGTAGCTCCTAGAGATGGTTGGCCCAACAAAAAAGCTGCAACTGTATCTTCGGGTGGGGGGCAAATCCTTGACAAATGCCTTATCCATTCCACAGTTGAGGACGCCGTCCATGACTTAAACTTTGTATTTGCGACAACTATTCGCTCAAGAAAGTTTTATAAGGAGGTTTTCAATCCTTGTGAAGGTATGCAATTGATCAAAGAATTGGTTGAAAAGGGTCAGTCAACTGGGATAATTTTTGGTTCTGAGCGGGCCGGATTAGAAAGTAAAGAAATTGCAATCGCAAATGCAATAATTTCAATACCTGTAAATACTAAATTCAGGTCTCTAAATCTTTCACATGCGGTAGCACTTTTGGCATATGAGTGGTTCAGGGTATCTGGAGATGAGAAGTTTACAACAAAGGATCGTAGTGATCACAAAAACAATGCTACTCAGTCTGAAGTAAATAGCTTAGTTAATCATCTGAAGATGGAACTCAACCAATCTGGTTACTTTTGGCCAGAAGATAAAAGAGATAGTCTCAATAGGAATATTGAAAACTTGTTCCATAGGTTGCCTTTAACTAATCCAGATATTAGGACTTTGTTTGGCATCATTAAGGCCATTTCAAAACGGAGAAACTCTCCATAATGCACTTATTGAGAAATTTGAAAGCCTTTAGGTGCGTCGCCAAGACGCAATACAAAAATTATAACTTCAGGTTTAATTGCAATATTAGACAAATTAATAAGATCTAATTTAACTCACTCTTTGTCGGGAAAAATTTGAATGGAGCCAGGTTTAAGTAATTCCTATAATAGGCTAGCCGTACAAATATGGCTTTTCATACTTCTGGGGTTAATTTTTTTTATGATTCTAGTTGGTGGTCTTACCAGATTAACCGACTCTGGATTGTCCATTACAGATTGGGCTCCTTTAATGGGAGCATTCCCCCCCTTGTCACTAAGAGATTGGACAGATTTATTCAATGACTATCAGAAGACTTCGGAATTTATCCTACAAAATAACTCGATGACTTTAGAAGAGTTTAAGTATATTTTTTGGTGGGAATGGGGACATCGTCAGTTTGGTAGATTGATAGGGTTAGTTTGGTTCCTTGGCTTTATATTTTTGAATTATATTACGAGCATGCCAAGATTTTTATTCATCTCAGGCCTTTTTTTAGGAGTTCTTGGTCTTGCTCAGGCATTTATTGGATGGTGGATGGTAAAATCTGGATTAAATTCGGAAGAAACTATGTTGGACGTTGCTTCTTATAGGCTGGCCATCCACTTAAGTTTGGCGCTAATAATTTTCTCCATGATTTATCTGCTTATTAGAATAAATAGTGCCCAGCCAGATGAGCCAAGACCTAAAAAAACTGTCGACAGGACTTCAGTAGAGGAAATTCTTGTTAATTTATTTTTAGGAGGTTTCTTTGTACAAGTTTTTCTTGGTGCATTAGTTTCAGGAATAGATGCAGGTCAAAGTTATACAGATTGGCCTTTTATGAATGGAAAGATCGTTCCTGAAGACATATTCTACCTAGTCCCTAGGTATACCAACTTTCTGGAAAACCCTGCCTTGGTCCAATTTAATCATCGGTTGATGGGCTACTTGCTATTTATATTAGGGATTATCATATGGATTAGAGGAATAAGAAAGGTCAATTTATATCCAGATCAGAAGGTAAGTTACCATCTTTTATTTGGTTTATTATCACTGCAAGTGATCATAGGCATCTTTGCATTATTAAATTCTGTGCCATTATACATGGGTTTAGCACACCAATTAGTGGCTATACTGTTATTACTTTCTATATTAAATCTAAAATATAATTTATATCATGAGAGAAGAGTTCAGGTTCCAGGCAAGTAAGTCAGGTTTCATTCCCTCCATTTAAGATCTCGCTTCTCTATGAATGCTGAAATGCCCTCTATGGTCTCATCTAGAACCATATTTTCAGCCATAATTTTTGCAGTATAATCGTAAGCATTTTCTAGTTTCATCTCAGCTTGTTCATAAAAAGCTTTTTTTCCTATTTTGACCACCCGTTTAAATTTTTCTGATATCTTTGATGCTAACTCGTCAGTTTTAGCTGAAAGTTCTTCCTCACTTATAACGTGGTTGACTAGACCAGATTCTTTCGCTTCTGAAGCAGTCATGAAATCACCCGTGACTAGCATTTCGAAAGTTTTCTTTCGTCCAATATTTCTGGAAAGTGCTACCATAGGAGTTGAACAGAATAGCCCTATATTAACGCCATTGACTCCAAACTTGGCAATCTTTGAAGCAACCGCGATGTCACAAGTTGCTACTAACTGGCAACCTGCAGCGGTAGCTACTCCTTGTACCTCGGCAATCACTGGTTTTGGCAGATTCTTTATCTGCATCATTACTTTTGAACATTGATTAAAAAGCCTATTAAAGTATTTTAATCCTTTATCGGGGGTCTTTCTTTCATTCTGCATTTGTTTCAAATCATGCCCGGCACAAAAAGCTTTTCCAGTAGATCTTAATATGACAACATGAGTTGATTGGTTTGAAGCACACTGTCTAAGTGCAGCTGACAACTCCTTTAGCATTTCTTCAGACAAAACATTTAATTTTTCTGGAGTATTAAACGTCAATATCTCTGATTTGTCCTTGACTTCATGTAAAAGAATAGAATTCATGAAACACTCCTTATGCTACGCACAAATTTAAACTGGACCTCAGGATAATAAATGCAGAACAAGTTATCAATAGATGAGATGAGCAAATATTTAGATAGAATCTTTCCACAGGTTAAAGGTAAATATCGGATATTAAAGTTGGGAGACTATTTAAGCGAAGTGCAGCTAATGGCAACTGATGCAAACTTGAGGCCTGGAGACACAATTTCTGGGCCAACTATGTTTGAGTTGGCCGATATTGCTTTTTATGTTGCTGTGATCCCTGTGACTGGGTCTGGAACTTTAGCATTAACGACCAATGTTGCCATTAATTTCCTTAGGAAACCTATGCATAGTAATCTGATAGCAATTGCAAGAATCAGGAAGAGGGGTAGGCACTTGGTAGTTGGAGATGTTGAGATTTTTTCTGAAGATAGATCCCAGCTGGTTGCCCATGCAATTTTCACATATTCATTACCACCCAGCTGATTATATCAAAAAAAAGGTTTGAGCTATAAGTTTTTAGAAAATATTTCAGATGATCCTAACGATTATTATTGACGAACCGAAAAATTTTCTTAAAAGAGACCCAACTATGTATTATCGGAATAACTAATAATGCCAATTAATAAAACATTCTCCATAAAACCAGCTGATATTCAGAAAAAGTGGCTGGTAATAGACGCAGAAGGTCTTGTCCTTGGCAGATTGGCATCGTTGGTTGCAGCATATCTTCGAGGGAAGCATAAGCCGACGTTTACTCCGCATATGGACATGGGAGACAATATAATAATTGTGAACGCGGAAAAAATTGCACTGACAGGTAAAAAGCGAGAAGACAAAACATATTATTGGCATACTGGCTATCCTGGTGGTATAAAATCTATAAAAGCCGTAGATGTATTAGAGGGTAAATTCCCAGAGAGAGTCGTTATGAAGGCGGTCAAGAGAATGTTGCCTGGTGGACCACTTTCTAGACAGCAATTGACTAACCTTAGAATATACTCTGGAAGTGATCATCCTCACGAGGCTCAAAACCCTGAATGGATAAATGTTAAAAGCATGAACAATAAAAATATAAAGAGAAACTAAGAATATGGAAGAGAAAAAGAAATCTCTAGAAGATCTTGAGTCATTGAAAGATGATACACAAACTCCTGAAGAAGTAGTGATTGAAGTAGCTAAGCCAAAAATCGATGAACTTGGACGGGCATATGCAACAGGTAAAAGAAAAGACGCAGTAGCAAGGGTGTGGCTGAAACGGGGCGCCGGTATTATTTTAGTAAACGGAAAAGACATGAGTAAATATTTTGCCAGACCGGTTTTGCAAATGCTAGTGAATCAACCATTCTCTGTGGCCGGGGTCGCCAGCCAATTTGACATAAAAGCTACTGTAAAAGGGGGCGGGCTTTCAGGGCAGGCGGGTGCACTCAAACATGGGATTTCCAAAGCACTTAGTCTTTTCGAGCCGGCTTTGCGACCATCTCTCAAGACTGCAGGCTTCATTACTAGAGATAGCCGAGTTGTTGAGCGTAAGAAATACGGCAAACCAAAAGCCCGTAGAAGTTTCCAGTTTTCTAAGCGTTGAGAAAAGTTTTAAAGAATATACAAAAAAACAATCACTTATAACATTTTATACTTTTTTTATTACTGACTTAACATTTAAAAAATTACATATCTGCAAATAAATATGAACATTCTAACGGGTTGAAAAGCCATAAAGAAAATACGTTAAAATGTTTTGCGATTTTGGTAATTACACACTTGTGAAAAAGTATTCTTTTTCTAAGGTTGGAGGTTATCATTTCTCTTTGGATCCTTATGCACGAACCAGCCTAAAACTCATTTTTCAGTAAAATGATAATCAAGTTTAAATAAAATGATGGTGTATTTTGTAAAAAAAGTATATTGTTTCTAATTTGCTTTAGCAAAGGGAGTCGGGAGACGTGCCATGAAACGGAATATATTATTTAAATCTGTTTGCTTTCTTATTTTTTTAAATTTGATTTTGGTAGCCAATAAAGTTGTCGCAAGCAGTCAAAACATCATCCTATGTGGAGGAAGCCCTGGGGGTCTTTGGTCTTTACTAGGTGCTGGTTTAAATTCTGCCGTTCAGAAGGTAGATGCTAGTTCGGTGGTTACTTATCAGACTTCAAGCGGGGGATTTGCTAATATAGCTCAGACCAAGTCAGGCAAATGTGATGTTTCTATCGCTCATATTGGCGAAATAGTGATTGCTGAAAAAGGTTTGAAACCATTTTCTTCTCCTGTCACGGGGACTAAAGCTATTGCAATGCTTTATGATTGGGCTCCTATGCAATGGCTAGTTGATCAAAAGTTTGCTGATAAACATAAACTGAAAACAATTTCAGATCTGGGAAAAGAAGGTTTAATGGTTAATTTGGTGGTCAACCGAAAGGGAATATTACCATCCATTTTAGCTGAAAGTTCTCTTAAGAAATCAGGCGTTTCCTTTGAAAAAATTTTAGATTCGGGTGGTAGTATACAGTATCAAGGTTCAAAGGCTGCTTCACAAATAATGCAAGATCGTAAAGCAGATATTTGGGTTAATGCAACTTTTATTGGCAGTGGTAAGATTAAGGCCATTGCAAAAGTAAGAGATTTAAAAATGTTATCGGTTGACGAAATTGTTGTTGATATGATGTCTAAAGAGTTCGGATCTAGGCCTTTTACTGTGAAAGCAGGATCTTATGAATGGCTTACGGAAGATGTCACAACCTTTGGAGCACAAGCGGCTCTAATAGCATCGGAGGTGAGCGATGCTGACAAGGTACAGTTAGTGGCTAAAGCGATTTCTCTTTACCCTGAAGAAATTCGAAAAGTTCATCCAGCCATGAAAAGTTTTAATCTTAAGCTTGCTAGCTCTGTCGATGTTATTGCTTACCATAACAAAGCAATGGTAATTTTGGATAATAGTCAATAAGAAATAGCATATGCGTCTCTGATAACCCTTTTCACTATCGTAAAGTTCTTTGAACCAGGGGATTCGAATGTTTAAATCTGGGTCTTTGAATAGTTTTTTTTCAACGGGGATTCGAAGAAAAGTTGTTTCAAGATTTGACAACTTACTAAGATTATATACCGCGAGCATTGCAGTTTGGGTATTGTATGCGGCTATTTTTTCTCGACTAGATGTTTTAGCAACCTCCGTAATCTTTTTGTGCTTGATCCTAGTTCCTTCATTTCTATACATTGGGGGGTCCGCAAGTTCAGATAATGAAATGCCTAGCATTATAGATTGGTTTTTGGCATTTTTATCATTCATTTCGGCAATATATTTTATTTCCGAGATACAGAATATTTCCACGAGAATTTCTTTGCTAAACGAACTGAGTCCTATAGAATATTTCTTTTCATCAGTAATTGTACTTTTGAGTCTTGAAATTACTAGGCGCGCAATTGGGGCAGTTTTATTAACAATTATCCTTGCCTTTATAATATATAACCTATTTGGGCATTGGATCGACGGAAATCTTGGTCATGGTGTCATAACCGTAAGTCATTTCCTGGATATTAATGTCTTTACTACTGATGGTTTATTTGGAATTCCAATAAGGGTTGCCGCTACTTACGCATTTCTATTTGTTTTATTTGGAACCTTTTTTGAAAAATCTGGAGGGAGTAATTTTTTTTTCAAAATATCGAAGACTTTAACAGGTAAAACTAGAGGAGCTCCAGCTAAAATTTCAGTACTCTCATCAGCTCTATTTGGAACGATGTCAGGCAGTCCTACCTCTGACGTAGTTGCTACTGGTGCAATAACTATTCCTTTGATGAAAAAGTATAAATATTCGGCGAGTATGGCAGGCGGCATAGAGGTTGCGGCATCAACTGGTGGAAGCCTTTTGCCTCCAATAATGGGGTCAGCTGCATTCATAATGTCTGAATTTACCGAGATCCCATATTTATCAATAGTGTCAGTAGCTCTGTTCCCAGCTCTAGTATATTATATGAGTCTTCTTATCCAAGTTCATTTTAGATCCCAATTAAGAAAAATACCTTACTTGGTTGAAGCAGGGCCTCCTGACAAGGTGACTGTTCATGATTTACTCTACCTAATGCCATTATTTGGCTTGATCATCAGTTTGATTTTGGGGTTCTCGCCAACAATGGTTGCTGCAATAAGCACTTGCTTGATATGGTTAATATCTTTGATCCATCCAAAATCTGAAATATCTCTTATCAAAACCATAGATGTTTTGTCCCTGGCAACTTTGAGGATGATCCCTGTCACTGCTGCTTGTGCATCCGCCGGACTTGTGATTGGTGGCATTACTATGACTGGTTTGGCGACAAAATTCTCAAGCATTGCATTCTCTATCGGTGGTGATAGTCATCTATTAATTTGCATTTTTGCCGCTTTGGTTACAATAATCTTGGGCCTAGGCATGCCGACTCCGAGTGCTTATATTCTTTCAGCAGTTTTAGTGGCGCCAACATTAATTGAAATATTAGAATTACCATCAATTAACATACATTTTTTTCTTTTTTATTTTGCAGTTTTATCTGCAATGACACCTCCAGTTGCAGTTGCCGCATATGCTGCAAGTGCTATCTCAGAATCTAATCCATTCTCATTAGCAATTTCGGCAATCAAGTTATCTGCTGCTGCATTCATCTTGCCTTTTGCTTTTATTTCAATGCCCGGTATCTTACTTTCTTTTGATAAATTATTAACATTAAGAGATGCTTTTTTCTTAATCTCTTCTTGTGTATTTATTTCAGTAGCTTTTTCTATAACCACAAAAAGATACTATTTCTCTATGCATAAAGTTGTATTAGGTTTGATATCTTTAGTACTTATTTTACCACAATTTACGTTTAAATTACTATTTCTTTTGGCTGGATGGTTGTTGCTAGCATTAATTTTAAAACAGCAGAAATTTGAGGATACGGTTTAATGTTAATTAGAAATGATCTACTGGATGAGCATGTCAAAAATTGGTTAAAGGAAGATGTGGGAAACTTTGATTTAACATCTCAAATTATTGTAGAACCAGCTGTTTCAAGTACATTTAATTTAATTGCTAGGGAACCAACAATAATCTCTGGTTTGGACGTGGCTCGGGCAATTTTTTATCAGGTTGATCATGAATTGGAATTTAAACCATTATGTAGTGATAAGGATCAAGTAAAAACTGGAAGTAAGATTGCTTCAATCAGTGGTAAGGCGTCTGCGATTTTAACTGCTGAAAGAGTTGTGCTGAATATACTCCAGAGAATGTGTGGAATAGCAACCATCACTGCTAAATATGTGAAGGAGATTTCCCATACTAATGCATGCCTAGTAGACACTAGAAAAACTACCCCTGGTTTGAGGTTATTTGAAAAATATGCCTTCTACTGTGGGGGTGGGAAGAACCATAGATTTGGCCTGGATTCTGGTGTGATGTTGAAAGACAATCATCTTGCGTTAGTAGACAATATTTCTGAAGCGGTAAGGGCTGTTAAGAATCGAGCACCTATACTGACCAAGATTGAGGTGGAGTGTGATAAGATTTCTCAAGTACGGGCAGCCATGACAGCAGGCGCAGATTTAATTATGTTGGACAACATGAATTTAGCGGAAATGGAAAGGGCCGTTAAGCTTGTAAGTGGCAAGGTGCCTTTGGAATGCTCAGGCGGTGTCAATCTTAATAATATTAGAAAAAAGGCAGAAACTGGAGTCAACTACATTTCTGTCGGTGCTATTACTCAGTCTGCACGCTGTATCGACATTGGGTTAGACGCCTAAATTTTTTTGATAAACTGGAGCATTTATTGTTTTAACTTCTCGATCAATTAAATTGGTCTCTCATGGAATTGAATATAGACTTCATTCTCGGATCTACATCACAATTGGCAGTTATAGTTATTTCCTTCTTTGCTTTGTACGATTCTCCACTATAAATAAAGTTCGGGTATTTAGGCGATATGGCTAACCTAATTAAATCTCCCTCATGCAATTTTAAGCGCGCTAAGTCATTTGAAAAATGGGCAAAACGTTTACTTTTTACATGAACTACAATAAATGCCTCAGATATGATCGTGCATTCGTTTTGGAGGGTTACTTTTGATACGATTAATTCAGGTTTACGAAAACTTTTCTGTATATTTGTCCAATTTGAGAGCAGAATTAAAATCATTATGCCAAGAATAGAGAAAATAAAGAGTGACTGTCCAAATTGCTTAATCATGGTTCATTTTCTATTGTTCAGATTGTTTTGATATTTAGTAGGCACCCAAATAATTGTTTTGATTCACAAAGGGACTATATTTTTCTGTTGGCAGCTTTTGACGAAAACTATGAGATAACAAATTTTAATCCATGCTTTAAATTTTTCGTACGATAATGTATTAAAGTTTTAAACATTTTTTATGCAATTTGCCATAAGAAAGGTACAAAAGTGAAAAAAGAAGTAGCGCGCGATATTTCGTACTCTAGTTCTGCAAAGAGTAAAGCAGGTAGAGCTATAATCCGTTCAATTGAAAACATGACTGGTAGGATTAGCTTAATTAAAAAGGCTAAGGATTATGAAAATGAGGTGGCTGCTGGACGTGATTTTTGGGAAGTTATAATAGAAAAATATGGAATTCAGTTAGATGTCTTAGACGGAAGTTTAGAAAACATACCAAAAGAAGGCCCTGTAGTTGTCGTAGCTAACCATCCTTATGGAATATTAGACGGTCTCATGCTTGGTTACATTTTGTCAACTACTCGGACAGACTTTAGGATATTAGCACATAGGGTTTTTAAGAAGGCACAAGACTTGGACAAAGTTATTTTACCTATAAATTTTGATGAAACTAGAGATGGCATAGCTAAAAATATTGAAACAAGAAAAAAAGCTATTAGGTACTTAGTTGAAGGGGGGTGCGTAGGGATCTTTCCTGGCGGAACCGTTTCAACGGCCGTGAAACCATTTGGTAAGGCAATGGACCCTAGTTGGAGGAAATTTACAGCACGTTTGATTGCTAAGTCTAAAGCAAAAGTGGTTCCAATTTATTTTAAAGGCAGCAATAGTCGGCTTTTTCAAATAGCCAGTCACTTACATTACAATCTTAGAATGGCCCTTCTAATAAAGGAATTTGGTAGAAGAACTAATGACAAAGTTTCAGTTGTGGTTGGTGAACCCTTTTCAGAAAATAAAATTGGTCAGTACCATAATAACGCCGAGGAGCTAATGACGTTCCTTAGAACTGAGACCTACAAATTATCTCCAGACAAGAGAAAGGGTTTTGATGAAGGTTTTGATTTTGATACCTGATGTGAATCATGGCTTAGTAAGCGTCGTTGTAAAGGAATTTAGAAGTGATTAAGACAGCAATACTTGGTGCAAGTGGTTATACAGGGGCAGAGTTAGTCAGACTTCTATCCGAGCACCCAAATTTTGAGGTAAGTGTGGTTTCTGGCGATTCCAAGGCAGGTTTAAATTATGGTGAGGTCTATCCTTCGCTAAATCATCTCGATATACCTGATTTGTGCGCCATCAGCGATGTAAGTCTCAGCAACTTAGACGTAGTATTTTGTGCCTTACCTCATACAAAAAGTGCAAAAATAATCAAAGATTTACCCAAACACATTAAAGTGATAGATCTCTCAGCTGATTTTCGTTTAAGAGATGTTAAACAATATGAAAAATGGTATGACTGCATACATCCAGCCCCAGAACTTCTAACTCAGGTAAGTTATGGTTTAACGGAATTTTATCGAAGTGAAATTGTGAATTCCAGGATCATTGCATGTACAGGGTGTAATGCTGCCACGGGGATGTATCCTCTGTTACCTCTAATGAAGGGAGGGGTAATTGATCGGAAAGAAATAATTATCAACTTAGCTACAGGGGTTTCTGGCGCCGGGAGAAAGGCCAAGGAAGAAATTATCCATAGTGAAGTTTCGGAGGGATATGCGGCATACAACGTGTCTACGCATCGGCATCTTGCAGAATTCGATCAAGAATTTAGTAGGGAAGCTGGTGAGCAGGTTAGGGTAGCTTTTACTCCCCATATGCTGCCACAAAATAGAGGTATCCTTGCTACTATATATGTTAAAGGCAAATTAATGGACATCCAGGCTGCGCTCGAACATAGGTATAAGAATGAAGTCTTTATCCGTGTCATGGCTCCAAATACATTAATTTCTACCAAGCATGTCCGCGGATCGAATTTTTGTCATCTTGCCGTATGTGAATCTAGTAAAAAGGATGTTGTAATAGTTTTTTCTTCATTGGATAATCTTATTAAAGGTTCTTCGGGTCAAGCAATACAAAATGCTAATTTGGCCTTTGGCCTAGAAGAGAGTGCTGGACTCATGTCAGCTCCCATTTTTCCTTAATGTATAGTCGTAATGATCTCACGCAAAAAACAAAGGATAAGATTACTAGTTTTTGGGCTATTGTTGTTAGGTCTAGTGTCTGCAATCGTTGGTTTCGCTTTAAGAGATGGTATAGAGTATTATAAATCACCAAGTCAGATAGTTAATTTAAATATTTCAAGTGATGTTAAGTTTAGATTAGGTGGTTTGGTTAAAGTCGGGAGTATAGATAGTTCAAATGGCAAAGAAATAAGGTTCATTATTACTGATAATGCTGATACAGTCCCCGTAATATTTTCTGGAATCCTGCCGGATTTGTTTGCTGAAAACCAAGGAATCATAGCCTTAGGAACTTATTCAGACGGGATCTTTTTTGCCGAAGAATTGCTTGCAAAGCATGACGAAAATTACATGCCCAAAGAAGTAATAGATATGCTTAAAACTGAAGGAGTTTATGTTGATCCAGCTAAGTAATTCTTTAACTCAGTAAAGCAAATGATTATAGAAATAGGACATTTTTCATTAATTTTAGCCCTTATGGTGGCAGTTTTAACAATATTTCTAGCTATGGTTAGCTCAGCATATCGTTGGAGTAATTGGGCAAAATTGACATGTAGCCTAGTTCTGGTAACTTTTTTTCTGATCAGCATATCTTTTTTTGCATTAATTTACGGATTTGTAGTTTCAGATTTTTCTTTAGTTGTTGTTTTTAATAATTCTCATTCGTCAAAACCTTTATTCTACAAATTAGTAGGAACTTGGGGTAACCACGAAGGATCGATGTTACTATGGGTCTTGTTAATATCTTTTTTTGCTGCCCTAGTAGTTTGGTTCGGTACAAATTTAGATCAACGATTTAAAATTGTGGTACTGGGAGTGCAAACTAGCATCTTAGTTTTATTTTTGAGCTTTTTAATTTTTACCTCCAACCCATTTGCTCGGACCTTGACCGCACAATTTGAGGGAAAAGGGTTAAACCCCATTTTGCAAGACCCGGGACTAGCTTTCCACCCCCCATTTTTGTACTTAGGTTATGTCGGTTTATCTGTTGCATTTAGTTTTTCGATAGCGGCCTTGTTGCTAGGGAAAATTGACTCTGTATGGGCTCGTTGGGTTAGGCCATGGACATTACTTGCTTGGATATTTCTAACTATAGGGATCGCATTAGGAAGTTGGTGGGCCTACTACGAACTAGGATGGGGTGGGTGGTGGTTTTGGGATCCAGTAGAAAATGCATCCTTCATGCCTTGGTTAACTAGTGTTGCACTTCTACACTCTGCTATTGTAGCTGAAAAGAGGGACAGCCTTAAGAATTGGACTGTTTTACTGGCCATTATTGCTTTTTCGTTTTCTTTGATTGGAACATTTATTGTAAGATCTGGTGTCTTAACTTCAGTTCATGCGTTTGCTAATGACCCAACTCGTGGGTTATGGTTGTTAGTTATAATAATTTTTATAGTTGGAGGAGCCCTTGCTCTTTACTCAATTAGGTCATCATCTCTTTCAAGTAACTCAACATTTTCTCTAATTAGCCGAGAAAGTTCCTTGCTCTCAAATAATTTACTGCTCATGGTTTCAACCCTAGTAGTATTCGTGGGAACTATCTGGCCACTAATTATTGAAGCAACCTTGGGAGAAAAGGTCTCTGTAGGTGCACCTTTTTTTAATAACGCATTTACACCATTCATGATACTATTGGCAATGCTTTTGCCTCTTGGAGCTATTTTACCCTGGCGAAAGGCCTCTCAAATACATTCATTAAGTGTATTGTCCCCTATACTATTTTTGTCTCTTTTGTTAGGGTTCATTGTTTGGGAAATGCAGAATGGCAAAAGTTTAGTGGGACCTATCGGCATTTTTCTATCGCTTTGGGTGGTGCTTGGCGCCTGGACCGAGATTTTCTCTCGATTGAAACCCTTATCCAATCCCATTAGCATAACATTTCATCGGATTAAGAATATTCGAGGATCGGACTGGGGGAAGGTCATAGCACACAGTGGTTTTGGTTTGATAATTTTTGGAATTGCAAGCATTACCGCTTGGGAAAAGGAAGATATTAGGGTGGCAAAGCTAGGAATGCCTTATAACGTGGGAGCGTATACGCTAACGTTAGATGATGTGTCATTCAAACATGGTCCTAATTATGTTTCAACCTATGCTACAGTAATTGTAGAAAACTTAACAGGGGATTACCTTACAACAATGAATCCAGAGAAGCGATTTTTCCCGACCAGCACAACCACGACAACAGAGGCTGCCATCGATAATGGGTTGACACGTGATTTATATCTTGTTTTAGGAACAATGCAGACTAAAAATTCTTGGGTGATAAGAACATACATAAAACCATATGTTAACTGGATATGGCTTGGCGCTGGCGTTTTAGCTATTGGAGGATTAATTAGTTTGCTTGATAAGCGATTGAGGCTTGGCGTTGGATCTAATAAAAAGGTGGTATGAGGATAATTATGAAGGAGAAATGCTTATTCCTTGTACTACTCTGTATTTATGTTCCTACCCTTTCATTGAGTGTGCAACCGGATGAGATTTTAGCAGATGTAGAACTCGAGAATAGGGCTAGGATGATTTCAAAGGAATTAAGATGTTTGGTGTGTCAGAATGAAAATATTGATAGTTCGAATGCTGAGCTGGCTAGAGACCTGAGATTATTGGTGCGTGAAAGGTTGCTTTTGGGAGGTAGTAATGAAGATGTTATTTCTCACGTGGTAAAGAGATACGGTGAATTTGTACTACTTAAACCAAAGTTTGCTGGTGAATCCTTAATATTGTGGTTGATTGGCCCGATAGTTCTAATTTGTTCAATTTTTTGTCTTCTACTATTTCACTGGAAAAACAAAGGAGCAAGGTTACCGGAAGATTTACGGCTAAATAGTGAAGAAGAACAAGAGTTAGCAAACTATTTTAAAAAAAAGTGACACAAATAGAAAAACAATTATAGTTTAACTCGAAAGGTAATTATTGGGGCGTCCCTGCCAACAGTTCCCTTAGTGTGAATTACGATGACTTTGAATTTGAGTTTACCTAATGTGTGTTTGGCAAATATAAGTGGTAAACCCAGGCTTTTTGTCCAAGCTCAATTTGAGCAGGTGCCTTCTGATAAAAAATTATCAAGAGAGTTTTGGGAGTTTGTTTCTCAAGTGGGGAAATATTCGCCTTATCTCAAAAAGATAACTTCAAAAGAAAAAGACTGGCTTAAAGCAGTCATAGACCTGCCGATAGGGGCTATATTAGATGCTCTTCTTAGAGATATTAGGTTGTCCAACTCGAAGTTGTTAGTTGAAAACTGTAGAAAGGCCAAGAGAAGAAGCTTCTTGATTACGGCACTCTTTGATCTAGCGGGATGCTTATCCCTTGAAAATGTTTCATATATTTTGACAGTTGTAGCAGATGAGATATTAAGTGCATTAACAAAAGAAGTCATGGATCCTAGGTTAATAGGTAAATTTGATTCTAAACCAATAAGCTACAATCCTAATATTAGTGCAAATGCTGACATGCCAAAAAATATTAAAAGTGTGTGTGGTAAATTCTTCGTACTTGCAATGGGGAAAATGGGAGCAAATGAACTTAATTATTCTTCGGATATTGATATAATTTTTTTCCTTAGTGAGAGTAATTTTCATGTTGGTGAGAAGATAAATGAACGACGAGAGTACAGTATTAAAGCTAGAAAGTTGATAAAAATACTATCGAATTTGACTGCTGACGATTTTATCTACCGGACCGATCTACGCTTGCGGCCTGATCCTGCATCTACCCCCATAGTTGTCTGCACAGAGTTTGCTACAACCTATTATCAAAATCTTGGTCGAACTTGGGAGAGAATGGCTTTCATTAAGGCTAGACCTGTGGCTGGAGATATATCTGAAGCGAAGAAATTCTTGGAGACTTTAGAAAGCTTTATATGGCGAAAGCATTTTGATTATGCCTCGATAGAAGATGTAAAAAACCTTAGAGAGAAAATGAAATTAGACTCAACTTCAATTAACCTTGATGCCTTGGGTGGGTATAATATTAAAATGGGCTTAGGTGGAATAAGAGATATAGAGCTCTTCACGCAAACCTATCAATTAATCGTAGGTGGTCGGCAAATAGAATTGAGACAACGAAGTACTGTTATGACCCTCAATATTCTTGCAAAAATGAAGTGGTTAAGAAGACAACAATCCGAAGGGTTAATTGATGCATATATATTCTTTCGCAATGTTGAAAATAGATTGCAAATGATAAACAATACACAGACCCAAATTTTACCTACTGAGAATTCTGGGAGTTTTACGGAGTTGTCGATCCTATCGGGCTTCGATGAACCAATCCTTTTCAAGAAAAAACTCAAAGATTATTTGCTTTATGTTAAGGATTTAACCGAAGATTTCTTTACCAATCTAAAATTTAGAGCAGTTGGTAAGAGCAAAGAAGAATTAGCTACCCCAAATGCACCGAAAGCTAGGAGCAGAGATAAAGACTTAATAATAGCTAATCCAGAATTCTCACAAAGGTTTGATCATTTGCGTGAATTGCCTATTTTTCGAACGGCAAGCGCTCTCAAATCTTTTGATACGTTAATACCGACTCTAAATGAGATAGTTAGTCAGTCTAGTAGTCCATCGGATTCTTTTTTACAGTTTTCTAATTTTTTGAAAGAGCTGTCCTCTGGGTTCCAGCTATTCCCACTATTAGAAAATAATCCTGGCATTATTAATACACTAATAAAAATTTGTCAGAGTTCTGATTCAATTGCAAAAATTTTGGCAAAGGATATAGCATTATTTGACCTCCTTATCTCAGAGGATTTTTTGAAATTTATCTATTCTAAAGATGTCGCTAGATCAAATATCAAAAGGAGAATTAAACGCGGATCAGACTATGAATTCATTCTTAATGAGTTGCGAAAATTTGCGAAGGAGAGAAAGTTTCAGATTTGTGTACACTTGATATTGGAGAAAATAAATCCACAACAGGCAGCGAAGTTTTTCTCAGATACTGCAGAGATTTGCATTAGGCTTTTATGTCCACTTATTAAACAGAATTTGTCAACACGCTATGGCTCTACTATAAAACATCTCCCATGTATTTTGGGTATGGGAAAATTAGGTTCCAAAGAAATGAATTTTTATTCAGATTTAGACCTCATCTTAATTTATGACTCGCAGGCAAGATATAATTCAAGAAATAAAAATTATGGGTCTTTACCAGCCTATTTCGCAAAGTTTACTCAGTCTTTAGTGTCTGCCTTTACTTCGCTTACTGAGGAAGGGAGGTTGTATCAAGTAGACATGAGGCTACGTCCTTCGGGGAAGCAAGGTCCCGTGGCTACATCCTTATCAGCCTTTGATTCATATCAAAAAGAGAAAGCTTGGGTCTGGGAACATATGGCGTTATCTAGGGCGCGCATTATTGCTGGGGATATTTCGATCAAGAGAGAGGTTTTAGGAGTATTTGATAAAGTCTTTGGGCAGGGGGGGCATTCTAAGCAGACTATTAAGACACAAACTTTCAAGATGAGACATTCCTTGAGAACGAACTTTCCAAGTGTATTCACCCCACCAGAGATTAAATTTGGTCGCGGTGGCATGCAAGAGTTAGAGCTATTGGTCCAAATGGGATTCTTATTAACTGATTTGAGCTATGAATCTAACCAGCAATCTCCTCAACATTTAATAAAACGATTAAGTGATAAGGACTTCTTTACAAAAGATGAAACTTGTAATTTGTTGTTGATTTATAATTTGTATTTTAACTTTCAACAAACATACGGCATTTTCACCGTGAAAAAATCAGAACAGGAAAAGCTGTCTGATATCGGTTACCGTCAGTTGCTTGCCAGTATCTCAGACCGAAATATATGCCGTGATATATCGTGTGTAGAGGATTTAAATGAGGTATTAATCGAGAAAGCCAATTTTGTTGGAGATTTATTTGATAGAAAACTAAATTGAAATACAGTCACTTAAGAAAAAAAACATGATTTACCATCATTATATTTTTTAGTCAACCGTCCCCTATTTTAGGAGCTTGATTTTTAATTGAAGATATCGGGAAAATTGTGAGGGATTATGGAAAACGATCCTAACGGAATGATAACAGAGTCATACAATATTGCTGGCATAACTGAGGAAGAATGTCGGTCTATATTTTTTGGCTGGGCTCTTGCGTTTAATCAGGATCTTGATCCTATTCATGCTATAAAGGAATTTTTAAAAGCATATGAAAGTAAATATCCTCAGCATCCAATGAATAAGGTGTTGAGGGAAGGTATCACAGAACATAACCTCAACCCGTCTAGAAGAGTTAGAGGAAAAAATCGACTAAAATAGGCTAGACAATTTGTGCAATATTCGGACCCAACTTCTCGCACCTTTGTGAAAACTGTCTAGATTATATTTCTCATTTGGAGAATGTATTTGATCATCATCCAAAGCAAAGCCAACTAGAAGGGTATCCATCCCCAAAATTTCCTTAAAATGTTTTACAATTGGGATTGATCCTCCACCTCCTACAAAAACTGTTTCGTTCCCCCATTCCTCAGTCAAAGCTCCTCTAGTCTCTGTCATAATTTTCGAATCTAGGGAAAATTGAGTCGCTTTTGATCCCTTATGGTTGGAAAATGTTATATGAAAATCTAATGGTAATTCTTCTCTTAGTTTCTTGCGGAATTCTTTTCTAATATTCTCTGGATCTTGTTTCCCAACTAAACGAAAAGAGATCTTTGCATGAGCCTCAGATGGAATCACTGTCTTAAATCCCTCATCAATATACCCCCCCCAAATACCATTGATTTCACAAGTGGGCCTACTCCATAATTTCTCCAAAGTTGAAAAACCTTTTTCACCAGAGGGTTCAGATAAGTCTAATTCTTCCAAAAAGGTTGCTTCTGAGAAGTTCAGTGCTTTCCATTGCTTTAATAAGTCCAAAGGGACTGGTTCTACACCTTCATAAAAGTTGGGTATATTAATTTTTCCATCAGCATCATGGAGACCCGAGATTAATTTTGCCATCACGCGTAAGGGATTTGGGACAGCGCCACCAAATAAACCCGAATGTAAATCTTTGTCAGGTCCTCTTATTGTTATTTCCTCAGCTAACATCCCTCTTAAAGAGCTGGTAATTGAGGGGGTGCTTTCATCCCACATGCCTGTATCACAAACTAGAGCATGACTGCTTTTTAATTCTTCACCATGTTCTAAAAGAAACGGAATTAAAGAAGGGGATGAGGTTTCCTCCTCTCCTTCCAACAAGACAGAAATTTTGCATGGTAACTTTCCGTTCACAGCAATTATGGCTCTACAGGCTTCGACAAATGTCATTAGTTGACCTTTGTCGTCAGAAGCACCACGCGCACGGATAACAGCACCATTTGAGGTGTTTTCAATAACTGGCTCGAATGGTGCTGTTTTCCACAAGTATTCGGGGTCGACCGGTTGAACGTCATAGTGACCGTAAAATAGTAGATCAGATGTTCCAGTATCACTATGAGCGACAACCATAGGATTCCCGCTAGTCTTCCTTAGAGAGGAAGAAAAACCTATTTCCGAAAGTCGCTTAACTAACCATTCTGCTGTCCTAAAGCATTCAGATTTGTATTGAGAATTAGTTGATATTGATTTGAACCTAAGTAATTCGAACAGTCTACTTTCAGCAGACATCTGAGACTGTTCAAGATTTTCTAGAACTAGATCTAAATTCATTCAGAATTCCTTTATTGAAACTTATTTAACTTTTTCGGGTAAAAGTAGGTTTGTCGTTTGTGGAGATCTCTGGATTATAGTTATAATTTTCAAGATTGAATGCGGTTATATCTAAAGGATTCTCAATTTTATTTTGTATAATAAACCTGGCCATTGAGCCTCGAGCTTTTTTTGAGAAAAAACTTATATTCTTAAATTTTTTTTCTCTTTCCTCAAGAAACTGGGGAGTAATAATTAAAGCATCTAAAATACGTTGATCCAGAACCTTTGAGTATTCATTTGATGCTAAATTAATGATTGTATTGGATTTTTTCTTCTTTAATTCTTTAGCTAAGCTTTTTGAAACTAACTCACCCCAATAATGATATAGGTTGTCCCCTAAGGAATTCTTAAGTGTGCTTCCCATCTCTAACCTGTAAGGTTGGATGTTATCTAATGGCCGCAACAAGCCGTATAATCCCGATAGTATGCGCAGGTTATCCTGGGCAAATGCAAAATCTTGTGAGGAAAAAGCTTGAGCCTGTAATCCTACATAAGTATCGCCATTAAAAGCTAAGGCGGCAGGCTTAGTTTCTAATTCTGAGGGTTGTTTCTTAAAATTTTGGAATCGTTCATAATTCAATTTTGCCAGGTTGTCTGAAATGGACATTAGTTGGCCGAGTTCTGATTTAGATAGTTGTGAGGCTATATTGGCCAACAAAAATGCTTCAGTATTAAATAATGGCTCGGTTGCTTTAATTTGAATTCTCTTGTTAGAGAAATCTAATTTTTTTGCTGGTGAAATAATGCTTAACATAGAAAAGCCCTCGTTATATTAATCTGTAGTGATCCAACCACCCCCAAGTACTCTGGAAGAATCTTTTTCATAAAAAACGCATGCCTGCCCCGGTGCTATTGCTTCTTCATACTCAGTAATTGCAACTTCCCCGTTCTTTCGGTCAATTGGATAGATAATAGCAGACTTAGCAGGTCTTGTAGATCTTACCTTTACTTGAAGCGGCCAACCATCTGTGGGGCTATCGACAAAACTATTATCTCCAAGCCAATTCACTTCCTTTATCTTGAATTTCTTAGTAATCAGATCAACTCTCCTTCCCACAACAATGGAATTGGTCAGCGGATTGATCTCCAAAACGTAATAAGGTTCAGTTGAAGATATCCCAAGCCTTTTTCTCTGGCCAATAGTGTAATTTATAATCCCATCATGGCGCCCTAATTCAACACCATTTTTGTCGATAATTAAACCAGGTTCATTAGAGGTATGGGAGAGATTTTTTATGAAATCGGCATATTTCCCGCCATTAACAAAGCAAATATCCTGGCTATCGGGCTTATTTGCTATATTAAGACCAAGGTCCTGCGCTTTTATTCTAGTTTCGGATTTGGATTTCATATGCCCAAGGGGAAACCTCAAATACTCCAATTGATCCTGCTTAGTGGAAAACAAGAAATAACTTTGATCTTTGCTTTCATCCAATGCTCGATGTAATTCAATACCCCTTTCTCCTGTCGTTCTACGAACATAATGTCCGGTGGCCATACAGTCAGCATTTAAATTTTTTGCTGCATCAAGAAGGTTTGAGAATTTGACTGTTTCATTACACTTAATGCAAGGGACTGGTGTGAGACCACTGTAGTAGGATTCTACGAAGTCATTAATAACACCAAGTTTAAATTCAGATTGATAATCAAAAACATAATGGGGAAAATTAAAGTCCCTAGCAATTTTTATTGCATCTTTGACGTCAACGCCACCACAACATTTGCCGGGTTTACTTTTAAAAGTAGTATTTGCATATAGTTGCATAGTTATTCCAATAACTTCATAACCTTCCGTTTTAAGTTGAGCAGCTACTACAGAACTATCGACGCCTCCTGACATAGCTACTACTACCCTAGTTTGGTTTGGTTTTTTTTCTAGACCTAAGGAATTAATCATTGTTCATAGTCACTTTAAGATTATAACCTGGTCTCCGAATATAGCAATTTCACTAAAATTAGAAATCCTTTTTTATATAAATTGCGATGAAATTTCATGTTTGCGATGTTGCATAGCATCTGTTTAGAATATACCCATATTGTAGGCTATTTAAATAAGAAATATCTGAAAGAGTTAGTCAGAATCATTGATAAATACGGACCACAGAGAAAAGAAATCAAGGTTAACCCGTTTAGCAAAGCAGATTGAGTCAGCTAGAAAAGCGTATTTTCAAGAAGACTCTCCACTTTTATCTGATGGAGAATATGACAGTCTGATTAAACGGTACAGAGAAATAATAAAAAAGAACCCAGAATTAGCGTCAAATATCGATCCGTTACTTCAAGTCGGTAGCACTCCTTCTAAAGCTTTCACCAAAGTTTGCCATGATGTTCCTCTCCTATCCTTAGCTAATGCACTAAAAAAAGATGATGTTACAAAATTTGATGAATCCATTAAGAGATTCTTGGGCCTAGAGCTCTCTTGTGACATTTCTTATGTGGCAGAGCCAAAAATCGATGGATTGTCCCTGGCTTTAAAATATCGAAAAGGCAAGTTAGTTACTGCTGCCACAAGAGGAGATGGTGATACGGGAGAAGATGTAACACATAATGCCATCACTATTGGTGATATCCCAAAGAGAATTTCTAATGCTCCTGCTGTTTTGGAAGTGAGAGGAGAGGTTTATATACTTAAGAATGATTTTGTTAGCCTCAATGAGTTTCAAAAAAGTGAGAATCAAAAGATGTTTGCGAATGCGAGGAATGCGGCAGCGGGTTCTTTACGACAATTAGATAGTAATATTACTAAGCAGAGGCCATTAAGATTTTTTGCCTATTCTTTGGCAGGGATGGGTCATAATCTGGCTTCTTCGCAGGAACAACTACTGAAAGTTTTGAGTCAGTTCGGTTTTTCTATAAATCATGATTACCAGATTTGTGCTGGCATTGACGAACTATTCCAAGCATATGAACTAATTTGTAATAAACGTGAACTTCTTGAATACGAAGTTGATGGTATAGTCTACAAGGTCAATGATTTTAATTATCAAGAGAGGTTAGGGTCTCGCTCTAATTCCCCTCGATGGGCTATTGCGCATAAGTTCCCACCTAAAGAAAGCTTTACAAAGTTGATATCGATAGAGATTCAAGTTGGGAGAACTGGTACTTTGTCACCGGTAGCAAAACTAGAACCTGTGGAAATCGGAGGAGTTATAGTAAGTAGCGCAACTCTTCACAACGAAGATTTCATCAGAGGTTATGACAATACTGGTGCAAAAATTAGAGATGGTATTGATATCAGGGTCGGAGATTTGGTTAGTGTCTATAGAGCGGGTGACGTGATTCCAAAAATTAAATCAATTAACTTATCAGAAAGATCAAGAGATTCTGAGCCATTTGTTTTTCCTATATCCTGTCCAGAATGTGGGAGCAAAGTCATAAAAGAAAAGAATGAATCAGTCACCCGCTGTAATGCAGGACTTTCATGCAGAGCTCAGGTATTAGAGCGTTTAAAACATTTTGTCTCCAAGCAAGGTTTTTGCATCGATGGTTTCGGAGAAAAACAAATAATAAACTTTTATGATCTGGGCTGGCTTTCACAACCTGCAGACATATTTAGATTAAGAAAAAATCATGGGGAAAATAGTGAAAAGCCATTGGAAGAGTTGGTGAACTGGGGTAAAAAATCTGCAGACAAACTTTTTAATTCGATTGAGACTAGTAGAACTATAAGCCTTGAAAAATTTATTAATGCTTTAGGTATCCGCTATGTAGGTGAGGTTGTTTCTTTACTTTTGGCTAGGTATTATGAGTGTTGGCCAACATTTTATACAAAAATGATTAGCATATCTGAGGGTGAACTTGATGTACTGGAAGAACTCTACAATATAGATGGAATAGGTCTAAAAAGTGCAGAAGAATTAAAGAATTATTTTAGTAATAAAGAGAACCAAATCCTTTGTGAGGAGTTGGCCTCAGAAATAAATGTGATAAAATCAATATCAAAGAGAGTTTCGAGTCCAGTTTCTGGATTAACAGTAGTGTTTACCGGGTCTTTGCACAGTATGACTAGATCCGAAGCGAAGTCGTATGCGGAAAAGATGGGTGCAAAGGTTTCCAATACCATTTCTTCCAAAACCGATATACTAATTTCTGGTGATGGAGCAGGTTTAAAGCTAAAGAAAGCTAAGGAATTTGGGATTAAAGTCTTGGCAGAAAAAGATTGGTTTAACTTAATAAAAACTTAATTTTATCATAATCTTACACCAAATAGGCCATTCTATGAAATTAGTCAGCAGACCGGAATATCTTTTTGCTCTATTTGGTAACCTTACTAAATTGGAAGGTGTTGGACGGCGGACAACTACTCACCTTACTAAGATTAGGATATCCAAGCCCATAGACTTTCTATATTCAATGCCAATAGGCATGAAGCGAAGGAAATTGGTGAAAGTCGTTAATGATGAAAACCTAAATGATAACATCATTATAAAAGTAATTGTTAGAAAGCATATTTTTAAGAGGTTTCGATTTCCATCGGTTATTGAAGTTACTGATACTGTAAGTAAGTTTAATCTCGTATTCTTTAATGCAAAGCGTGAATGGTTGGTTGCAAATTTCCCAATTAATAAAGATCTTGTTATCTCGGGAAAATTGGAAAGGTTCAATAATGTGTTCCAAATAATACATCCGGAATACATACAAGGATCAAATCAAACTATGGCAATCCCAACTGAGGAAACTTTATACTCCCTTACAAGAGGGGTGTCTCAAAAATTATTTTTTCGGTCTGTTCAAAAAGTATTAAAAATGATTCCTAAGGAAGTGAATGACATTGAGTGGATTAAAAGTAATAGAATTTCTAGTAATGGATGGAAAGGTTATAAAGAGAGCCTTGAGAGAGTTCATAATCCACAATCTGATGATGATTTTTCCTTGAATTCTCCATTTCGTCTTCGTTTAGCCTATGACGACTTATTTAGCCACCAGGTTTGTCTGGCTCTTGCGCGGAAAAAGGTTAGAGATTCGAGTAAGAACCGTAAGCCAATTTTGGGACAATTATCTCAAAAACTCGTTAAGAAATTGCCATTTGAGTTAACGAAAGCTCAAGTTCGCTGCATAGGGGAAGTTAAAACTGATTTATCAAATCCTCCCCCAATGTTTAGATTGCTGCAGGGTGATGTAGGGTCTGGTAAGACTCTGGTGGCATTCGTTTCAATGCTCTTTATAACAGAAAATGAGGGTCAGTGTGCCCTAATGGCTCCTACAGATCTATTAGCACAACAGCATCACCGGAATTTAACGAAACTTATCAAGGATATTGGTGTTAAAACAGCAATACTAACTGGAAAAATAAAGCCGAAGGTTAGAGAGCAAAGGTTGGAAGAGATAAGGACTGGTTCTGTCCAAATAATAATAGGGACTCATGCTCTCTTCCAAAAAGACGTCCAATTTAAGAATCTGCAATTAGCAGTTATAGATGAGCAACATAGGTTTGGAGTGAAGCAAAGGTTTGATCTTATCAAAAAAGGAGATTTAATTGATATATTAGTAATGACCGCCACCCCTATACCTAGGACTTTACAGTTGTCCAATTATGGTGACTTAGATGTTTCTATAATTGACCAAAAACCTCTGAATAGAAAGAAAATCAATACGGCGGTCATTTCTGAGTCAAAGACTGAACCTTTATTGAAAAGACTCAGATTAGCTTGCGAAAGAGGAGAACAGGCTTATTGGGTTTGCCCCCTAATAGAAGAGGCAGAAAATTCAGAATTAGTCGCTCTAGAGAAACGTTTTAAGACGCTAAGGAAATTCTGTCCAAATTTAAATGTAAAAATTTTACATGGGAAAATGCCTGAAGAGGAAAAAAATGATATTATGCAATCTTTTCTTAATGGTATGATTGATATTTTGTTAGCTACAACAGTAATTGAAGTTGGTATTGATGTTCCAAATGCTTCAATAATGATTATAGAAGGAGCCGAACGCTTTGGTCTTGCACAACTCCACCAGTTACGTGGGAGAGTCGGCCGTGGGGATCTACATTCAAGCTGTACCTTAGTTTATTCGAATCATTTGAGTAAGGCTGGTAAAGAAAGATTGGAAATTTTAAGAAATAATAGCGATGGGTTTCATATAGCTGAAGAAGATTTGAAAATGCGAGGAGGTGGAGATCCCTTAGGTTTCCAACAATCTGGAATTCCAAAGTTCAGGTTAGCAGATCTGGGATGCCATTCTGATATTTTGTCATGGGCTCAGGAAGATGCACGTGCACTCATACATAGGAATCCATCTTTAAAAGATGCGGAGGGATACAACATACGATTATTATTATTCCTAATGGGGAGAGAAGAATCTTTGTCATTAATCAGGTCAAGTTAAATTTCTTCTTTACAACATCAATATAATTCGATAGGTTAGAACAAAACATGAACATATAGGTTTGAAATGGCTACAGAAATTTTATCAAAAGTTAAATTCTTCGGCAAAACGAGTGCTCTAGCATTGACAATATTATTGGTTAATTATCTAATAATAATGGTATTTTGTAATTTTTAGTTGATTTCCCATTATTTTTCTTGGAGTGCATTCTTTGTTGCCTCGAGCACTAAGAGAATTGATGCGTGGCGATTCTTGAAATCGGTGGCCGGGCGTAGTAATTCGTAGTTTGAAAAAGGGGGGGCTGGGGCTGGCAAATTTTTTTCGAGCATGCCTTTTACAGAATTATGTAAAGCACTTATTTCGGGGAGATCCAAACCTATAATGTTATTAGCTAGAATTGATGCAGAGGCTTGACCTAATGCACAAGCTTTTACCTCTTGTCGGAATTCTTTGATTCTACCTTGGTGTTGATTAATGTAAACTGTAATTGCAGAACCACATATGGGTGATCTGAGAGATACTGTCTTGTCAGCATTATCAATTTTACCTATGAGAGGTATTTCGGTAGCTAGTTTGAGGATCTTTTCAGTATACAGTTTCATTTTCTATCGAATAACTTGTCTATGCATCAATTTAAAAATTAGATAACTCTTGTACAATATGAAGTAATCAGATTGAGTTTTAAAGGAATTCTAGTACCGAAAAGGATTTGTGACAATGTGTCTTTAACTCGGATGTCTTAATTACTGTTGCAAACAAGCATAGATTTAATTGTTTCCAAGTCTTTTCCAGATTCCCTAAAGTTTAAGATACTTTCAGATCCTTTGCTCTTAGACAACTTATGACCATGGCCATCTGTGATTAAAGGGTGGTGCACATATTTAGGGGTATTAAAATCTAATAGCTTTTGTAAAAGTATGTGCATGGGTGTTATATAAAATAAATCATTTCCCCGGGACACATGTGTGATTTTTTGGCAGGCGTCGTCTACTGTAACAGAAAGATGGTAGGATGTGTTAATATCTCTTCTAGCTATTATGAAGTCACCGTAATTTTTTGCCAGCGAATCTAGAGAAACAACTTGAGTGCCGCTCTCACCATTTGGGCCAGTACCTTCCTCACAAAAATTTAAGGTATTTTTTTTTAGATAAGCTATCGATTTCACAATGTTAAGTCTAATGTTTTGGTTATCAAGAGATAGGTTCTTTTCTCGGCAGGTTCCTGGGTATACTGTTGTGTTAGAGTTCTTTCTGGGCGTATTAGGTGCTGAGAGAGCTCTTTTTATATCTGACCTTGTACAGTCGCAACCATATGTTAGACCTTTTTTTGCAAGCTTTTTCAGATAATATGAGTAACATGATAACCTATCAGATTGCCTTATTGGAGTATCATTCCAATGAATACCCAGCCATTTTAGGTCTCTATATATTTGTTTTTCAAAATCAGAGGTGCATCTGGTCTTATCTATGTCTTCTATTCTCAGGAGTAAGGAACCAGAATTATTTTCAACGAGATTTTGCGTCAAAAATGCAGAATAAGCATGCCCGAGGTGTAATAGTCCAGTGGGGGAGGGTGCAAATCTTGAAATAAGCATTATACTGACATTTTTATTCCGATTGATTTGAAATTGAATCTCGGATTAAACCATTCATTCCAGTCCTTTTTTGCTCTATTAGTTAAAGCCATTTTTCGATCGTCCTTTTTGAGCTTCTGGTTTCCAACTGGAGCAATATCTTCAAACAATCCAAAGTTTATATTCATGGGTTGAAACAAAACCTTTTTATTCTTAAAAAGTAAATAGTTATGAAGACTTCCTAGGGCTGTGGTAAGTGGTGGAGAGGAGTGGGATCTTCCTGCAATTTTCTCAGAAATAAAAAGGGCCACCAAAAGGCCTATTGCGGTGCTCTCCACATAGCCTTCCACGCCCGTTATTTGACCAGCAAAGTAAACAAGAGGATGTTCTTTGAGGCTCAAATCAGGTTGCAAGATTTCAGGTGAATTAATGAAGGTATTTCGATGTATGCCTCCCAATCGAGCAAATTTAACTTGTTGCAAACCTGGTATCTTTTGAAATATTTCTATTTGTGCAGAGTGCTTCATTTTAGTTTGAAATCCAACCATGTTATATAGAGTTTGGGCTTTATTGTCAGGTCTTAACTGAACCACTGCATGTGGGCGACTATACTGGGCATGGGGATTTCTTAAACCGACAGGCTTCATTGGGCCAAATCTTAAAGTCTCACTCCCTCTTTCTGCCATAATTTCGATCGGTAGACAGGCCTGGAAGTATGGAGTTTCTTTTTCCCATTCTTTGAATTCTATTTTCGGTGCACTAATTAAGGCGGCTACAAAGTCTTCGTACTCTTCTTCAGTCATAGGACAGTTCAAATAAGCTGTTTTTTCTAGACTATTTTCCCCTTTATCATATCGAGATTGGAACCATGCCTTAGTCATATCAACGTCTTCTAAATAAATGATAGGTGCGATAGCATCAAAGAAGGCCAAATTTTCAGATTTAGTGATAGCCTTAAGTTTGTGTGCCAAGGCGTCTGAAGTAAGCGGTCCAGTAGCTATAATGGTAGTTCCATTCTCTGGTGAAAGATCACAAACTTCCCCATGAGAAACTTCTATTAGAGGATGACTGTAAATTTTTTTAGTAATTTTATCAGAAAATTCTGTTCGATCGATGGCTAGCGCACCACCGGCAGGAACGGAATTGTTGTCGGCTGTTTGCATAATTAAACTTTGCGCAGATCTCAACTCCCATTTTAGTTGACCCACAGCATTTTTTTCGTCATCATTTGATCTAAAAGAGTTTGAGCAAACCAATTCACAAAATTTTTCTGTTTTATGCACTGCAGTTGGTTTCTCTGGCCTCATTTCACATAATGTTACCTTAAAACCTCTGTTAGCTAATTGCCACGCAGCTTCACAACCGGCTAGCCCTGCACCAACAATTTTAATTGTAGAATTATTCATAGGTAACATGTGGTGTTGTCAGAAAAATTTAATAACTTTAGGCAGGCGGAGGGTCTTCATCGTTTTTTTCTGCGATCCATGCAACTGATACAACCTTCTCATCTTCTGATGTATTAAAAACTTTCACGCCAGAGGCCGTTCTAGACTGTCTAGATATTCCAGTTACAGGGCATCTTATTGCTTGACCAGCGGAAGTAACAAGCATTATTTGATCATCCTCTTCAACTGGAAAGGAAGCTACAATGGTATCATCTCTTCTAAGTAAATTAGCTGCAGTAATTCCTTGTCCACCCCTTCCCGAAACTCTAAATTCATGGGCTGAAGATCTTTTGCCATACCCGGAAGCAGTTAAGGTTAGAATCCATTCTTCTGCAGCTGACAATTCAGTGTAACGTTCTTTTGAAATAGTGACCAAATTATCATTGCTACCCTCCTCAACAGAAATCTCACCAGTGATCGCTCTTCTCATCTTGAAATAAGCTGATCGTTCCTCTGACAATACATTTACATGCCTAATTATGGCCATTGAGACAACAAAATCATTTCTAGCTAACCGAATACCTCTCACTCCCGTTGAATCCCTTCCTTTAAACACTCTTACGTCCGTAACAGCGAACCTTATGGCCTTGCCTAAAGAAGTAGTAAGAAGGACGTCATCCAATTCCGAACAAATTTTAACATCGACCAAATTTGTTTCTTTTGGCAATTTCATAGCAATCTTTCCATTAGATTGTACCTTTGTAAAATCAGAAAGAGCATTGCGTCTCACGCTACCAGTTGAAGTAGAGAAGAAAATTTGTAGATTATCCCAAGTTTCTTCGTCTGCCTCCACTGGCATTATGGCAGCGACAGATTTTCCAGTAGTTATAGGTAGAATATTGATTATTGCTTTACCTCGAGAGTTTCTTCCTCCAATAGGCAATTTCCAAGTTTTTATTTTGTAGACAATCCCATCAGTAGAGAAAAACAGAAGGGGAGTATGTGTGTTTGCCACAAACAAGTTCGTGACGACATCTTCCTCCTTTGGATTCATGCCTAGCGAACCTTTCCCCCCACGCTTTTGTTCTCGATATTCTGATAAGGCTGTTCTTTTGATATATCCCCCAGCAGTAACAGTAACAACCATTTCTTCCTTTTCAATTAGATCTTCGTCCTCAGTATCCCCTTCAAATGGTACTATTTGGGATCTGCGCTCGATTGCATAATTTTTAACCAAATCATCAAGCTCTTCCACTACAATATCTAGTATATTGTTTCTCGAATCTAAGATATCTAAATACCTTTTAATGTTTTTAGAAAGCTCAGTAAGCTCCTCTGAAACTTCTTTAATACCAAGTGCAGTGAGACGTTGTAGTCTTAAATCCAGGATCGCCTTGACCTGGTTTTCAGTAAGGTTGTAAGTTCCGTCTTTATTTGGTTTGTGGGAAGGGTCATCAATGAGTTCTATATAATGAAGGATATCATTTGACGGCCACCTCTGTTCCATTAGTCTCTTTCTTGCTTCTGTTCCATCGGCAGAGTTTCTAATCAGATTTACAACATCATCAATATTAGAAACTGCTACTGCAAGTCCACATAATAAGTGGCTCCTATCTCTGGTTTTTCTTAGATCATAGGCCGTTCTTTTTGTGACGATTTCTACTCGGAACTCTATGAACTCTTCAAGGTACATTTTCAAATTAAGCTGTTCTGGCTTGCCTTTATTGAGTGCAAGCAAGTTGCAACCAAAACTAGTTTGTAGTGGAGTGAAACGGAATAATTGGTTAAGTACAACCTCTGCAGTCGCATCTCTTTTTAACTCAATAACAACACGTATTCCAAACCTATCAGATTCATCTTGAATATGTGAAATCCCTTCTACTTTTTTATTTTTTGCCAGATCTGCGATTTTTTCTATTAAGTTAGCTTTATTAACTTGATAGGGTAATTCTGTTACTATTATAGCTGATCGATCTTTACGGATTGCCTCTACTTCTGTCTTAGCTCTAATCAAGATAGAACCGCGGCCTTCCGAATATGCCCGACGTGCACCGCTGTATCCTAGAATTAAGCCACCTGTAGGAAAATCTGGACCTGGAACTAGATCTAATAAATCTTCCAAACTAGTTTGTGGCTCCAGGATAAGCTTTTTGGTCGCACGGATAAGTTCTCCTAAATTATGGGGAGGAATATTTGTTGCCATTCCTACGGCTATGCCAGCAGCCCCGTTTAAGAAGAGGTTGGGTAACCTAGCAGGTAAAACAGAGGGTTCAAGATCTTTCCCATCGTAGTTATCTTGAAAATCAACAGTTTCCTTCTCAATGTCGGCAAGGATGCCTTGAGTGATCTTAGCTAACCTCACTTCAGTGTAGCGCATGGCTGCCGCTGAATCACCATCAATTGATCCGAAATTACCCTGCCCATCGATTAATAGGGCAGACATAGAGAAATCTTGAGCCATTCTTACTAAAGCATCATAAATAGCACTGTCGCCATGGGGATGATATTTACCCATCACGTCTCCTACTGGACGTGCTGATTTTCGGTATGGCTTGTCGGGAGTATTTCCAGTTTCATGCATTGCATAGAGAATTCTTCTATGAACTGGTTTCAATCCATCCCTAAGATCTGGAATTGCTCGGCTAACAATCACACTCATGGCATAATCTAGATAAGATGTTTTCATCTCATCTTGAATTTGGATAGTCTCTATTGAGCTGTTTCCTGATATTTGGTCGGAATCATCTTCCATGGTGACCCCTTTTCTTAGATCTTATCGCTATGTTGCTGTTAAAACTTGTATAATGCAGACGTTATAACATTTAATGATCGAATGATAGTTCAAAAGCCTCAAGCGCAGTTTAAAACGGTATTTCATCATCAAAATCATCGACTGCAAAACTAGGGATACTTTCAGGGGTAGAAGATTTGTCAAGCATTTGTGATTCTTCTGCTTGATATGCAGTTCCTGTTTCAGGTTTGTTATCTAGTAATGTGATTTCACCGCGGTATGGTCGTAACACTACTTCGGTACTGTATCGGTCTGCGCCAGAATTGTCCTGCCACTTTCTCGTTTCGAGTTGACCTTCGATATAGAGCTTAGACCCTTTCTTGAGAAATCTTTCTGCAATATTCACTAATGGTTCAGAAAAAATTGCTATATTATGCCATTGGGTTCTTTCTTGCTTTTCTCCGGAATTTCTATCTCTCCAAGTTTCAGACGTGGCTACCGGAAAGTTGCAGACCTTTCCCCCGTTTGGGAAGGTTCTAATTTCTGGATCTTTACCAAGGTTTCCCACAATTATTACTTTGTTAACACTTCCGGCCATATTTACCTCCATAAAACCAATATTGAAGTAAGATATGTTTTTTTTTCAATTATTTAAACCTAAATTTTCACGCCAGACATTTACTATTTCAAAATCATGAATAAGTAGTTAAAACACAGACTTCTTGGTACCAAAATTGGATAATGGATGGGCTACCCAAATGGTGGAGAAAAATGAGATTAAGGTAATAGGAGCCAGAGAGCATAACCTAAAATCCATTGATATAACTATCCCACGGAATCGGTTTGTCGTAATTACCGGCTTATCTGGGTCAGGAAAATCAAGTCTTGCTTTTGATACTATTTATGCCGAGGGACAACGGAGGTATGTAGAAAGTCTTAGCGCATATGCAAGACAATTCTTAGATGTCATGCATAAACCGGATGTCGATAACATTTCTGGTCTTTCGCCAGCCATTTCCATAGAACAAAAAACCACAAGTAAAAACCCTAGATCAACGGTTGGAACAGTAACGGAAATTTATGATTATCTAAGGCTACTTTTTGCTAGAGTAGGTACTCCTTTTAGCCCAGCAACTGGTTTACCAATTAAAGCACAACAACCGTCTGATATGGTTGACCAGATAATGGAATTGAAAGAAAATACAAAGATTTACCTTCTTGCCCCTATTGTGCGGGATAGAAAAGGAGAATATAAGAAAGAACTCTCAGAACTACAAAAAAAGGGGTTTCAACGAATTAAAGTTGATGGGAGGTTTTATGAATTTGAAGATGCACCTGTTTTAGAGAAGAACTTCCGGCACAGTATCGATGTTGTTGTCGATAGGCTTGTAATTAAACCAGGGATTGAAAGTAGGTTAGTTGATAGCCTTCGAACTACACTCGATCTGGCAGAAGGGATAGCCGTCATAGAACTCATTTCAGAGAACAATAAGGAAAATGAAAGGTTGGTCTTTTCAGAAAATTTTGCTTGTCCTGTATCAGGTTTCACGATTGCAGAAATAGAACCACGGCTGTTCTCCTTTAATGCACCTACTGGTGCTTGCAAAAAGTGTGACGGATTAGGTGTAGAATCTTTTTTTGATGAAAAGCTAATTGTTCCTAATATAGGCTTAAGTTTGTCTGAGGGAGCTTTATTGCCCTGGCACAAAAAGAAGTCTCCATATATTGATCAAACACTAATTTCTCTGGCTTCTATTTATGATTTTTCATTAAACACTCCTTGGAAAGACTTAAAGCATGACGTTAGAAACTTATTTCTAAATGGCTCAAATGGGCGAAAAATCCATTTTAAATATAATGAAGGTGGCAGTGTTTATGAGGTCCATCGGTCTTTTGAAGGCGTTATCCCAAATCTTGAAAGGAGGTATCGAGAGGCTGGAAGTAGCTGGGTTAGAGAAGAGTTTGACCGATATCGAAACGATCGACAGTGTGAAGAGTGCAAAGGATTTAGATTAAATGCTGAAGCGCTAGCAGTGAGGGTAGCAAACATAAATATAGGGGAAATGGGTCGTTTATCTGTCAAGGAAATGCTCTTGAGGTTTGAAAAAATTCTTGAAACCCTTAGTAAGCAGAACAAAAAAGTAGGAGAAACAATTATCAAAGAAATTAGAGAAAGATTAAATTTTTTGAAGGATGTAGGTTTAGGCTATCTTACTTTGAATAGAACTTCTGGAACATTGTCTGGTGGAGAAAGTCAAAGAATTAGATTGGCCAGCCAGATTGGCTCAGGCCTTACGGGGGTTCTGTATGTGCTTGATGAACCTTCTATAGGGCTACATCAGAGAGATAACGCTAGATTATTGACAACTTTGAAGAACCTTAGGGATCAAGGAAATACTATAATCGTTGTGGAACATGATCAAGAAGCTATGCTGGAGGCTGACCATTTAATAGATATTGGTCCCGGGGCTGGTGTTAATGGAGGTCAGGTTGTCGCAGCTGGAACTCCTGATGAAATTAAAACCTCTAAGGAATCTATAACAGGAAAATATTTGTCCGGTGTATTGAAGATTGATATTCCCTTGGCTAGAAGAAAAGGTAACGGACTATTCATTGAAGTCCTTGGTGCTAAAGGTAACAATTTGAAAGGAATTGATATTCGTTTCCCGTTGGGTGTTTTCACTTGTGTAACAGGGGTTTCTGGGGGAGGGAAGTCAACTTTAGTTATCGAAACATTATTTAAGTCTGTATCTTTAAACCTGAATTCTTCTCGAGTAACTCCAGCCGAACACAAAGAGATAAGAGGCATAGAGTTTTTAGACAAAGTTATCGATATTGATCAATCCCCCATAGGTAGAACACCAAGGTCAAATCCTGCTACCTATACAGGAGCTTTTGCCCCAATCAGAGAATGGTTTGCTGGATTACCGGAGGCTCGAGCTCGGGGCTACAATGCTGGTCGGTTTTCTTTTAATGTCAAAGGAGGACGGTGTGAGGCTTGCAAAGGTGATGGGTTAATCAAGATCGAAATGCACTTCTTGCCTGACGTATATGTGATGTGCGAGAGCTGCAAAGGAAATCGGTATAACAGGGAAACTTTGGAAATCAAATTTAAGGGCATGAGTATTTCAGATGTGTTAAGTCTTACGGTTCAAGAGGCCAGTGAACTTTTTTCGGCTGTACCAGCGATTAGAGAGAAAATGAAAACCCTTATTCATGTTGGCTTAGGTTATATTAAGGTAGGTCAGTCCGCCACAACCTTATCTGGAGGAGAAGCTCAAAGAGTAAAGCTTTCCAAAGAGTTATCTCGAAGGTCAACTGGTAAGACTTTATATATCCTTGACGAACCGACTACAGGACTGCATTTTGAAGATATAAAAAATTTGCTTGCAGTCCTTCATAAATTGGTTGACCAAGGGAATTCAGTAATAGTTATAGAACACAATCTTGATGTTATAAAAACTGCTGATTTTATTGTTGATATTGGTCCAGAAGGTGGAGATTCTGGTGGTCAAGTGATTGCTCAAGGTACCCCGGAGAATGTTTCAAAACAGAAGCAAAGCTTTACTGGGGAATTTCTGAATAGAATTTTGTTTGAAAATTCTATTTGTCACTGATACCGTTTGTCGCAAGTATGGATAGGAAGTTTAATGCGAATAGGTCTATATCCAGGAACATTTGATCCTCTAACGCTCGGGCATGTTGATATAATTCGACGAGCTTCGAGCTTGGTAGACAAGCTTATCATTGGAGTGGCTATTAACAATGCCAAGTCACCAATGTTTAGTTTAGAAGAAAGGGTTCAAATGATTGATGAAGAAATTATTCCGATTGCTATAGAACGTGGAATTAAAATAATTACCCACCCTTTTGAAAATTTGTTAATAGATTGTGCAAAGGATGTTGATGCAAGTGTGATTGTCAGAGGTTTGCGAGCTGTATCAGATTTTGAGTATGAATTTCAAATGGTTGGAATGAATAGGGTGCTTTCGAGCGGAATCGAGACAGTCTTTCTTATGGCAGATAACAGTTATCAATCAATAGCTTCTAAATTGGTTAAAGAAATAGCCAGGCTTGGAGGGAAAACAGAAGAATTTGTACCTGAATCCGTGCAAAAAAGATTGCTATCTTTTTCACAACAGAAACCAGATTGAGTTAATCTAAAGAAAGTAATAGAGGCAAATAATATGGCAAAAAAACTTCCGATAGGTCCTTCACTCTATTTGAAACTGCAAAACGGAACAGTTGTTTGCAGGTTGTTCAAAGAGATAGCTCCTAACCATATAGAGCGTATTACTGAATTGGTGCAAGCTGGCTTATATGACAGCGTTGTATTTCATAGAGTGATTGATGGTTTTATGGCTCAAACAGGTGACGTTTTATATGGTAATAAAGAGAAGAACTATGTACCAAGTCGTTGTGGAACAGGTGGTTCGGAACACCCCAATTTGAAACAAGAGTTTTCTGATATACCTTTTGATAGGGGAGTTTTAGGTATGGCTAGATCTCAGGATCCTAATTCTGCTAACAGCCAATTTTTTATAATGTTACAGGAAGGCCATTTTCTTAACGGAAATTATACCGTACTTGGGAAAGTTACCAGAGGCATGAAATTTGTGGATGCTATAAAGAAAGGTGATGCAAATGACAATGGAACAGTGGAGAATCCCGATAAAATAGTTTCTGCACGAGTAAAATAGTTAATGAAAACTTCAGGAGATCTGCAATGCGTTTAGTTTTAACAGGATTTTTATTTCTTATCTCCTCTATCTCAATTTCAGCAAAAGATTTCATGCGAATAGAAATTTCAGGGCAGGTAGAAGGAGTTGTAGAGATCGAACTTTTGTCGGATTTGGCCCCTAATCACGTCATTCAAATAAAGAAACTGGTGTCCGACAAAAATTATGACGGAGTTGCTTTTCATCGAGTGATTGAAGGTTTTATGGCACAGACTGGCGATGTAGTATTTGGAAATGTCTTTAATGAATATCTACCAACAATGGTTGGAAGAGGAGGATCTCAATTGGATGATTTGAATGCTGAGTTTACATCTCAACCTTTTGATCGTGGAATAGTGGGTATGGCACGCTCTCAAGACCCCAATTCTGCTAATAGCCAATTTTTTATCATGCTAGAAAACGGTCATTTTTTGAATGGAAAGTATACCGTATTTGGCAAAGTATCCTCTGGGATGGATATAATCGATGAAATTAAAAAGGGTGATCAGGCAAATAATGGGATGGTAGCGCAAGATCCTGATTTTATGAAAAAGATTACTATTGTATCTCGAGATTAGAGTGATATTCTAATCAATCATTATCAAGCTTGAGTAGTACATGCCTTTTCTTACCTGCAGAAAGCTTCACAGATTCTCTAAAGTGTTCTGGAGTTAATTTAAAAGTTGGAGAAGTAACTAACATGTCATTGTATCTAGCTCCATCTTCAGCAATCAGACGTTTAGCCTCTTTTCCACTTGAGACCAGACCTGATTTAACAAGTAATTGTGTTATATTTATCGCTGGCTTTAGATCAGATAAGCTTATTGTTTGTGTTGGCAAATTTGAATCAATCTTACCTTCTTCAAATACTTTAATTGCTGTAGCATTTGATGTCAGAGCGGCTTTCTTTCCGTGGCACAACTCAGTGATTTGATTAGCTAATAAGATCTTTGCATCATTGATTTGATGGCCTTGCAATGCACCATAGTTATTACAAGCTTCATAGGGTAATTCTGTGTAGAGAAGCAGAAATTTCTTTACATCGCTATCAGCAGTATTTCTCCAGAACTGCCAAAATTCATATGGCGATAGTAGTGCTGAATTTAGCCACACTGCCTTTCCATGAGATTTACCCATCTTTTTCCCATCAGCCGTGGTTATAAGTGGCGATGTTAGACCAAAAGTATGAACGTCAGAAACTCGCCTAATCAAGTCTATGCCAGATACTATATTACCCCATTGATCAGATCCTCCAATTTGAAGGCAACATCCAAAATTCCTATTTAACTCCAAAAAATCATAAGCCTGCAGTAGCATATAATTGAACTCTAAAAAGCTCAACGATTGTTCTCTATCTAATCTCGTTTTTACGGCCTCAAAGGAAAGCATTCGATTAATAGAAAAATGCCTTCCAAAATCCCTTAAGAAGTCTAAATAATTTAGTTTTGTTAGCCAAGAGGCATTGTTTACCATTAAAGCAGGGTTGAATTCCTTTTTGTAATTGAGGTATTTATTGAAGACAGTTCTAAGCGATTTGATATTGGATCCTATCTCTTCTGTACTTATTAAAGGTCTCTCTTCTGATCTAAATGAAGGGTCTCCCACTCTTGTTGTTCCCCCTCCAATTAAGGTTATAGGCTGGCCTCCAAATTTCTGGAACCAACGCAACATCATTATATTAACTAAGTGTCCAACGTGTAGGGATCGTGCTGTTGCATCATAGCCTACATAGGCAATCATTTCTTTCTTATCGCAGCAAATTTTGTCTAGCCCATTAAGGTCCGTACAATCGTGAATAAAACCACGTTTGCTTAGTACTTGTAAGAAGTCTGATTGTAGTTTGTTATCTAGAGACATTTGAATAGGTTAGCGGGTATTTTCTGTGAGTCGCTTTTGAACATATTTTTTTGTGGCTTCTAACATCTGTTCCATTCCTGGATCAAAGAAATGGTTGGCATTCTCGATAACTTGGTGGGTAATTACAATACCTTTTTGTTGTTGCAACTTATTTACTAGGTCAGTTACCTTCTGTGAAGGAACAACTCGATCATTTGAACCATTTATAATTAAGCCTGAAGATGGACATGGTGCCAAGAATGAAAAATCATAAGTATTTGCTGGTGGAGAAATGGCAACAAACCCAGTCACTTCAGGTCGGCGCATCAAGATTTGCATACCAATCCATGATCCAAAAGAAAAACCCACTACCCAGCAGGCTCTTGCATTTGATACATGGGATTGTAAAAAATCTAGTGCAGAGGTTGCATCAGCTAACTCTCCGACACCTTGGTCAAAAGTGCCCTCACTCTTGCCCACTCCCCTAAAATTAAACCTCAAGCAAGAAAATCCCATATTGAAAAAGCAATAATGCAAATTATAAACAACTTTGTTATTCATAGTGCCACTATATTCAGGGTGTGGGTGTAAAATAATTGCAATGGGTGAGTCAGGAGATCTTTGGGGGTGAAAACGTCCTTCAAGACGACCATCAGGTCCTGGGAAGATTACTTCGGGCATTTGCACTCCATATTAATTTCTAACTTCTTGACCATCTTAAACCAGTATTCTAGAATGATTCTAAAGTATATATATAGTAATCTGAATATATTCAGTAACGTGTTTAATATGTTTTAGTCAACTATTTAGGTGAAGGAAATTATGAAGTTGAACACCCAAGGGCGTTACGCTCTTATAGCATTGGTTGATTTGTCGAATAGGAGTAACGAAAAGAGGGTCAGTCTTTCAGAAATTTCAGAGAGACAAAATATTTCTCTGCCCTATCTTGAACAACTTTTTGTTAAATTGAGAAGGGCTGGTGTAGTGAAATCATTTAGAGGTGCTACGGGTGGTTATGTAATATCTAAATCAGCTGAAACGCTAAGAATAACAGAGATTTTGAAAGCAGTTGATCAAGATTTAGATTTAGCTGCAGAGAGAAAAAAAGAAGTTGAAAAAGTTGAAACTAAGGAAGAGGTGTTGGCAGGTAAAATGTGGGAACAATTGTCGGCCAGTATGTATGTTTTTTTACATCAGGTGCGTTTGTCTGATATAGCAAACGACCAGCTCAATCCATGCCCTGCTGTTCCAAATTTTGTATCTGTGTCGGACAATTAGCATACATGAAACGGGTTTATTTAGATTGGAATGCATCAGAACCTTTATCGGAAAAGGCCTATAGTGCAATCATACGTTCTCTGCAGCAACATGGGAATCCGTCATCAATTCATTTTGAAGGTCGAGAGGCAAGAAATGCTTTGGAGAAAGCGAGAGACAGAATAGCTGAAATTGTCGGAATACCTTCTCGCCATTCAATTGTTTTCACTTCTGGAGCAACAGAAGCGGCTTCGATGATACTTCATTCCCACCCCTTTAAATGTGCCCTGATAGAGCATGATTGTGTGAAAGTTTGGGCAGAACACTATTTAGACGTGAGTGAATCCGGGTTGGTTGCAGTAAATGATCCTGGAAGTTCAAGCTTGCAAATGGCTAATTCAGAAACTGGAATAATTCAGGATGTGCCAGATGGAATATTACTTACAGATGCTGTTCAAGCATTTGGAAAAATATGTATTGATTTTTCCAATATTTGTTATGAATTTGCGGTAATATCTTCTCACAAGATTGGTGGGCCAAAAGGCGTTGGAGCATTGCTTGTTCAGGACACTTCATCCATAGAACCCTTGATCAAAGGGGGAGGTCAAGAATCTGGTTTGAGGTCTGGTACAGAGAATTTAGCAAATGTTTTAGGTTTCACAGCTGCAGTTGAAGATAGATTAGTTGCAATAAAATCTGGGATACAGGTTGAGATCGAGAAAAAACGTGATTATTTAGAACGTATGATCAAGGAGGTAAATCCTGAAACTATTATAGTGGGTGAAGCTGTCAATAGATTGCCAAATACTAGTTATTTCATCACTCGTGGGTGGAAAGGAGATCTCCAAGTTGCAGGTCTAGATTTAGAAGGTTTCTCGGTGTCTTCTGGGATGGCCTGTTCTAATGGGAAAAAAGATAAAGGTAGGGGTCTTGAATCCATGGGTTACTCAAAAGAATTAAGTGATTGTGGTATCAGAGTCTCGATTGGGTTTAGTACAATAAATGAAGATTTAGAGAGATTTATAGAAGTATGGTCTTCGCAATTAAAAGAATGGCAAAGGAAGGCAGCATGAAGAATTTTGTATTGATTTTAAGAAAGAGTAGTTATGCAAGAAAATAATTTAGATGTTAAAGAGGGTATTGACCAAGATACGGTAGATTCTGTCAAAGCCTTAGGCAAAAAATACAAATATGGGTTTAGTACTAAAGTTGATATGGATTATGCCCCAAAAG